>DASYUW010000265.1:0-19364 GCA_036000845.1 Burkholderiales bacterium
GTCGGCCCGACCAACGTGATGACCCACGGGAGCCGGGTCACCACGAGCACGAAGGTAGGACTCTGGGAGTCCAAGCTCGGACAGTACCTGCGGATCACGCACGGACGACCCGAGCTGACCGGCGCGCAGTACGGCCGGACCGTCACGAGCTTCAACTAGAGAGGGGACAGACATGACGAACCCTGGAATGGCGGAGTCCCCGGGCCTGAGTCACGACGAGATCTCGGCGGCCGGAGCCCTCGCCACAAGCGTGCCGGCTGCCTTGCGCGCCTCCTTCGAGGGTCGGCTCGCCGCGTGGAAGGCGACCTGGACCCGACCAGAGCTGCAGCTCAGCTCCGACACGCGCGACTTCACCCGCGGTCCGGAGTTCGAGGCCATCGTGGAGCTGGGGCCGGCGGCAGCTCCGCTGGTCGCGGAGCAGCTCGCGAGGGAACCGGACGGCTTCTTCCTGCTGGCCGCGCTCGAGCGCTGGCTCGACCGCGAGGACCTCGTGGCCACCACCCGCGAGAACCCGCTCGAGAGCCAGCAGTCCCGAGCACGCCGGGCGCTGCGTGAGCTCATGGCCAGCTGAGGACAGGCCCGCCCCCGCCCCGCTCTGCATCGAAGAGCCGGGCGGGGGCGCCTGCAGATCCGTCAGCCGTTGACGCGGGCGGTGAGGCCGGTCGGCCCGCCCGGCGCGCCGTGGCACTGCTTGTACTTCTTGCCGGACCCGCACGGGCAGGGGTCGTTGCGCCCGACCTTCTGGCCGCTGCGGACAAACGGCTGGACCTTGGTTTCGGCGTTTGCCCTTTCGAGCGCCTCGTCGTGATCGGCATGCTGGTATTGCACGTTCTTGAGTTCGACCTGTTCCTTCTCGGCTACCGCCTGCGCCTCCTCGGCAGTCCTGATCTTCACGGTCATCAGGATGCGGGTGACCTCGGTACGCACCGATTCGAGCATCAGCGAAAACAGCTCGAAGGCCTCGCGCTTGTACTCCTGCTTCGGATTCTTCTGCGCATAGCCCCGCAGATGGATCCCCTGGCGCAGGTGATCCAGTGCAGCAAGATGCTCGCGCCAGTGACTGTCCAGCCGGTCCAGCATGATCGCGCGCTCGTAGTGATGCACGGCTTCCGCATCCACATTGCTGAACTTGTCGTCGTAATGCTTGTTGGCGGCCGCGATGATACGGGCGCGCAGACTTTCCTCGTCTAGGTTCTCGTCCTGCTTCAACCACTGCTGCAACGGGTGTTCCACGCCCAGCTCGGCGGCAAGTGTCCTTTCGAGGCCGGGAACGTCCCACTGCTCCTCGACACTCTCCGGCGGAATATGTTGCGATATGAGCGCATCGACCGTTCCTTCGCGCATCGAGCGGATGGTTTCCGAAATATCCGTCGCTTCGAGCAGTTCGTTGCGCTGCTGGTAGATCACCTTGCGCTGATCGTTGGAGACGTCATCGTACTCCAGCAATTGTTTGCGTATGTCGAAGTTGCGCGCTTCCACCTTGCGCTGCGCGTTCTCGATCGCACGCGTCACCCAGGGATGCTCGATTGCCTCGCCGTCGGGCATCTTCAGCCGGTTCATGATCGCCGCCACCCGGTCTGACGCAAAGATGCGCAGCAGCGGATCCTCGAGGGCCAGGTAGAAGCGGCTCGATCCCGGGTCGCCCTGGCGGCCCGACCGGCCGCGCAACTGGTTGTCGACCCGCCGCGACTCGTGCCGCTCGGTGCCGATTATGTGCAGACCGCCGGCATCAACCACCTGCTGGTGCAGCTTCTGCCAACGGTCGCGCATCTCGGCGACGCGCCTTTCCTTTTCCTGATCCGGGAGGCCGGTATCGTTGCGCACCTTGTTGATCTCGGGTTCGGGATTTCCCCCGAGCACGATGTCGGTTCCGCGGCCCGCCATATTGGTGGCGATGGTGACCATCTTGGGCCGGCCGGCCTGGGCGATGATTTCCGCTTCGCGTGCGTGCTGCTTGGCGTTCAAGACCTGGTGCGTCAACTTGGCCTTTTCGAGTTGCGCGGAAAGCAGTTCCGAGTTTTCGATCGACGTGGTGCCGACCAGAACCGGCTGGCCGCGCTCGTAACAGTCCTTGATGTCGTTGATCACCGCCTGGTACTTCTCGCGCGCAGTCCGGTAGACCTGGTCCATGCGATCTTCGCGGATCATCGGCATGTGGGTCGGGATAATCACCGTTTCCAGTCCGTAGATCTGCTGGAACTCATAGGCTTCCGTGTCGGCGGTGCCGGTCATGCCCGCCAGCTTCTTGTACATGCGGAAATAATTCTGGTACGTGATCGAGGCGAGCGTCTGATTCTCGCGCTGGATGCGCACGCCCTCCTTGGCCTCGATCGCCTGGTGCAGGCCATCGGACCAGCGCCGCCCAGGCGTCAATCGTCCGGTAAATTCATCGACGATAATGATTTCGTCGTTCTGCACCACGTAGTGCTGGTCGCGATGGAACAGCGAGTGCGCCCGCAAGCCGGCATACATATGGTGCATCAGGGCGATGTTGGCGGCGTCGTACAGGCTGCCGTTCTCCGGCAGCAGGCCGGCCTTGGTCAGCAGTTCTTCGGCGCGCTCGTGGCCGGCCTCGGTCAACAGTACCTGATGCGCCTTTTCGTCCACGGTGTAGTCGCCGGGGCCGTTTTCCTCCTTGACCCGGGCGAGCCTGGGAACGATCTCGTTCATCCGGTAATACAGGTCGGTGCTGTCGTCCGCCTGGCCGGAAATGATGAGTGGCGTTCTTGCTTCGTCGATCAGGATCGAGTCGACCTCGTCGACGATTGCATAAGTCAGGCCCCGCTGCACCCGCTCGCTGGCCTGGAACACCATGTTGTCGCGCAGATAATCGAAGCCGAACTCGCTGTTGGTGCCGTAGGTAATGTCGGCGGCATAGGCCTGCTGCTTCAGCTCGTGTTCCATCTGCGACAGGTTGACGCCAACGGTGAGGCCCAGGAACCGGTACACGCGCCCCATCCACTCGGCATCGCGATTGGCCAGGTAGTCGTTGACCGTGACGACGTGGACGCCGCGGCCCGAGAGTGCGTTGAGATAGGCCGGCAGGGTTGCCACCAGCGTCTTGCCCTCGCCGGTGCGCATCTCCGCGATCTTGCCGTTGTGAAGAGCGATGCCTCCGAGCAACTGCACATCGAAGTGGCGCATGTTGAGCACGCGCCGGCTGGCCTCGCGCACGGTCGCAAACACTTCCACGAGGAGCTCGTCGAGCGCTTCACCGTTCTGCACGCGTTGCTTGAACTTCTCGGTGCGCGCGCGCAGGTCGGCATCGCTCATTTCACGCAAGCCGGGGTCGAGTGCATTGATCGCCTGTACGGCGTGCGCATACTTGCGCAGCAGCCTGTCGTTGCGGCTACCGAATATTTTCTTGAGAGGGTTCGTGAACATTCAACAGAGCTTCCTCAAAGCAAGAGGGGTGGGGACACCTGCCCCCACCCCTCCGCTGAAATCGTCTTGCGGTTCGCTCAGCCCGGCACTTGAAGGAAGCGCGCGGGATTCTGTGGGGCTCCCCATTGACGCACTTCGAAATGCAGATGCGTTCCGGTCGATCGGCCGGTATTGCCGACCTCGGCAATCTTCTGGCCGCGCAGAACCACGTCTCCGACTTTTGCAATCAGCTTGGACGCATGAGCGTAGCGCGTGATCAAACCGTTGCCGTGATCGACCTCGATCATATTACCATACTGAGGATGCGGGTCCGAAAACACCACGACGCCGCCGGCAGCAGCAGTGACCGCTTCGCCTTCCTGCGCCATGAAGTCCATTCCTTCGTGAAAGGCATTCCATCCTGTGAACGGGTCGATGCGCCAACCGAAATTCGAGGAGTACCAGCCGGTGTTGACCGGAAGCTGGGTCGGCAGCAACTGCTGCTTCGCGTGAACCAGGGTCAACATCGATTCCAGGACACCAAGCTTGTCGGTGCGATCATCGACCTGCTGCGCCAATCGGTCCAGATTTTCGCCAAGCTCGCCCATCGAGAGTTCCTTTGACGGGATGGTGGACACCGCACCGCCGCGCGCCGGCGCCTGGTCGAACATGAATTCCTGCGGCTTGATGCCGGCAAGCTTGGTAAGGCGCTCGCCCAGGGTATCGAGCCGCTGCAGCTTCGCCTGCATTTCGCCCAGCCGCGCGGCCATGGTATTCAGGCTTTCGCGCAGGTAGGACTGGGTCTTGCGGGTCTGTTCGGCCTGTACCGCCTCCAGGAGGGACTGCAGATACGGGCTCTGGTTGGTGACTGCATAACGCAGCGAGAAGTAATTCATCAGGACGGCCAGCGACACCACCAGAAGACAGAGCAAGAGCCCGAGGAAGATGACTTGGGGCGTGCTGACGGCGAAACTGCGCGCCTGCGTGAATTTGTTGGAAACCAGAATAATATTCATCCGTTCCCCTTCTGTGCATTCAAGGACTCAACCAGCCGTGACCAGCGAACGCATCGGCCTGCTCATCGACAGCCTTCCGCAATTGCAGGGCCTCAATCGCCAGGTTCGCCGGCTCCTTGCCCTGCAAGACATGTTGACTGAAGTGCTGCCCGACAGCCTGGCGTCTTCGACCACGGTGGCTCTTTCAGCTGCCGATGAACTGGTTCTGTTCGTTGACAACGGCGCCGCTGCTGCCAAACTGAAACAACTCACACCGCGAATCCTGGTCTTTTTCCGACAACGGGGACATGAGGTTACCGCAATTCGTGTACAAGTGCAAGTAAGGATCCGTCATAACCCATTGCCACAAAAACAAATTTCCTTAAGCTCAACGGCCCGCCAAGCGATATCCGAATTGTCCGCGACGCTGGATGCCTCACCGCTCAAATCTGCCCTTGAGCGCCTCGGCCGTCGCAAGATGCACCTGTCAGACCACCACGACTAACCGTTCAAGAGCGTATAAAACAATAAAAATCAACGCGATAACCACTCCGATCACGAGCGCGCGAGTGGTGAAACCCAGCCACCGGCGATCTTTGGTCACGAAAAACCCGACCAAGGATACGCCCAAGGTAATCACCAATAGAGCGCCGAAGACTCTAAGGACCAACATGGTATTCGGTTATCCGGCTGTCCGCAGCGGTGCGGCCAAAAAAACCAACCGGATCGGAGATCGACCGCCCGATCAGGCGGCTTGGATCTGCAGCCTCAGGAAAGCGGGGGCCTCTTCGGGTCTGAGGAAGCTGACGAACTCCCACGCCGTGGCGTCTTCCATCAGCCGACGCAACAGCCCGTTGTTCAGCGCATGGCCGGACTTGTAGGCCGAGTAGGCCCCGATCAACGGATGCCCCAGCAGATAGAGGTCGCCGATCGCGTCCAGCGCCTTGTGCTTGACGAATTCGTCCTCGTAGCGCAGGCCATCGGCGTTCAGCACCCGGTATTCGTCCATGACGATGGCGTTATCGAGGCTGCCGCCCAGGGCCAGCCCTTGCGCACGCATGTTCTCAACGTCCTGCATGAATCCAAAGGTCCGCGCCCGACTGACTTCCTTGATATATGAAGTGTGTTCGAAGTCCACGACCACGCGCTTATTGGAGTTGGCGAACACCGGGTGTTTGAAATCGATGCTGAAATCGACCCTGAAACCGTTATAAGGCTCGAACCGGACCCACTTGTCGCCCTGCTTCAATTCGACCGGCTTCTTGATGCGGATGAATTTCTTGGCGGCGGCCTGTTCGTCGATCCCCGCCGACTGCAGCAGGAACACGAACGGAGAGGCGGAGCCGTCCATGATCGGCACTTCGCCAGCACTCAAATCGACATATACGTTGTCGATCCCCAAGCCCGCGAGCGCGGACATCAGGTGCTCGACGGTTTGGACCCGGGCACTGCCCCGCTCGAGGCAGGACGACAGTCGGGTGTCCCCGACGGCGTAGGGGTCGGCCTTGATGTCCACCATCGGCTCAAGGTCCACACGTCGGAACACGATACCGGTGTTGGGAGCGGCAGGGCGCAGCGTAAGGTAGACCTTTTCACCGGTATGCAGACCGACCCCGGTGGCGCGAACCATGTTCTTCAGCGTACGTTGCTTGATCATGTCGATGCTTCTCGCGGCGCGGCCTTGTGGGCCGTCACCTACTGTCAAAGATAAACGGTTGATTAGATTACCATAGCACGGCACAAAGCACTAGCGCGGCAGTGACGGTTGCTGCGTTGCAAAAGAGCCTCATTCGAGTCGGCATCTAGTCGGCCTGTTTGCGCAAAAACGCGGGGATGTCGAGCATGTCCACACCCGATTGCTTCATCGCTTCTACCGCCGCGTCGCGCGAACGCCGACGCATCACCGCCGGGGCCTCAAGCTCACCGTAGTTCACCGCCAACGGGCCGGCATCGGTACCCGTTTTCACCACCGTCAACGGCTTTTGATGATGATGGCGGTTGACCGCGGCGGCCCCGCCCAGGCCGGTCGCCACCATGGTGACGCGCAGCCGGTCATTCATGGCTTCGTCGATCACGGTACCGACAATGACTGTGGCATCCTCGGCGGTGAAACCCTTGATGGTGTTCATCACTTCGTGCACTTCCTTCATTTTCAGGCTGGTGCCGGCGGTGATGTTCACCAGCACGCCGCGCGCGCCCGCGAGATTCACATCCTCGAGCAGCGGACTCGCCACCGCCTGTTCCGCGGCGCAGTGCGCGCGGTCCGCACCCGCGGCCATCGCCGAACCCATCATCGCCATGCCCATTTCGGACATGACGGTGCGAACGTCGGCGAAATCGACGTTCACCAGTCCAGGGCATTTGATCACTTCGGCAATGCCGGCCACCGCGCCGTGCAACACTGTGTTCGCCGCCTTGAACGCATCCAGCATGCTGACGTCCTCGCCCAGAACCTGCATCAGCTTGTCGTTGGGAATCACGATCAGCGAATCGACGTGCCGGCACAGCTCGTCCAAGCCCTGCTGTGCAATCTTCTGGCGTTTGCCTTCGAATGCGAAGGGCTTGGTGACCACTGCGACCGTGAGAATACCGAGCTCGCGCGCCGCTTCAGCCACGACGGGCGCCGCACCGGTACCGGTGCCGCCTCCCATGCCGGCGGTGAGGAACAACATGTCGGCGCCCTCGATCAGCTCGATGATGCGCTCGCGGTCTTCCATCGCCGCCTCGCGGCCAATGTCGGGATTGGCGCCGGCGCCCAAGCCCTTGGTCACATTCGGCCCGAGTTGCAGCAGGGTCTTCGCCTTGTTGCGCTTGAGCGCCTGCGCATCGGTGTTGGCGCAAATGAAGTCCACGCCTTCCACGCCTTCATTGATCATGTGGTCGACCGCGTTGCCGCCGCAGCCGCCCACGCCCACCACCTTGATCACCGCTTCCTGGGGTTGCGTATCCACGATTTCAAACATTTCTCATCTCCTCTGTGAATGATCATGAAAAACCGGAACCAGACTCTCCTTTTGAATCCCGTCCTCTAAAAATTCGTCTCGAACCATTTCTTCATGCGCCCGAAAATCTGCTTGAACGAACCGCTCTGCATCTTCTCTATCTGATGGCGCTGGTGCTGGCTCAGCCCCGCCATCAGCAAACCCACGCCGGTCGAGTAGCGCGGGTTGCGAATCACTTCCGACAGACCGCCGACGTAGCCCGGCAACCCCAGCCGCACCGGCATGTGGAACACCTCTTCTCCCAGTTCCACCATGCCCTGCATCGAACTGCTTCCGCCGGTGATCACGATTCCCGATGAAAGCAGTTCCTCGAAACCGCTCCGACGCAGTTCCGCCTGCACCAGCGAGTAGAGTTCCTCCACTCTCGGCTCGATCACCTCGGCCAGCGTCTGCCGCGACATCTTCTTTGGCTCCCGGTCACCCACGCCGGGCACCTCCACCATCTCCTGCGCATCCGCGAGTTCTCTGAGCGCACAGCCGTAGCGGCGCTTGATTTCCTCAGCCTCCTTGGTGGGGGTTCGCAGCGCCATCGCGATGTCGTTGGTGATCTGGTCGCCTGCGATCGGGATCACAGCGGTGTGGCGGATCGCGCCCTGGGTGAATACCGCGATGTCGGAAGTGCCTCCGCCGATGTCCACCAGACACACGCCCAGATCGCGCTCGTCTTCCGACAACACTGCCGTCGCCGACGCGAGCGGCTGCAGGATCAGGTCGTTGACCTCGAGCCCGCAGCGGCGCACGCATTTCATGATGTTCTGCGCCGCCGAGACCGCACCGGTGACGATGTGTACCTTCACCTCCAGCCGCACGCCGCTCATGCCCAGCGGCTCGCGCACGTCCTCTTGGCCGTCGATTACGAACTCCTGGTTGAGCACGTGCAGGATCTGCTGATCGGTTGGGATCGGGATCGCCTTTGCGGTCTCAACAACACGGTCCACGTCCGCTTGCGCCACCTCGCGGTCCTTGATCGCCACCATGCCGTGCGAGTTGAAACTCCTGATGTGACTGCCGGCAATGCCGGTCCAGACCTCGCGTATCTTGCAGTCGGCCATCAGCTCCGCCTCCTCCAGCGCACGCTGAATCGCGTTGACAGTGGATTCGATATTCACCACCACGCCCTTCTTCAGGCCGCGCGAAGGCGCACTGCCCATGCCGATCACCTCGAAGCCGCCCTCCGGCCTCATCTCCGCGACGATGGCGGCGATTTTCGAGGTGCCGATGTCCAGCCCCACGATCAGATTTTTGTTTTCCTTCCTTCCACTCAGTGCCATTGGTCTCGTGTCACCTTTTGATCAGGCTTTCCTGGCGTCCCATTTCAGTCCCGGGGTGCGCACAGCAAATCCGTTGCTGTAGCGCAGATCCACGTGCGAAGGCGGCTGCGGCAGCGTTGCCACAGTGCGTGGGTAGGCCGATACGAAACCCGCGAGCCGCGCCTCAAGGTTCTCGCGCCCGAGCTGCAGCACCATTCCGTCGTCCAGGCGCAGTTGCCATGCGCGTCGCGCCGAAAGCGCGATCAGCACCACTTTTCTGCCGATCGGCGCAAGCAAACGTTCGAACTCGGCGTAGCGGACAACGACTTCCGTGGCCGTGCCCTCTGGTCCGAAAAACACCGGCAGCGTGCTGCTGATCGCAGCTTCGAACACCTCGCCGTGCGCATTCACCAGCGCGGTCGAACCCCAGCGCGCCAGCGGCTCGTGCTCTTCCACCGCAACCTCCAGACGATCCGGCCATTGCCTGCGCACGTTGACCTTACGCACCCAGGGCAGTTTTTCGAACGCTTCGCGCGCCTGTGCCAGGTCGACGGTAAAGAAATTGCCCCGTAGTTCGCGCGCTATCACCGCCGCGACCTGTTCGTTGGTCACATGACCAACGTCGCCGATGACCCGGATCTCGCGCAACGGGAATGCAGGCAGATGCACCGCGTAGAGGATGCAGGCGTAGACGATCAAGAGCGCGGCTGCGCCGTAGAACAAATTGGCTGTCCGGTTCAGCGCGGCCGCGCTATCCCACATGCGCGTCCTCCAGAATTCGCACGACCAGTTCGTCGAACTGGATGCCCGCCGCCTTTGCCGCCATCGGCACCAGGCTGTGACCGGTCATCCCCGGCACCGTATTCGCCTCCAGCAGGTAAGGCTTGCCGTTGGCGTCGAGCATCACGTCCACCCGCCCCCAGCCTCGGCAGTCGAGGATGCGGGATGCCCTGAGGGCGAGCGCCTGTATGCGACTCTCCTGTGCAGGCGGCAATCCAGACGGACAGAAGTAGCGGGTCTCGTCGGAGAAATACTTCGCCTGGTAGTCGTAGCTGCCGCCCGGCGCTTCGATGCGGATCAGCGGCAACGCCTGCTCGCCCAGGATCGAGGCCGTAACTTCCGCGCCCGCGATGAATTCCTCAGCCAGCACCATGTCGTCGTGCTCCGCCGCCTTCCGGTACGCCGCTTCCATGTCCCGGGCGCGGGTGACCTTGGTCAAGCCGATGGTCGAGCCCTCGCGCGAAGGTTTCACGATCAGCGGCAGCCCGAGATCAGTCGGCACCGCCTTGAAGTCGGAACCCGCCTCCAACATCACGAACCGCGGCGTAGGGATGCCGGCCGCGATCCACACCAGCTTGGTGCGCCACTTGTCCATTGCCAGGCTGCTCGCCATGACGCCGCTGCCGGTGTACGAGATACCCATCAGCTCGAGCGCGCCCTGGACCGTGCCATCTTCGCCGTAGCGTCCATGCAGTGCGATGAACACGCGGTCGAACCCCTTGCTGCGCAGCTCATGCAGGTCGCGGTCGCGGGTGTCGAAGGCATGCGCGTCCACGCCCTTGCGCTTGAGCGCGGCAAGCACGGCGTTCCCGCTCATAAAGGAAATCTCCCGCTCGGCGGAGCGGCCGCCCATCAATACAGCTACCTTTCCGAAACCCTTCACTTTCACGCCTCTCGCCTCTCGCCTCTTGCCTCACCGACTATCTGTACCTCGCGCTCCAGCTCCACACCGGTTTTGCGCTTTACGGTTTCCTGCACGAGGGTAATCAGCTCTTCGATGTCCTTCGCGCTGGCATCGCCCTTATTCACGATGAAGTTGGCGTGCTTGAGCGACACCTCGGCGGCACCGATGCGCTTTCCCTTGAGCCCGCAGGATTCGATCAGCCGCGCGGCGTGATCGCCGGGCGGGTTGCGGAATACCGAGCCCGCGTTGGGTTCATTGAGAGGCTGGCTGGCGATGCGGCGCGACAAAAGATCCTTGATCGTCTGGCGGGCGCGGCCGCCGTCGCCATGACGGAAGCGGAACCAGGCCGCGACGAAAAACTCGTCCTGCGCCTGCAACGGAATGACGTGGCGGTAGCCGATGGAGTATTCGCCTGGCGATCGGATCTGCAATCGTCCGCTGCGATCGACCGTGCGCACCCGCGCCACCGCATCCCAGGTCTCCGCCCCGTAACATCCGGCATTCATCGCCAATGCACCGCCTACGGTGCCGGGTATTCCGGTGAGAAACTCTGCGCCTTCAAGGTTGTGGACGGCCGCGAAGCGGGCCACTTTCGGGCTGGCCACGCCGGCCTCGGCGTAGATCTCCGCCGCGCCGGCCCCCTCGTCGAGGAAGAATCGCCGCAGCGCCGCATGTGTGAACACCACCGTGCCGCGGATGCCGCCGTCCCGCACCAGCAGGTTGCTGCCCAGACCGGCGAAGAAAACCGGCTCCGCGCCCGGCAAGCCCCGGAGGAACACGCACAAGTCATCGAGATCGGCGGGCAGGTAAGCGCGATCCGCGGTCCCGCCGGCACGCCAGCTGGTGTGCTTGCGCATCGGCTCATCGCGCCGCAGTTCGCCGCGAAGCGCGGGTGTCCCTAAATGCTCCTGTTCAGACATATCCATATGTGTCAGCAAGGGTGCCAGCCGTCATTTCCTTCAGCCTTCATCCTTCATCCTTGCAACTTTTCCCGGCACGCCGCCTATCGAGCCGGCGCCCATCGTGATCACCACGTCCCCGGGTTGGACGGACTCCAGGATTGCTGTCTCCAGTTCGTACACGTGTTCGACGAACACCGGCTCGACCTTTCCGGCGACGCGCACCGCCCGCGCCAGCGCCCGGCCATCCGCGGCAACGATCGGCGCCTCGCCGGCCGGGTAGACTTCGGTAAGCAGCAGTGCGTCTACCGAGGACAGCACTTTCACGAAGTCCTCGAAGCAGTCGCGTGTCCTGGTGTAGCGATGCGGCTGAAACGCCAGCACCAGACGCCGGCCGGGAAAGGCGCCACGCGCCGCGGCGATGGTCGCAGCCATCTCCACCGGGTGATGCCCGTAATCGTCGATCAGCGTGAAGCTGCCGCCTTTGCCTAGCGCCACGTCGCCGAAACGCTGGAAGCGCCGCCCAACGCCGCGAAACTCCGCCAGCGCCTTGACGATCGCGGCATCGTGCGCACCGATCTCCATACCCACCGCAATCGCCGCGAGCGCGTTTTGCACGTTGTGCATGCCCGGCAGATTGAGCGTGATTCGCAAATCGGGCGCCGCCTGCACGTGCCCGTTGAAGCCGATCTTGCGCACCAGGCGAAACCGCATCTGACCCGCGGCCGCCTCCACGTCCACCGCGCGAATCTGCGCGCCGTCGGTCAGGCCGTAAGTCGTGACCGGCCGGGTAATGAGCGGCATCAGGCTGCGGACATTGACGTCGTCGATGCACAGCACCGCCATCCCGTAAAAAGGCAGGTGCTCGATGAACTCGAGGAAGGCCTGGCGCAACTTTCCGAAGTCGTGTCCGTAGGTCTCCATGTGGTCCGCGTCGATATTGGTGACCACCGCCAGCACCGGCTGCAGGTAGAGAAAGGAAGCATCGGACTCGTCGGCCTCCACCACGATGAACTCGCCGCTGCCGAGCTTGGCGTGGGAACCGGCCGCTTCGAGCCGGCCGCCGATCACGAAAGTCGGATCCATGTCCGCCTCGGCAAGCACGCTCGCGACTAGGCTGGTGGTCGTGGTCTTGCCGTGCGTGCCGGCAACCGCGATGCCCTGCTTGAGCCGCATCAGTTCCGCCAGCATCATCGCGCGTGGCACTACCGGGATACGCCTGGTGCGCGCGGCAGCCACCTCCGGGTTGTCCGGCTTGACGGCGGTGGAGATGACGACTGCGTTTGCGCCGCTGACATTGGCATCGGCGTGGCCGATGTGCACCTTCGCGCCCAGCGCCTTGAGCCGCTGCGTCGCGGCGCTGTCGGCGATGTCGGAACCGCTTACCTCAAAGCCCAGGTTGAGCATCACCTCGGCGATGCCGCTCATCCCAGCGCCGCCGATGCCAACGAAATGAACATGTTTGACCTTGTGCTTCATCTATTCCTTATTCACCGCCGTGCAAATCGGCAGCACGCGCCAATCACGGCCGGTCGCATCCCATCGCAAGACCGGTGACGGGGCCCTGCTTCCTGCTCATGGCGACCCCGCGTCTTCCGACGAAGTGCACGTCTTTGACTTTATGTTTCATGATTCGGGATCCACCACATAGACACGGAGGCACAGTGAAAACCGAAACAAGAGATCCGAAAACGGCTGGTTCAATAAGTGCTGCGCTTCCGCACACCGGATCTGTTCAGACTCAGATACTCTCGGTGTCTCTGTGTCCCCTTGTTGCATGTTTTTCTAGCCGGCTGCGGCCATGCAGTGCTCGGCGACCACGCGCGTGGCGTCCGGTTTTCCGAGCGAACGCGCGAGCCTTGCCATCTCGAGAAGTCTTTCGCGGGTGAAACCAAGCAGCAGATCGGCGAGCTTGCGCGGCGTCAATTCGCTCTGCGGCAGCAGCACCGCGGCCGATTTGTCGCACAGGAAACGGGCGTTGTGGGTCTGGTGGTCGTCGACTGCGTGCGGTAGCGGCACGAGCACGCTGGCCACGCCGGCCGCGGCGAGTTCCGCCACCGTCAAGGCGCCCGCGCGGCAGATGACTAGATCGGCGTCGGCGTACGCGCCCGCCATGTCGTGAATGAAGGCAAGCGAAGTCGCGTTCACGCCGGCATCGCGATAGTGCTTCTCGAGCGCTGCGATGTGCTTCTCGCCGGCCTGGTGCGTGACATCGGGCCGCCGGGTCTCGGGTATCAGCGCCAGCGCCAGCGGTACCGTGTCGTTCAATATCTGCGCACCGAGACTGCCGCCAACTACCAGCACTTTGAGATTGCCGCTGCGGTCGCGGAATCGTTGCTCCGGAGCCGGTAGTTCGGCGATTTCGCGGCGCACCGGACTGCCCGTCCACTCGGATTTCTTCAGCGCGCCCGGAAACGCCACCAGAATGCGGTCTGCAATTTGCGCCAGCACCTTGTTGGCGAGGCCCGCGATCGAGTTCTGCTCGTGCAGTACCAGCGGCCGGTCGAGAAACGCAGCCATCATTCCGCCGGGAAAGGCGATGTAGCCGCCCATGCCCAGCACCACATCGGGACGCACCCGGAAGATCGCTCGGGCGCTTTGCCAGAATGCGATCAGGAGATTCAACGGCAGCAGCGCAATACGCACGATGCCTTTGCCGCGTAGACCGGAAAACCGGATCCACTCGACCGCATAACCGTGCTGGGGCACCAGAGTGGCTTCCATTCCGGTGCGTGCGCCCAGCCACACCACTTTCCAGCCGCGGTCGCGCAGGTAATCGGCAACCGCAAGAGCGGGATAGATGTGGCCGCCGGTCCCGCCGGCCATAACTAGGATGGTGCGCGAGATGCCTGAATCGCGCATCCCGCTCACAGCGACAGGCCTTTCATCATCTGGCGGTTCTCGTAATCGACTCTGAGCAGGATCGCCAGCGCGCAGCAGTTGGCGACAATGCCGCTGCCGCCGAACGAGAGCAGCGGCAAGGTGAGCCCCTTGGTCGGTAGCACGCCCATGTTCACGCCCATGTTGATGGCGGCCTGTGCGCCGATCCACAGTCCGACACCTTGAGCAACCAGAGCCGAGAAGTAGCGTTCCAGCCGCGCTGCCTGATTGCCGATCGCAAAGGCGCGCCAGGTCAGCCAAGCGAACAGCGCGACGACCGCGATTACGCCGGCAAATCCGAGCTCCTCGGCGATCACCGCCAGCAGAAAGTCGGTATGCGCTTCGGGCAGGTAGAAGAGCTTCTCGACGCTGGCGCCCAGGCCCACGCCGAACCACTCACCGCGACCGAAGGCGATAAGCGCGTGCGACAACTGATAGCCCTTGCCGAACGGGTCCGACCAGGGATCCATGAAGCCCA
Source organism: Burkholderiales bacterium (assembly GCA_036000845.1). GTDB lineage: Bacteria > Pseudomonadota > Gammaproteobacteria > Burkholderiales > JACQAP01 > JACQAP01. Next base: position 14,552 of record DASYUW010000265.1, read on the forward strand.
AGACGCGTTGCAGGCGGTAAGGCGAAGACCAGATCAGCAGAACGAAGCCGATGATCAATAGCATGATCAGGGCGGCGAACAGTTTCCAGTTCATCCCGCCCAAGAACAGGACGCCCATGGCGATCACCGTGACGACCACAAATGCGCCGAAGTCCGGTTCGCGCAGCAACAGCCCTCCGACCAGCAGCATCACCATCAGCATCGGCAGGAAGCCCTTGCGGAAGCTGTGCATCAACGCGGCCTTGCGCACCGTGTAGTCGGCGGCGTACAACATCACCAGCAACTTCATCAGCTCAGAGGGCTGCAGGTTGAACAGTCCCAGCGAGAGCCAGCGCTGGCTGCCGTTGACCTCCTTGCCGATGCCGGGAATCAACACCACCAACAGCAGCAGCACACCGAGCAGGAACAGGTAGGGTGCGGCCTGCTGCCATAGACGCGTCGGAAACTGGAAGCAGATGAAGCCGGCCATCACCCCGACGAAAACGAACACGCTGTGGCGAATGAGGAAGTACGCCGGCTGATTGCCGGTGTAGTTGCCCGCCTCGGCAATGGCGATAGACGAGGAATAAACCATCACCAACCCGATTCCGAGCAGTAACGCCGCCAAGCTGACGACCGCGTAGTCGAGTTCGGCGATCGGCGCCGGCCGGTTCGCCACGTGACCCAGGACGCCGTTCATTGCGCTCCTTCCAAGGCCCTGACCTCATCGACAAACACCTGCGCGCGGTGCTCGTAGTTGCGAAACATGTCGAAGCTTGCGCACGCCGGCGACAGCAGCACGGCGTCCCCGGCGTGCGCCAGGGCAAGGCTCGCGCGCACCGCCTCGTGCATGTCGGTGGCGCGCACCAGCACCACTCCCGTGGACTCGATCGCGGCGGCAATCTTGTCGCGATCGCGCCCGATCAGCACCACAGCGCGGGCGTGCCGCGCAACCGCATCCCTAAGCGGCGAGAAATCCTGGCCTTTGCCGTCGCCGCCGGCAATGAGTACAACTTTCCGGCCCACGCCCTCGAGCGCGGCGACGGTCGCGCCCACGTTGGTGCCCTTGGAGTCGTCGAAGAAAGCCACGTTGTTGATTTCGACGACCCGTTGAACGCGGTGCGGCAGACCGCCGAAACTGAAGAGCGCGTCGAGCAACGGTTCGTAGGGAAGCCCGATCGCACGGCACAGCGCCAGCGCCGCCAGCGCGTTCGCGGCGTTGTGCAGGCCGATCACCTTCAGCTCGGAAACCTTCATCAGGTTGGCCCGCCCCTCTGCGAGCCAGAGTTCGCCGTCGAGGTTGCGCAACCCCCACGCGCCGTCTTCGCGTGGTTCGTCGAGTCCGAAAGTGAATACGCTCCTGCCGGACCGGGCCATCTCGCGCGCCCATGCATCTTCACGGTTGATCACCTGCGCGCCGTTGCCGAAGAAGATGCGCGCCTTCGCCTGTGCGTACTCGTGCATGCCCGCATAGCGGTCCAGGTGGTCTTCGCTCAGGTTCAGGACCGCACCGGCGTCGACGTTGAGGCTCTCCGTGGTCTCCAACTGAAAACTGGACAGCTCGAGTACGAACACGTCCGGGCGCCGCCGGCTTCCGGCTTTGATCTCCGAAAGCGCCTCCAGAATCGGCAGGCCGATGTTTCCGGCCACCAACGTCCTGGTCCTGGCTGCGCGCACCATCGCGCCGACCATTTCGGTTACCGTGCTCTTGCCGTTGGAACCGGTGATACCGATGACTCTGGCGCCGGGATATTCGTTGCGCACACGGGCAAACAATTCGATGTCGCCGATCACTTCCACGCCGCGGGCGAGTGCCGCCTGCACCAATGGTTCGGCGAGCGGCACGCCGGGACTGATCGCAATCAGCTCCGCGTCGGCGAAGCTCTCGGCGCGAAACGCTCCCGTGCGCAGTTCGATGCCTGGCAGCTCCGCGCGCAACCGTTCGGCGTTCGGCGGCGAAGCGCGGTTATCGGCGACACATACGCGCGCGCCGCGGCCAGTCAGCCAGCGCGCCATCGACATTCCGCTTGAGCCCAGACCGAGCACCAGTACGCGCCTATTTTCCAGCTCGAGCGGCACGCGTCTCCTTCATCGCAGCCTCGATTCGGGACAGACGCACTGCGCCGACGTCCTCGGTCTCTTCGGGATGCCGGTTCGCAAGCGGCAGTTGTATGGGCCCTTTGTTGGCCCCTTGCGCGCGCATTTCCCGCATGAACAACTCGAATTGCAGACGGCTAGTCATTTGTAACCTCAGTTTCAACGTTGATAAATCCACCAGTACCAGCATCACCGTGATGATCCAGAATCGGACGACAACCTGGTTTTCGTTCCGGCATCACGTGCTGTACGCATGAGCCTCCGCTGAAATGAAGTGGTCGTCTCATCGCAGTTTCAATGTAGAAAGTCCGACAAGCACGAGCATCATGGTGATAATCCAGAAACGGACGACCACTTGATTTTCCTTCCAGCCTTTCAGCTCGTAGTGGTGATGCAGCGGCGCCATTCGAAAGATGCGCTTGCCGGTAAGCTTGAAGGAGGCGACCTGCAGCATCACCGACAACGTTTCCACCACGAACACCCCGCCCATGATGAACAGCACGATCTCCTGCCTGACCACCACGGCAATGGTGCCGAGCGCAGCGCCGAGTGCCAGCGCACCGACGTCGCCCATGAACACTTCCGCCGGGTAGGCGTTGAACCACAGGAACGCGAGCCCCGCTCCCGCCAGCGCCGCGCAGATCACCGTGAGTTCGCCAGCGCCGGGAATGGAAGGGAATCCGAGATATTTCGAGAACACCGCGTTGCCTGCGACGTAAGCAAACACGCCGAGCGCGCTGCCGACCATCACCGTCGGCAGGATCGCCAGCCCGTCCAGTCCGTCGGTCAGGTTCACCGCGTTGCTGGTGCCGACGATGACGAAGTAAGTCATCACCACGAAACCGATGATTCCCAGCGGATACGCGACCTGCTTGAAGAAGGGAACGATCAGCTCGGTTTGCGCGGGCAACGTGGCCGATGTTGCCAGGTAGATGGCCGCGGCAAGCCCGATCAGCGATTGCCAGAATAACTTGCCGCGCGCCGACAACCCCTTGGGGTCGCGATTTACGACCTTGCGGTAGTCATCCACCCAGCCGACCAAGCCGAAACCCAGCGTCACCGCCAGCACCACCCACACATAGCGGTTGTGCAGGTCCGCCCATAACAGCGTAGTGATGGTGATCGAAACCAGGATCAACGCGCCGCCCATGGTCGGCGTGCCGGCCTTGCTCAGGTGGCTCTTCGGTCCGTCGTCGCGCACCGACTGGCCGATCTTGTAGGCCGTGAGCTTGCGGATCATCGCCGGACCGACGACGAAGGAAATCAGCAGCGCGGTCAGCGTGGAAAGCACGGCACGCAGCGTGATGTAGTTGAACACGTTGAAGGCACGAACGTCCTCGGCCAGCCACTGGGTAAGCAGCAGCAGCATCAGGCGCCTCCTTTCGCGGTTTGTTCCCCGTTCACGGCGCCCAGCGCCTCGACCACGCGCTCCATGCGCATGAAGCGCGAGCCCTTGATCAGCAAAGTCGTATCGCGGCCGAGCACGCCGGTGACAGCCGCGACCAGATCTTCGACGGTCGCGAAGTGGGTGCCGCCGTCACCGAAGCCGCGTACCGCTTCCGCACTTAGATCTCCAAGCGCGAACAGGCGCTCCACGCCGGCGCGCTTGGCGAACACGCCGATTGCCGCATGCATCGCGGAAGCCGCATCGCCGAGTTCACCCATATCGCCCATCACGAAAACCTTGCGGCCGGCATGCGCCGCCAGAACCGCGATCGCTGCCTTCATCGACTCCGGATTAGCGTTGTAGGTATCGTCAAGCAACGTGGCGCCGGATGGGAGCCGCTTGCGCTGCAGCCTGCCCTTTACGCCGCGATAGGCCGCAATGCCTGCGGCAATGGTCTTGGACTCGATCCCGAGCGCGTAGGCTGCGGTGGCTGCAGCCAGGGCGTTCTTAACGTTGTGGAGACCGGGCACGTTGAGCGTGGCGACCAACTCGCTCTCAGGCGTCACGATAGTGACCAGGCTGCCCGCCTCGGCAAGCTCGTAGCGCGCCGACACCGCCGCCTTCCTGTCCAAGCCGAAATCCACCACGCGCCGTGTTTTCGCCAGGCCGCGCCAGAAATCGGCAAATGCATCGTCGCTGTTGATGATCGCGGTCCCGCCCATGTCCAGACCTTCGAATATTTCGCCCTTGGCGCGGGCAATGGCCTGGGTGGACCCAAGTTCGCCGATATGCGCGGTTCCGGCGTTGTTGATCAGTGCCGCGGTAGGCTTGGCCAGCCGCGAAAGGTAGGCGATCTCGCCCAGGTGGTTCATCCCCATTTCGACGACGGCGTAACGATGTTGCGCGCGCAATTTCAGCAGTGTGAGCGGCATGCCAATGTCGTTGTTCAGATTGCCGATTGTGGCGAGCACGTTGTTTTCGCCGGCCGACTTGCGCAGGATTGCGGCAAGTATCTCCTTGACCGCGGTCTTGCCATTGCTGCCGGTGATTGCGATCAACGGCATCGCAAAGCGCACGCGCCAGTAAGCCGCGAGCTGGCCCAGCGCAACGCGCGTATCGGGAACCACCAGCAGCCTGGCGCCGGCGCCCGCGTTCCCGGGAACGTCGCTCACCATTGCCGCGACCGCGCCGGCGGCGAGAGCCTGCGCGGCGAATTCCTGACCGTTGAAGCGTTCGCCGCGGATGCCGACGAACAGATCGCCAGGACGAATGTCACGGCTGTCCGTGGCCACTCGCATGAATTCCGCGTTGCCACCTAGCCGGCGGGCGCCGAGCGCCTGCGCTGCGCTG
>DASYUW010000266.1:0-14327 GCA_036000845.1 Burkholderiales bacterium
GCGCCCCAGCGTTGCAGATTGGCAAAGCCGCCGGCCTGGTCGATCAGGGCCTTGCGCGCCGCAAAGTTCGGATACAGCATGATGTCGGCAACGGAGAACTCGTCCGCGAGATACTCGCGCGCTGCCAACTGTGCATCGCACACCGCGAAAAAGCGGAGCAGCCGTTGCTTGAAATAGTCAGTGTTGGCGGCGATCTTTTCCGGAACACTCGTTTCCATGCGAAAGACCGTGCCGCTGGTGCCGGCGATGTCGCTCGCCGCCTGCATCATCCATTGCATGGCCAGCGCGCGTCGCGCGGCATCCTTTGGCAGGAACTTGCCGGATTTCTCCGCGGCATAAAGGATGATCGCTCCCGATTGCGAGAGCGTGAGCGGATTGCCGCCGGGGCCGTCCGGGTCGACGATCACCGGAATCAGCCCGGCGGGATTGAGCTTCAGGAATTCGGGAGTGCGCTGTTCGCCCTTGGCAAGGTCCACCTTGTGTGTCCGGTAAGGCAGGCCGGTTTCCTCCAGTGCTACCGCCGCGCGCAGTCCGTTGGCGGTGGGCGCGAAATAAAGTTCTATCATGCGGCTGTCTCCGTTGTTGTCGGTTTGGTGCGAGACCGCAGTTTAACGCGAGTCCATGGTCTGCGGCGCTACCGCTGCCGCGCACGGGCAACTGCGTGGCGCACGGTTCGCGAGTAAAATTTCCGTCCTCGTTCGGCCCGCCGGGGGCATTCCCTGGTGACACAAAAGACGATGAAAAAACTGCGGACCCTCGTTGCCTTCATTGTGCTCGGTATTGCGGCGAGCCCTGCCGGTGCGCAACCGGAGAAGTCCGCTGTGACCATCGCGGTGGGCGGCAAGGCGTCGCTCTACTACCTGCCGCTGTCTATCGCCGAGCGGCTCGGCTACTTCGCGGACGAGGGCCTGAAGGTGGAGATCCTGGACTTCGCCGGCGGTGCCAAGTCGCTGCAGGCGCTGATGGGTGGCAGCGCCGACGTCGTCTCCGGCGGGTTCGATCACGTGCTGGTGATGCGCTCGCGCGGGCAGAAACTCAAGGCATTCGTGCTGCAGATCGCCACGCCGGCGATTTCGCTGGGGGTGGCGAAGAAGCACGCGGCAAAGTTCCGCTCAGCGAAGGACCTCAAGGGCATGAAAATCGGCGTGACGGCACCGGGATCCAGCACCCATGCATTCGTCAACCATCTGCTGGCTTCGGCGGGCCTGTCTTCAGACGATGTATCCATCATCGGCGTGGGCTCCGGCCCGGGCGCCGCGGCGGCGATGCAGGCAGGACACCTCGACGCGATCGCCAATATCGAACCGACCATCACGCTGCTGGAAAACTCCGGCACGATCCAGGTCATGGTGGAAACGGTTACGGTGCAGGGCGCAAAGGCGGTGTTCGGCAGTCCCTTGCCGGCGGGTTCGCTATACACGCGCGAGGAGTTCGTCGGGGCCAATCCCAGGACCGTGCAGGCGTTGACCAACGCGATGGTGCGAGCATTGAAATGGCTGAACGCCGCATCGGCGGCGGAGGTTGCGAAAACCGTGCCGCCGGAGTATCTGCTCGGCGACCGGGGGCTGTATCTGTCCGCACTGCAGAGGATGCGCGAAAGCTATTCGAAGGACGGCCTGTTCCCGCCGGCCGGGGTCGAGGCGCAGCACAAGGTGCTGATCGGTTTCGAGCCCGCGGTCAAGGAAGCGAAAGACCTTAATCCGGCGGATTCGTATACCAACGACTTCGTAGGCAAAGCGCTGGAGAAATACAGGTGAAAGGGTAAAGGTGAAAGGGTAAAGGTGAAAGGCAAAAGTGGAGTGCCAGAACAAAGCAAGGCTATTCACTTTCACCTTTCAGCTTCGACCTTTTACCTCTATGTCCGAGCCCTTCCTCAACTCCGCAGGCCAATCCCACACCCCCACTTGAGCCCTCCCGCGACACGTGATACGGTCGCATTCCCTATCCGTAAACCCGTTCTCATCGAAGTGCCCCGTGTGCGAATGAATTATCCGATCACAATCATAGCGATGCTGTTGACAATCATGCCGATGGCGGCGACGGCGCAGACTGACCCGGCCAAGGCAAAGCAAATATATGACCAGATGTGCGCCGGTTGTCATGGGTACCGGGGAGATGGGGGCGAAGGACACCGCGGCGGATTCAGCCCCCACATCGGAACTTTGGCCAACAAGGCCTACATGGACCAGCTCCCCGACGATTACCTTGTAATGATCGTCAAGAAAGGGGGGGCGTACATGGGAAAGATCGCGACTATGCCTGCTTGGGAGAAACGGCTGAGCGATGAAGAAATTCTCAGCATCGTTGCACATATGCGAACTTTTACGGCCGATCCCCGATGAGTCATTGAGTTGCCAGGACGGAGAGGAATTGCGAATTGATCTGAAGTGGTTGGTGTACTGAGAAGAACGGAAAGTGAAGTGGCATTTAAACCGAGGAGGAGAGAGAAATGAAAATATCAGGATACGCAGCAATACTCGCACTGGCTGTGGGGTCCCTATCGGGGTCCGCTTTCGCCCAGGATCGAGCAAAGGCGGAGCCGGCCGGCCCGGCGGGCAAATGGTCTACGCGCACGCCCGTCAAGCCGGACCCGAGCAAGATCAAGGTTGCAGCAGGGTACAAGGTCGCAGTGTTCGCCGCCGGACTGGATACGATCACTTCGATCACGGTCGATAAGAGCGACAACGTCTGGGTCGCCATTTCGGGCAATACCTTCGGCTTTCCGCCGGAAGGCATCGACAAGCCGCATGTGAAGATCTACGACAAGTCCGGCAAGCTGATCAAGGACAACGTCGGTCTGGGCATGTTCAAGTCCTTTGCCCTGAATGAAATCGGCTATTGCCCGGAAAACGGCCGCACCTACGTCGGTGACTACAGCTACGGCGTCTGGGAAATCGACGGCGTCAACGGCACCCCGAAGCTGATCATGAACGAGGTGCCGATCGGCGACCACGCGCTCGGCGGCATCACCTGCCGCGACGGCTGGCTCTACTATGCCGTGGGCGCGCCGAGCAACTCGGGCTACGCCGATCCCAACATCCATGGCTGGACGGATGCGGTCGACCCCTACTGGGAAAAGCGCACGACCGACGGAATGCCCCCGCTGCCGCGCGACCCGCCCTGCCGTGACATCGTGCTGACGGGCCTGAACATCCGCGACACGGAAGGCAACCTCACGGGCGCGTACCTGCCCAAAGGCACTCCGTCCAAGCCGGGCCAAGTGATCAAGGCGCAGAAGCCCTGCGGTGGCGCCATTCACCGCGCCAGACTGAAAGCCAACAGCAACTACACGCGTGACGACTGGGAAGTGTATGCGATGGGATTACGCAACTCGTCCGGTGTCGCGTTCGGCCCCAAAGGTTCGCGGTTCGAGAACGCCCTGGCGGTGAGCGACAACGGCCACAACGACAAGGGCAACCGCCGCGTCGCCAACGCCGCGGAACGGCTCTTCGTCTTCACCGAGAAGGGTCAGGACGCAGGCTTCCCGGACAAGGATGGCGACAACTTCGTGAACATCAAGCGTTCTGGTCCGGACGTCTATCGCGGCAACAAGTACGACCCGACGCGGCCCAATCCCCAGCTCTACATCGGGGACAAACCCTTCGTTCCGACGCTGCCCCCGTATCGCTTCATCGACCACTCGATCGGGGTTCGCGGCACGCCGTTGATCATCGCCAATCCCAACCCCAACGGCTACGTGAACCCGGTGCTGGAATGGGACACCAACAACCCGATGGACGGACTGGCTTGGGCACCGAAGTCTTTCGCTTCGGGCGATGTGCTCTACACCGCGGTGTTCGGCATCATCGACAACGGCCCTGAAAGCCTGCGCCCGATGTGGCCCGCGATCGTGAAGGTAGAGTTCCTCAATCCGACCGGCGTCAAGTGGTCGATCTTCGCCGAGAACATCGATCCCGGTCCCAATGCCTACCAGAAAAAGGAAAACCGGGGCGGGTTTGAGCGTACCAACGATGTCGAGTTCAGCATGGACGGCAGGACGATGTACGTTGCCGATTACGGTGAACTGTACGTGAACTACCAGATGGAATCGCCGTTCTACACGACGCCGAAGTCCGCGGTGGTCTGGACCATCACGAAGCAGTAAATTAGCTCAGTATTCTCCATCCCGGCGGCTACGGCCGCCGGGATGGATATTTTTCCGGTCCGTATTCCCTCCAGGCAATTCAATCGTCCGGGCGCGCCGCAAGGTCCGACCGGTAACTACCGACTCGTACTTGTGCGCTTATCCTGCAATTCCACAAGAACCGGGTCTAAGGCGAGATTCGCACCGTTCACCGTTACCGTGGCCGCGAACGTTCCGTCGTCCAGTTCGCGCAGGTCATGCAGCACGATGCGCTTGGACTGGTGGATCATGCTGGCGAGCAAGGCATTGAGGCGGTCGCGCACCGCAATGGAAAGGGCATCGTCGCCGGGCATTCGCGAAACGCCATCGGGACGCACGCGATGCAGCGACTTTGCCAAGGGATCCAGCGGTTCGATCCAGAACCGGCACCAGCCCGCCGACTCACAGCCGCGAAACTGGGCCTCCACCGGTGCGGCGTGTCCCGGGTGGGGTGCAGGTGGTTCCGCGCGAATCGCCATTGGCACGGACGACAAGCCGAGCAATACGGCGCCGGCAGCGAGCCAGTTCGATGACGTTTTGAGCACGAAGAGCATGAACGGAGTTATATCAGATTTCACTTTCGCAGGGCCGGGATGCGGTCGATCCCTGCAGCATCAACGCAACCACGGCATTTCGGACCGGTAGAATAGCGCCCTTTGACGGGCACACGCGGCTCATGCGTGCCTGTCGAAACATTCGATCCCCTGCCTGCATCCATGCCCAACCACATTCACGACGTCATCCGCATCCGCGGCGCGCGCCAGAATAATCTCAAGAAGCTCGATCTCGATCTGCCGCTGAATGAACTGCTGGTCGTGACCGGCGTTTCCGGTTCCGGCAAGTCGTCGCTGGTGTTCGACACCCTCTATGCCGAGGGCCAGCGCCGCTACGTGGAGACTTTCTCGCCGTACGCGCGCCAGTTCCTGGAGCGCATGGACAAGCCGCAGGTGGACCGGATCGAGGGCATTCCACCGGCGATCGCAATCGATCAGACCAACCCGGTGCGCACCTCGCGTTCCACGGTCGGCACCATGACCGAACTCACCGATCACGTGAAACTGCTGTATGCGCGCGCCGCGCAGTTGTTCTGCCGAGGCTGTGGGCAAACCGTGCGGCGCGATTCGCCGGATACGATCTTCGAGGCGATGCGCCAGAGGGCCAGCGAGGCCGGCGATCCCCGCCTGATCGTGACCTTTCCACTCACTGTGCCGAAGAACTTTTCCGAAGCCGAGGTCAAACAGCTTCTCGAACAGCAGGGCTATACGCGGATTCACTCGCAGCGCAAGAACTTCCTCGAGGTGGTGCAGGACCGCTTGCGCATGTCCTCGGCCGAGCGCCCCCGCGTAATCGAGGCGCTTGAAGCAGCGCTCAGGGTCGGCCAGGGCAAGGTCAATGTCTATACGGTAGAGGAAACCGGCACATCGCTCGACAGCACGAACCAGTCACCAGTTACCAGTCACCAGTCACGGGTCGCTGGCGCATGGCGGTATAGCAGCGACCTTCACTGCCCGGACTGCGACATCCACTACGCCGATCCGACGCCTAACCTGTTCTCTTTCAATTCGCCGCTCGGGGCGTGCGAAACCTGCCGCGGCTTCGGCAGGGTGATCGGAATCGACTTCGGACTGATCGTTCCCGACGAAATAAAGTCGCTCGCGGGCGGCGCGATCAAACCCTGGCAGACGCCGAGCTTCCACGAATGCCAGGACGACATCGAGAAATATGCGAAGAAGCGCGGCATCCCGCTGGACACGCCGTGGCGCGAACTGGGCGATGCACACAGGCATTGGGTGCTCGAAGGCGAACCGGAATGGGTGAACTGGAGAAAATCCTGGCCCGGCACCTGGTACGGCGTGCGCCGTTTCTTCGACTGGCTCGAAACCAAGAGCTACAAGATGCACATCCGCGTGCTGCTCTCCAAGTACCGCGCCTACACCCCGTGCACCGCCTGCAACGGTGCGCGTCTGAAACCGGATGCGCTGCTGTGGCGGCTGGGAACGAAGGAAGATGCCGACGGCGTGCTTCCTGCCGCGAAGCGCTTCATGCCGCGGGGCGTGAAGTGGAGCGATGCACAACTCGCTGCGCTGCCCGGCCTGACGGTGCACGACCTGATGCTGCTGCCGATCGACAAGACGCGGGCATACTTCGGTAGGCTGCATCTTCCCACCCCGCTGGATGAGGCCACGGATCAGTTGCTCGGAGAAACCCGCGCGCGGCTCGACTATCTCGACCGGGTCGGGCTCGGTTATCTGACGCTGGACCGGCAATCACGGACGCTCTCGGGCGGCGAAGTCCAGCGCATCAATCTCACCACTGCGCTCGGCACCTCGCTCACCAATACGCTGTTCGTGCTGGACGAACCGTCGATCGGCCTGCACCCGCGCGACATGGGCCGGGTGATCGGCGTCATGCAGCGACTGCGCGATGCCGGCAATTCGCTGGTGGTGGTGGAGCACGATCCGCAGATCATGCTCGAGGCCGACCGCATTCTCGACATCGGTCCCGGACCGGGCGAGCGCGGCGGTGAAGTGGTGTTCTTCGGCACGCCCTCCGAGCTCGCACGCAACGGCAAGTCGCTCACCGGCGATTATCTTTCCGGACGCAAGCGCGCCGACGCCGGCATCGAGCCGGTGCCGGTCAATGCCAAAGCGGCGAGGCTCGAGATGTTCGGCGCTGCCGAACACAATCTCAAGAACATCGACGTCGCGATCCCGCTCAATCGCCTGGTCTGCATCACCGGCGTTAGCGGGTCCGGCAAGTCCACGCTGGTCCAGGACGTGCTTTATCCGGCGTTGTTGAAGCACAAAGGCAAGCCGACCGAGTTGCCGGGCGCACACCACGAAATTCGCGGGCACGAGCGCATTGCCGAAGTGATAATGGTGGACCAGAACCCGATCGGCCGCACTACGCGCTCCAACCCGGCAAGCTACGTGGGCGCCTGGGATCCGATCCGCGATCTTTACGCAAAGGAGCCGGCGGCAAAGGAGCGCGGTTATACCCCCGGCACCTTCAGCTTCAACTCCGGCAACGGCCGCTGCCCGACTTGCGGCGGCAACGGCTTCGAGCACGTGGAGATGCAGTTCCTTTCCGACGTGTACCTGCGCTGCCCCGACTGTGACGGCAAGCGTTTCCGCGCCGAAGTGCTGGAACTGACTGTCAAGGGCAAGTCGATCGCGGACGTGCTGGATATGACCGTGTCGGAAGCGGCCGCATTTTTCGCCGACCGCCCGGAAGTCATCGCACGGTTGCAGCCTCTGGTGGATGTGGGTCTGGAGTACATGAAGCTCGGCCAGCCGGTGCCGACACTTTCCGGGGGCGAAGCGCAACGGCTCAAGCTCGCGGGCCACCTCGCCGAAGCAGGGAAATTTCCCGCCTCTCGCCTCACGCCTCACGCCTCGCCGAAAGGGTCCCTGTTTCTTTTTGACGAGCCGACCACCGGCTTGCACTTCGACGACGTGGCCAAGCTGCTGCGCGCCTTGCGCAAGCTGATGGCGGGCGGCCACTCGCTGGTGGTGATCGAGCACAACCTCGACGTGATCCGCGCGGCCGACTGGATCGTCGACCTGGGTCCCGAGGGCGGCGACGCCGGCGGGGAACTGGTGTGCGCCGGCACGCCGGAAGACGTGAGGCGCAATCCGACGTCTCATACCGGCAAGGCGCTCGCCGGGTACGAAAAGGCGCTGCAGAAAGGCGCGGTCGCGCAACACAAGACGGCGCAGCCCGCTCGGCCCTCGTCCCTCGCCCCTCATCCCTTTATCCAGATTCACAACGCCCGCGAGCACAACCTGCAGATCATCGACCTTTCGATCCCGCGCGAGCGCTTCACGGTGGTGACCGGCGTGTCCGGCAGCGGCAAGTCCACGCTCGCTTTTGACATCGTCTTCGCCGAGGGCCAGCGCCGCTACCTCGAATCGTTGAACGCCTATGCCCGCCAGTTCGTGCAGCCGGCTTCGCGTCCGGACGTGGATTCGGTGCGCGGCATCCCGCCGACGGTGGCGATCGAGCAGCGCACCAGCCGCGGCGGGCGCAAGAGCACGGTGGGCACGCTGACCGAGATCCATCACTTTCTGCGGCTGCTGTTCGTGAAACTGGGCGTGCAGCATTGCCCGGACTGCAAGGTACCAATCGAGCCGCAGAGCGAGCAGGCGATCGCCGCGCGACTGATGCGCGAGTACAGGGGGGTGCGCGTCGGCCTGCTTGCGCCGCTGGTGGTGAACCGCAAAGGGGTCTATACCGATCTCGCGAAATGGGCCCGCGGCAAGGGCCATACCCACCTGCGGGTGGATCGCGAGTTCCTGCCGGTGAGCCCGTTCCCGCGTATCGACCGTTTCAAGGAGCACACCATCGAGTTGCCGGTGGCGGACCTCGACATCCGGCCGGGCAACGAAAACGCGCTGCGGGAGGCACTCAAGCAGGCACTCGAGTACGGCAAGGGCGTGGTGCATGTCATCGCGCCGCTGGAGAGAATTATGAAAGGCGAAGCACAGGTCGAGCAGGTGTTCTCGACCAAGCGCGCCTGTCCCTCCTGCGGGCGCAGCTTCCCCGAGCTCGATCCGCGCCTGTTCTCGTACAACTCGAAGCACGGCTGGTGTCCGGGTTGTTACGGTACCGGATTGCAGATTGCCGATGTCGGTTGGGACGAAGAGCGTACCCGTACCGGCACCGAGGATCATGTTCTCGATTCGTGGATAGAGTGGCTGGAAGTGGACGAGCCCTGTCCGCAATGCGAAGGCAAGCGTCTGAACCGCGAGGCACTCGCGGTGCTGTGGCGCGATCGTTCGATCGCCGACTACGGCGCGCAGCCGGTCGCCGGGCTCGCGAAGTTGTTTGCCGATCTCGAGCTGGCAGGACGCGAGCGGGAAATCGCGCGCGACCTGCTGGCAGAACTCGGCAGCCGTCTCGGCTTCTTGGCGGAAGTCGGACTCGACTATCTCACGCTTGATCGCTCCGCGCCGACACTGTCCGGCGGCGAGGCGCAACGCATCCGGCTCGCCGCGCAGCTCGGCTCGAACCTTCGCGGCGTGTGTTACATCCTCGACGAGCCGACCATCGGCCTGCATCCGCGCGACAACCGCATCCTGCTCGATACGCTGGAGAAGCTGGAAAGGAAGGGCAACACGCTGCTGGTCGTCGAGCACGACGAAGACACGATCCGGCGCGCGCATCACCTGGTGGACCTCGGCCCGGGCGCCGGCCGGCTCGGCGGCCGGATCGTGGCGGAGGGCACCGTCGCCGATCTCATGAAGGCGCCGGAATCGCTGACCGGCCGCTTCCTCGCGCAGCCGTTACGCCACCCGCTGGTGGACCGGCGCGAGACTGCGCCCAGGCATTCGGCGCTGGAGGTAGCCGGCGCGCGCATGCACAACCTCAGGAACGTCGATGTGCGCATACCGCTGGCAAGGCTGACCTGCGTGACTGGCGTGTCCGGCAGCGGCAAGTCGACGCTGGCGCGCGATGTGCTCTACGACAACATGCATCAACTGGTTGCCCAGGCGCGCAACCGCAAGGCAGTGGAGCTCCACGGCTGCAGGCAGATCAGGGGCTGGGAGCAGGTGGGAAGGGTGCTGGAAGTGGACCAGGCGCCGATTGGCAAGACGCCGCGCTCCTGCCCGGCAACGTACGTCGGGTTCTGGGACGCGATCCGGAAACTGTTCGCGGCCACCACTGAAGCGCGCATGCGCGGTTACCAGCCCACCCGGTTCTCGTTCAACACCTCGGGCGGACGCTGCGACGGCTGCGACGGGCAGGGTCTGAAGACCATCGGTATGAGCTTCCTGCCGGACGTTAAAGTGACCTGCGAGGTCTGCGGCGGAGCGCGTTTCAACCAGGAAACGCTGGCGGTGCGCTTCAAGGGCAAGTCGATCGGCGACGTGCTGATGATGAGCGTGGATGAGGCGGTCGAGTTCTTTTCTGCGCACGCGTCGATCCACCATGCCCTGCGCCTGCTGCAGGACGTTGGACTCGGCTATCTCACCCTCGGCCAGCAAAGCCCGACCTTATCGGGCGGCGAGGCGCAAAGGATCAAGCTCGTAACCGAGCTTGCCAAGGTGCGCCCACCTCACGCCAACCCTCTCCACTTGAAACGTGGAGAGGGAGCAAAAAAGAGGATTACTTCCTCTTCCAACTCCCTCTCCCCCGGAAGTTCGGGGGAGAGGGTGGGGGTGAGGGGGCATACCCTGTACGTGCTTGACGAACCGACTGTTGGATTACACATGGCGGACGTGGAAAAACTCATCCGCGTGCTGCACCGGCTGGTGGATGCCGGAAATACCGTCGTGGTCATCGAGCACAATCTCGACGTGATGGCCGATTCCGACTGGCTGATCGATCTCGGCCCGGAGGGCGGCGACGGTGGCGGCCGAGTGGTGGCGATGGGCCCGCCGGAGGCGATCGCGAGACAGCCGGCACTGTCGCACACCGCGAAAGCGCTTGCGGACTTCCTGCGCGAGCGTGGGCGTCCGGAGGCGGTGATGCCGCCGCCCGAGCGCCGCCCGGCACAGGGCGCAGGGGTATCATAGAAATAATTCGAGGAAATAAAGTCATGAAAGCCAACGATCCCCATTTTTCACTGCCGGCTCAACAGGTCAGCGTCGACGTCCTGCTGGAGAAATATGCCAAGGGCGGGGAGACGTCCGTGCACGACGTGCGCCTGCGCGTGGCGCGTGCGCTTGCCGCCGTAGAAAAAGAGCCGGCCAGATGGGAGCCGGTGTTCCTGGAAGCGCTGGAAAGCGGTTTCATTCCCGGCGGGCGCATCAACTCCGCCGCCGGCACGCAGCTCGCAGCGACGCTGATCAACTGCTTCGTCCAGCCGGTAGGCGACTCGGTGTCCGAAACCGTCGACGGCAAGTCCGGCATTTACGTCGCGCTGATGGAGGCGGCGGAAACCATGCGCCGCGGCGGCGGCGTGGGCTACGACTTCTCCGCGATCCGGCCGCACGGCGCGCTGGTGCGTGGCACGCAGAGCAGCGCCAGCGGCCCGGTGTCCTACATGCGCGTGTTCGACCAGAGCTGCGAAACGGTGGAATCGGCCGGTGCGCGTCGTGGCGCGCAGATGGGCATCCTGCGCTGCGACCATCCCGATATCGAACGCTTCATCCACGCCAAGGACGACGGCAGCCTTAGCAATTTCAACGTCAGCGTCGCCGTCACCGACGCCTTCATGCGCGCGATGGAGGCCGACGGCGACTGGGAACTGGTGCACAAGGTGCCGCCCAACGCCCCTCTCCCCCGCCCTCTCCCGGAGGCGCTCCGCCGCGGTCCCTCACCCCCGTCCCCTCTCCCGGAGGGAGAGGGGGGGAACCAGCGGCAGCGCGCCGACGGCCTGTGGGTGTACCGCACGGTCAAGGCCCGCGATCTGTGGAAGCAGATCATGGACTCGACGTATGACCACGCCGAGCCCGGCGTGATCTTCATCGACCGGGCCAACGCAGACAACAACCTTTCATACTGCGAAACTATCGAGGCGAGTAATCCTTGCGGAGAGCAGGTTCTGCCGGCTTACGGCTGCTGCTGCCTTGGCAGCATCGATTTGACGCAGTTCGTATCGCATCCGTTCACGCCCAAGGCAGGCTTCGATTTCGAGTCGTTCGCGAAAGTCACGAAGGTGGCGGTGCGCATGCTCGACAACGTGCTCGACGCCACCGTGTGGCCGCTGCCCGAGCAGAAGCAGGAGGCGCACGACAAGCGCCGCATCGGATTGGGATTCACCGGGCTGGGCGATGCACTGATCATGCTCGGACTGCGCTACGACACCGAGGAAGCGCGGGCAATGGCGGCACGGATCGCGGAACACATGCGCGACCAGGCCTACGCCGCGTCGGTGGACCTGGCGCAGGAAAAGGGCGCCTTTCCCCTGTTCGACGCGGAGCAGTATCTCGCCGCGCCGCGTTTCGCCTCGCGGCTGCCGCCAACGCTGAAGCAGGCGATCCGCAGGCACGGCCTGCGCAATTCGCACCTGCTGTCGATCGCGCCGACCGGCACCATTTCGCTCGCCTTCGCCGACAACGCGGCCAACGGCATCGAACCGCCGTACTCGTGGACCTACCAGCGCAAGAAGCGCAGCCACGACGGCACGCACAAAGTCTACGACGTCGAGGACCACGCCTGGCGTCTGTTCCGCCACTTGGGCGGCAATTCCGAAAAGTTGCCGCCGCAGTTCGTGACCGCGCTGGAGATCTCCGCGGCTGACCACATGCGCATGGTGGCGGCGGTGGCGCCGTTCGTGGACTCGGCGATCAGCAAGACGGTGAACGTGCCGGAGGACTATCCCTTCGACAATTTCAAGGACCTCTATTTCGACGCCTGGAAATCCGGCCTGAAGGGAATCACCACGTATCGTCCCAACAGCGTGCTCGGGAGCGTGCTGTCGGTCACCGCGCACGAGGAAGCGCCGAACGACCTCGACACCTCGGACGCGGACCGCCGCATCCGCCTGGAGGCAGCGCCGACGCCGGCGCTGTCGAGCCTGCGCTGGCCGAGCCGTCCGCGGCTCGCGGCCGGCAATCCGGCGTGGACTTATATGGTGGAGTCGCCCTTCGGCCAGTTCGCGATTTTCGTCGGTCACGTCGACAACGGCGATCCGCATGCCTTCGAAGTCTGGGTCAACGGCGCCGAGCAGCCGCGCGGAATCGGCGCGGTGGCCAAGACGCTGTCGATGGACATGCGTGCGCAGGACAAGGCCTGGCTGCGCATGAAGCTCGACATCCTGTCGCGCACCCCGGGCGACGATGCATTCGATTGCCCGCTGCCGCCGGACGGCAAGCCCTCGCGGGTGCCCAGCGTGGTCGCCGCTTTCGGCCGCATCGTGGCTTGGCGCGTCGAGCAGCTAGGCGCGCTCGCTGCGCGCGACGGGCGTTCGCCGGTGCGCGATGCGTTGTTCGCGAAAAAGGAACCCAAGACCGGCACCGACGGCACCATGTCCTGGTCGGTGGATGTCTTCAACCCGAGCTCTAGCGACGACTTCGTGCTGATCCTCAAGGAGCTGGTGCTGCCCTCGGGCCAGCGCCGGCCGTACTCGGTATGGATGGCAGGCGCTTATCCGCGCTCGCTTGACGGACTGTGCAAGCTGCTTTCGCTGGACATGCGGGTGATCGACCCGGCGTGGATCGGTATGAAGCTGCGCAAACTGCTTAATTATGCCGAGCCGCTGGGCGATTTCATGGCCCGCGTGCCGGGCGAGAACCGGCAGCAGAATTGGCCCAGCACCGTGGCCTACGTGGCGCGGCTCATCATCCATCGCTACGCCATGCTCGGCGTGCTCGACGAGCGCGGCTATCCGGTCAATGAAATGGGCGTGCTCGAGATCCCGGAGGCCGCGCGCGAACGCGAAGATATGCGGATGCTGCCCGGCAGGCGCTGCAAGGAGTGCGGCAATACCGCGGTGATCAGGAAGGACGGCTGCGAGTTCTGCACCGCCTGCGGCGCGATCGGCGCGTGCGGGTGAGCAAGAAGGCAGGTACGAGGCACGAGGCACGAGGCGCGAGGCGCGAGGCGCGAGGTGCGAGGTACGAGGCACTAGGTCTTGAGTACTTTAAGGCTTTGCTCAACCCTCGTACCTCGTACCTCGTGCCTCGTACCTCGCGCCTCGTGCCTCGCCCCTAAATTAGTGCGAGACATTCAGGCGGCAGGCCTGTATAGTGCGCGCCAAGGATTTTGGTTCGCGTCAATCGGTCCGCGTCTCAGCCCTTTCGTGGTGGTCGTTCTTCCCCGAAGTTTTCAACCTTAGTCGATTCTGCCTGAACCGGTTCGGAAGCATGGCTTCCGCAGGCTGTTTCAGGAGATATCCATTACTACGTCATTCGAAGGTCTCGGCCTGCGTGCCGAACTGATCCGCGCTGTTGCCGATCAGGGTTACACGCAACCCACCCCGGTGCAGGCGCAAGCCATCCCGGTAATCCTGCAGGGCCGCGACATTCTCGCCGGCGCCCAGACCGGTACCGGCAAGACCGCGGGCTTCACCCTGCCGCTGTTGCAGCTGCTGTCGGCGAAACCGGCAGGCGGCAACGCATCCCGCCCAATCCGCGCCCTGATCCTCACCCCGACGCGTGAACTGGCCGCGCAGGTGGAGGAAGCCGTGCGCACTTACGGCAGCCATCTGCGCCTGCGCTCCGCGACCGTTTACGGCGGCACCAGCATGAACCAGCAGATCCGCGCGTTGCGCCAGGGCGTGGATATCCTGGTCGCCACGCCGGGGCGGCTGTTGGAC
>DASYUW010000267.1:0-47108 GCA_036000845.1 Burkholderiales bacterium
CGCCGATCACGTTGTCCAGACTCATCACCAGGTCCGCGATCAGGATTGTTTTGATCGCGGTCAGCATGTGGTCGCTGGCATTGATTTCCGCGTCGTCATCCTCCGGCACCAGCAGCTTGATGCCGATCCAGAACAGCAGCAGGCTGCCGACGATCTTGAGCCAGGGCAGCGCCAGCAGCGCGACCGCGAAGATCGTGAGCAGGATCCGCAGCACCACGGCCGCGCCCGCGCCCCAGAGGATCGCCAGCTTCTGCTGCTTGGGCGGCAGCGAGCGGGCCGCCAGCGCGATCACCACCGCGTTGTCGCCCGACAGGACGATGTTGACTCCGATGATCTTCGCGAGGCCGAGCCAGAATGCCTGCGTGAGAACTTCTTCGAGCATCGTTTTATTCTAGAACAGTCCGACCACCTTGCCGTCGACGAGGTCGATTTTTTCCGCCGACGGAACCTTGGGCAGGCCCGGCATGGTCATGATGTCGCCGCAGATCATCACCACGAACTCGGCGCCCGCCGCCAGCCGCACCTCGCGCACGTTGACCACGTGATCGGTAGGCGCGCCGCGCGTCGCTGCGTTGGTGGTGACCGAGGCCTGGGTCTTGGCCACGCACACCGGGTAGTGGCCGTAGCCCTCGTCCTGCAGCCGCTTGATCTGCGCGCGCACCTTGGCGTCCGCGGTCACGTCGGCAGCGCGGTACACCTTTTTCGCGATCTTGTTGATCTTGTCCCAGAGCGTATCGGTGTCCTCGTAGACGAATTTCGGACTCGACGCCTGGTCGCACAGGCCGACCACGATCTTCGCCAGCTCGGCCGCGCCCTTGCCGCCGTCGCCCCAGTGGGTCGCCAGCACCACCGGTACGCCGAATTTCTTCATTCTTGCGTTCAGCATCTCCAGCTCCGCCGGCGTGTCGTAGTTGAAGCGGTTGATCGATACCACGCAGGGGATCGCGTACACCTTGGTGACGTTCTCGACGTGGCGCTCGAGATTGACCAGACCTTTCTCCAGCGCCGCCAGGTTTTCCTTGTTGACCTCCTTCACGTCCACGCCACCGTGGTATTTCAGCGCGCGCACCGTCGCCACGATCACCGCGGCGTTCGGCCGCAGACCCGTCTTGCGGCATTTGATGTCGAGAAACTTCTCTCCGCCGAGGTCGGCGCCGAAGCCCGCCTCGGTGACGACGTAGTCGACGAGCTTGAGCGCGCTTTGCGTCGCAATCACCGAATTGCAACCATGCGCGATGTTGGCGAACGGCCCGCCGTGGATAAAGGCCGGGTTGCCCTCCAGCGTCTGCACCAGATTGGGAGCAAGCGCGTCCTTCAGCAGCACCGTCATTGCGCCGTGCGCCTTCAGATCCCTCGCGTGCACCGGCTTGCTGTCGCGCGTGTAGGCGACCACGATGCTGCCGAGGCGCTTTTTCAGGTCCTCGAGCGATGTCGACAGGCAGAAGATCGCCATGACTTCGGAGGCCACCACGATGTCGAAACCGTCCTGCCGCGGATAGCCGTTGGCAGTGCCGCCGAGCGCGATCACGATGTCGCGCAAGGCCCGGTCGTTCATGTCCACGACGCGCTTCCACTGGATGCGCCGCACGTCGATGCCGAGCTCGTTGCCCTGGGTGATGTGGTTGTCCAGCAGCGCCGCGAGCAGGTTGTTGGCCAGCGCGATCGCCGAAAAATCGCCCGTGAAATGCAGGTTGATGTCCTCCATCGGCACCACCTGTGCGTAGCCGCCGCCCGCCGCGCCGCCCTTGACGCCGAACACCGGCCCGAGCGAGGGCTCGCGCAGGCAGATCGCCGCCTTTTTGCCGATGTGGTTGAGCGCATCGCCCAGCCCAACCGTGGTGGTGGTTTTGCCCTCGCCTGCCGGCGTCGGCGTCATCGCCGTGACCAGGATCAGCTTGCCGTCCTTTTTCGACTTCAGCGTGTCGAGGTAGGGTAGCGAGATCTTGGCCTTGTAATGGCCGTAGGGCTCGAGGTGCTGTTCGGCGATGCCGAGCTTGTCGAGCGCCACCTTGGAAATGCGCTGCAGCTTCGCCGCCTGCGCGATCTCGATATCGGACGACATGAACTTCCTCCTCGCCTGAATCAGGAGGCGGATTGTCGAAGAGTGGCCGCGGGCGAAGCCTTGACCGCGGTCAAGGCGGGTCAGACCTACAATTAACCGTACATTTCCTTCATGCTGCGTCCCTTGCCGTATCCGGGATTTCCGGGGTGTGCGCCACCTTTGCTCACGCGCACCGCGCAGTATTTGAATTCCGGAATCTTGCCGAAGGGATCGAGCTTCGGGTTGGTCAGCAGGTTCGCCGCCGCCTCGTAGAACGCGAACGGGATGAACACCGCGCCGCGCGGCGTGCCTTCGTCCTCCCTGGCATACAGCGAAACCTTGCCGCGGCGTGATTCGACCGTGATGACATCGCCCGGCTGCGCGCCCAGCGCGTCGAGATCGAGCGGGTGGATGGAGCACACCGCTTCCGGCTCCAGGGCGTCCAGCACGCTCGCGCGCCGGGTCATCGCGCCAGTGTGCCAGTGCTCGAGCTGGCGCCCAGTGATGAGCACAATGGGATAGGCGGCATCCGGGCGCTCATCGGCGGAAATGAGGTCGGCAGGCACGAATTTGGCGCGCCCGGTGGCAGTAGGGAACACTTCGGTGAACACCACCGGCTGGCCCGGGTCGCCCTCGTTCTCGCAGGGGTAGACCACGCAGGAATCGCGCTCCAGGCGCTCCCAGGTGATGCCGGCGATGGAATTCATGCCCTTGCGCATCTCATCGAACACCTGCTTGGGCTGCGTGTAGTTCCAGATGAGCCCGATGCGCCTGGCGATCTCGTTGATGATCCAGAGATCCGGCTTCGCCTCGCCGGGCGGCTCGATCGCCTTGCGGCCGAGCTGCACCATGCGGTCGGTATTTGTCACAGTCCCGTCTTTTTCGGGCCAGGCGGTGGCCGGCAGCACCACGTCGGCGAGGTAGCAGGTCTCGGTGAGAAAGATGTCCTGCACCACCAGGTGCTCGAGCTTCGCCATCGCGGCGCGCGCGTGGTCGGCGTCCGGATCGGACATCGCCGGGTTCTCGCCCATAATGTACATGCCGCGGATGCGCCCAGCCTCGGCCTCCTTCATGATCTCGACCACCGTCAATCCGGGCTTGGTCTCCAGTTTCGTGCCCCACAGCGCCTGGAAGCGCTTGTTCGCTTCCGGGTTGTCCACGCGCTGGTAATCCGGGTACATCATCGGGATGAGGCCCGAGTCGGAGGCCCCCTGCACGTTGTTCTGGCCGCGCAGCGGATGCAGGCCCGTGCCCGGGCGCCCGACCTGGCCGGTCATCAGCGAGAGCGCGATGAGGCAGCGCGCGTTGTCGGTGCCGTGCACGTGCTGCGAGATGCCCATGCCCCAGAGGATCATCGAACCCTTCGAGGTGGCGAACAGGCGCGCCACCTCGCGCAGCGTCTGCGCCGGGATGCCGCAGATCGGGGCCATTTTCTCCGGCGAATAGTTCTTCGCGTTTTCCTTCAGCGCCTCGAAGCCGCTGGTGCGGTCGGCGACGAACTTCTTGTCGACCAGGTCCTCGTCGATGATGGCGTGAATGATCGCGTTCAGCATCGCCACGTCGGTGTCGGCGTTGAACTGCAGGAAGTAGGCCGCGTGGCGCGCGAGCTCGGTGAGGCGCGGATCGGCGACGATCAGCTTGACGCCGTTCTTCGCCGCGTTCTTCATCCAGGTCGCGGCCACCGGATGGTTGACGGTGGGGTTGGCGCCGATGATCAGCACCACCTCGGCGTTCATCACGTCGCTTACCTGGTTCGATACCGCGCCCGAGCCCACGCCCTCCAGCAGCGCCGCCACGGACGAGGCATGGCAGAGGCGCGTGCAGTGATCGACGTTATTCTGGCCGAAGCCCGTGCGCACGAGCTTCTGAAACAGGTAGGCCTCTTCGTTGGAGCCCTTGGCGGAGCCGAAGCCCGCCAGAGCGAAGCGATCTTCATCCCTTATTCGTTTTAAACCCTCTGCCGCGACATTCAGCGCTTCTTCCCACGTGGCCTCGCGGAAGGCTTCCTTCCAGTTGGCGGGATCGACGGTGAAATGCGCCGTCTTCTTCAAGCCAGCTTTCCGGATCAAAGGCTTCGTCAATCGCTGCGGATGCTGCACGTAGTCGAAGCCATAGCGGCCCTTGACGCACAGCCGGCTGTGGTTCGCCGGCCCGTCGCGGCCGGTGACGAACTTGATGACGTTGCTGCTCTTCTGCACGTGGTAGGTGAGCTGGCAGCCGACGCCGCAGAACGGGCAGACCGAATCCACTTTCTTGTCCACCACTTCGAGCCCGGCCTTGCGCGCGGGCATCAGCGCGCCCGTGGGGCAGGCCTGCACGCATTCGCCGCAGGCCACGCAGGTGGAAACGCCCATCGGGTCATCCTGGTCGAACACGATCTTCGAGTGTTCGCCGCGGAAGGCGTAGCCGATCACATCGTTGACCTGCTCCTCGCGGCAGGCGCGCACGCAGCGCGTGCACTGGATGCAGGCGTCCAGGTTCACCGCGATGGCGGGATGGGAAATGTCGGCCTTCGGCTGCTTCCTTGCTTCGAACCTGGGCTTGCCGACGTCCAGCTTCCTCGCCCAGACGTCGACCTTGTTGTTGAGCGTGTACTGCGTCTCCGGCATGTCGGAGAGCAGCAGCTCGAGCACCATCTTCTGCGAAGCGAGCGCGCGCGGGCTGTCGGTAGTGACTTCCATGCCCTGCGTCGGGAAACGGCAGCACGAGGGCGCGAGCACGCGCTCGCCCTTCACCTCCACAACGCAGGCGCGGCAATTGCCGTCGGGGCGCAGCGTGCGCGAGTAGCACAGGTGCGGAATCGAGATGCCGTTCTGGCGCGCCGTCTCGATGAGGGGTTCGTCGGGGCGGCCGACGACGGTCTTGCCGTTGAGCTTGAACTCGATCGGCAGGGTCGCGAGCTGCTTGGTGCTGATGCGGTCCATCGCGCTTTTTCCCTCTATCCCACTTCCTGCGGAAAGTATTTCATCACGCTGAGCGCCGGATTGGGCGCCGCCTGACCGAGTCCGCAGATCGAGGCGTCCATCATCGCCTGTGAGAGTTCTTTCAGCAACGGTTGGTTCCAGCGCTTTGCCTCCATGAGGCCGAGCGCCTTGGCGGTGCCCACCCGGCAGGGCGTGCACTGGCCGCAGGACTCGTCCTTGAAGAAAGCCATGAGGTTCTTCGCTGCGTCCGACGCTTTGTCCTGGTCGGAAAGGATGACGATGGCGGCAGAGCCGATGAAGCAGCCGAGCGGCTGCAGCGTGTCGAAGTCGAGCGGCACATCCCCTTGCGAAGCGGGCAGAATCCCACCGGAGGCTCCGCCCGGCAGGTAGCCGTAGAGCGCATGCCCGTCGAGCATCCCGCCGCAGTATTCCGCAATCAGTTGCTTCACGGTGATGCCGGCGGGCGCCACGTGCACGCCCGGCTTCTTCACGCGGCCCGAAACCGAGAAGCAGCGCAGGCCCTTGCGGCCGTTGCGTCCCTGCGAGGCGAACCAGGCGCCGCCCTTCTCCACGATCTCGCGCACCCAGTACACCGTCTCCATGTTGTGCTCGAGCGTCGGGTAGCCGAACAGGCCGACCTGCGCGACGTAGGGCGGGCGCAGCCGCGGCATGCCGCGCTTGCCTTCGATCGACTCGATCATCGCCGACTCCTCGCCGCAGATGTACGCGCCGGCGCCGCGGCGAAGATGAATTGGGGGTAATGGAAAATGTGCTTTTGACTTCAGCTTCAAAATCTCTTTTTCGAGAATTACCCTGCAGCCCGCGTATTCATCTCTCAGATAAATGTAAATCTCTCCAACTCCCGAACACCACGCCGCGATCAGCATGCCTTCCAGGAAGCGATGCGGGTCGCGCTCAAGGAAGTAGCGGTCCTTGAACGTGCCTGGCTCGCCCTCGTCGATGTTGACCGCCATGAGGCGCGGCGCGGGCTCGGCGGCGACGATCTTCCATTTGCGCCCGGTCGGGAATCCGGCGCCGCCCAGGCCGCGCAGCGCCGAGTCCTCCATGATCTTCGTAATTTCCTCGCGCGTGCGCTTGCCAGCGAGGCAATCCGCGATCAGCTTGTAGCCGCCGTTCTTTCCATAGCTGTTGAAATCGGCGTATTGCGTCTCGGGGCAGCGGGTTTGCTTTGCCCTTACTGCTTTTTCGACTGAAGAGACTGAAGCATTCAGGATTGGATTCTGGCCGACCACCGCTACTGGCGCCGACTCGCAGCGGCCTACGCAGGGCGCATGGAGAACGCGCACGTCCGGCCCCAGTGTTTTCGAAAGCTCTTTGATCAAGACATCAGAGCCAAATATTGAACAGGTGATCGAGTCGCAAACCCGCACCGTCAGGGCGGGCGGCGGCGTTTCGCCCTCCTTCACCACGTCGAAGTGGTGGTAGAAGGTGGCGACCTCGTAGACCTCGGTCTGCGACAGGCGCATGGCTTCGGCGAGCGCGGCGAGGTGCGCCGCCGACAGGTGGCCGTAGGCGTCCTGGATGCGATGCAGGAACTCGATCAGCAGGTCCGGTCGGCGCGGATCGCCGGCCAGCAGCGCGCGGATTTCCTCGCGCGCCTTGGGCTCGACGCCGCGGCCCTTCAGGCCGAACTTGCGCTTCTTCTTCACGCTGCGATTATGGGCTGGCGGCGGCGCGAAAATTCTTGACTGCGGTCAATAGCGGGCAATGCCTCCCGCTATCCCACCCGCAGCGGCAGCGCGGTCATGCCGCGAAACACCATCGAATTGAGCCAATCCAGCTTCGCCTCCGGCACCGCGAGTTCGATGCGCGGCCAGCGCTTGAGCGCCGCCGGCAGCGCGATCTGCCCTTCCAGCCGCGCGAGCGGGAAACCGAGGCAGATGTGCATGCCGAAGCCGAAGGAGAGGTGCGGCACGCCGTCGCGCCGCAGGTCGAGGCGGTCCGGTTCCGGATAGGCGTCGGGATCCCGGTTCGCTGCCGAAAGCATCACGAACATCCGATCGCCGGGCTTGAGCGTCCTGCCGCGCATCTCGTGCGCCACCTTCACGACGCGTGCCTGCACGCCGCTCGGCCCGTCGTAGCGCAGCAGCTCCTCCACCGCGCGCGGCGCGAGGCCCGGGTCGCCGCGCAGCGCCCCGAGCTGCCGCGGAAATCGCAGCAGCGCCAGCAGGCCGTTTGCGATGTGGTTGGTGGTGGTTTCGTGCCCGGCGAACAGCAGCAGGATGCAGGTGGCCACCAACTCGTCGTTGGTAAGTCGATCCGTGCCGTCTTCCAGACGGACAAGCTGCGAGAGCAAATCGTTTTTCACCTGCTTTTTTCTGTCTTGAATCAATTCGACAAAAAACGCGGCCATCTGCTTCGTCGCGCGCTCGGCGATGTCGTATTTGTCCGGCGACATGCGCGAGCTACCGATGAACAGCGCCATGTCGTCCGAGAGGCGCTTCACCATCGCCAGCTCCTCGCGCGGCACGCCCAGCATCGCCATGATCACCAGCGCCGGCAGCGGCCCGGCGAAGTCGGCGATGAAATCGATTTCACTGCGCGCGCCGATGCGCTCGATCAGCCAGTCGACCAGCGCCTCGACCGTCGGGCGCATGCCGTGCATCGACTGCACGTGGAACACCTTGCTGGTCAGCCGCCGCAGGCGCGTGTGCTCCGGCGGGTCGCGGAACACCATCCAAGTGGACAGGTACTTGACGATGTCGCCGATGCGCGCGGCCTCGGGACCCGGCAGCGTGGCGAAGAACGGCCGCATGCGGTCCGAGGAAATGCTGCGATCGAGCAGCACGCTCCTGACGTCGTCGTAGCGCGTCAGCACCCAGGCCTTCAGGCGCGGGCTCCAGTGCACCGGGTCTTCTTCCCGCAGCCGTCGGTAGAGCGGAAACGGATCGGCGAGGAAATCGGGCGCGTCGGGACGGAAATCGAGCGATGTTGGGGCAGGCATTGCGCAATTATCCGGGAACTTTCCGGTATTCATGCGTCACCTTAAGGTGAGGCGGAACGCTCTTCAATCCGCGCGTGCACGTCCTCGCTGCCCACGTGGAAGGCTCCGTGCCGATGGTTCGTTCATGTAGGTGCCATCGGTGCCCGAATAGCGCCTCGTCGGGGTTTTTCCGCGCCTCCTACTAGATCGCTTGACGGTCGACGACCGGGGAACTCGACCAAAACCCGGTAAAAGATCCTTCAAGATCGCCCCGACCGCGAGCGCGGCGGGGCTCACGGTACTACCTGACGGCCAGAGGAGTCCAAAATCAATACTCCGGAGATTGCGCGCCAGCGGAATTGCACGCAGCCGGAGCGCCTCCCTACCACGCAAGACGATTGCCGGCAAGATCGTAGGCGTTCCCGCGCGCGCAACGCTGGTCAGGAGCGCGTCAATGCTGTCGATTTCGAACGCTACCTTGGGGTGCATCCGCAAATTCCGGAAATACTTGTCGCCTTCCCGCCGCATGTCGAATCTGTGGGGCAGGAGCACTAGCCTTTCGCCATCGAGACTTCCGGGGTCAATCAACTTGTGATCTGCAAGTTTATGCTGCTCGGACACGATCAATGAGAACGGGGCCGAAAGCAGGTGTTCGTACCTGACATTCGGAGAACTGCGGGTAATCAGTCCAAATCCGAGGTCCAGGCGCCCTGCCTCCAGTTCAGTTTCGATACCGCTCGAAGCGAGCTCCTGCACGCCGACGGTTGTGCCTGGATAGTCGCGTGCCATCCGTTCGAGCAGGGGCGGCACCCAGGCGACGTGCAGCGCAGGAATGACGCCGAGATCGACGTGCCCGGACACCAACGCCGCAATGTCGTTCACCGATCCGCAAGCCTCTTCGAGCTTGCGCAGCACGACTTCGGCGCCGCGCCGAAACGTCATTCCGGCCTCGGTCAGTTGCACCCGTTTGCCGATACGCCGAAAAAGCAGTGTATGCAGAATGCGCTCGAGTTGTGCGACCTGCTGCGACACGCTGGGTTGCGAAATACGCATGCGCTCGGCGGCACGGGTAAAGTTCTCGGTCGCGGCGACCGCCAAGAAATAGCGCAGATGTCGAATCTCGATGGCTTCATCCATGGCTGATACCCCTGTGGCCGCGCGACGGCTGCGAGTGGATCGGGCTTTGTAAAATTGATTGTCTTTGGCTATAATAGACAAAGTCACACCTATTGTTGGTCAGCGGATTTGCCAATGATGCGCCAGACTCGGTCTTGGCATTGTTCCAACCAGCTGGAATGAAAGGGGTCGCCATGGATTCTGAAAAGCTTGGATTCGGGCAGTTTAATCGCCGCAGGCGGCGACTGCTGTTGGCAACGGCCGCGGCGATGGCCCCCTTGGGCAACCATACGTTCGCGCAAACCGCGAAGAAGGCGATGCCGGTAGGCGCCCTGCCGGTTACCTGCAACCTAAGTCTTCCCATCGCCTGCTCGATGACGAGCGCGGCCGGTGGTCAGATGTTCGAATTCAGCAAATTCAGCGGCTGGCCCGAACTCAAGGAGTCGCAAATGGCGAATCGGGTCCAGGCGACCTACATGCTGGCGCCGCTCGCGATGGACATGGTGGACAAGAAAATACCAGTCAAGATCGTCGCGCTCGGCCACCGTTCGGGCGCCGTTATCATGGTGCGGACTGATTCCCCGTACAAGGACTTCAAAAGCCTCAGGGGCAAGAGGGTCGCCATTCCGAGCCGCTTCGCCGTGGACTACCTGTTCCTCAGGAAGATGCTGCAGAAGGAGGGGCTGACGGAAAAAGACGTCGAGGTCATGGAGATGGCGCCGCCCGACATGCCGGCGGCGCTCTTCGCCAAGGCGGTGGACGCTTACTGCACGGGCGAACCCTTCGGCGCGGTCGCGCAGCGCGCGGGTTATGCGCGGCCTCTCAGCATGACGCGCGACGAATGGCCGCTCTACATCTGCTGCGTCCTCACGGTGCGCGAGGAGTTGATCAAGGAGAACCGTCCGCTGGTGCAGCAGCTCGTCAACCACGTGCTTGCCGCGGGCCAGTGGCTGGATCAGGCGCCGGCGAACCGGACCAAGGCCGTGGAAATCGCGGCCAAGCCGCAGTTCTTCAACCAGGACGTGAACGTGCTCAAGTTCGTGATGGAGAACCCGCCGGACCGCGTCACTTACGGCGATTTGCGGCTCATCAAGTCGGAGTTCGACGATCTGATGAAGCTGTCCATGGCGGCCGGAACGATCAAGCAGCATATCCCGTTCGAAAAGTACGTCGATGAGATCTTCGTCAAGAACGCGAGCGCGGAACGCGTTACGTTCGCGAGCTGACAACGCCGATGGTGCGTGGCATTGCTGCGCTGTTGCTGGCTGCTTTTGCGGCCGGCGCGAGCGGCGCGGACAGGGGGAGCCTTAAGGCCGGGGTCTTCGATCCGCCGCGGGCGGCGCCGGAATTCTCCCTGCGGGGAACGGACGGTGCCGATTTCAAGCTCAGCCGCTACCGCGGCAAGGTCGTGGCGCTCGGATTCGGCTACACCTTTTGTCCCGACGTCTGCCCGACCACGCTCGCGGAACTGGCCCAGGCGCGCAAGAAGCTGGGTGCGGATGCGAAGGATTTCCAGGTGATATACGTTACGGTCGATCCGGAGCGCGACAGCACCGCGCGCCTGAAAACCTATCTGTCGGCCTTCGATGATTCGTTTCTCGGGGCCACGGGAACGCCGGAACAGCTAGCGGATGTGCGTAAAGCCTATGGCATCTCCATCGCGAAAAAGACCGTCGAGGGCCACCCGTCCGCCTATCTGGTGCACCACTCGTCGTTCGTCTATTTCATCGATCGCGGGGGGCGGCTGCGCGCAATGCTGCCCTTCGGCGGCCGTAGCGTGGAAGATATTGCGCACGATATCCGCGCCCTGCTGAAAAGCGAGCGAAAACCATGACCAGCAGATTTTCCCCCTTGGTGCTCTGCGCGCTGATTTCCGTGCCGTTTCTCGCGTTCGGGCAGACTGGCGGCGCAAAACTCCAGGTCGAGGGGGCGTGGGCGCGCCGCGCCGCGATGATGACGGGCGGCGCGGGAGGGGGCGGAAGCGGCAACGGCGCCGTCTACGCCTTGCTCATCAACGCCGGCAAGGCGCCCGACGCGCTGGTCGGCGTCGCGAGCGACGCCTCCGCTACCGCGGAAATCCACGAAACCTACCGCGACATGGATATGATGATGATGCGCCCGGTCAGGAAAATCGCGATTCCTGCGGGTAAAAAAGTTGCCATGAAACCCGGCGGCTATCACATCATGCTGCTCAATCTGAAGCGCGACCTTAAGACCGGGGAAACGATCGGCGTGACGCTGCAGTTCGAGAAGGCCGGAAAGATTCCGGTCACCGCCACCGTCAAGTGACGTGAGTATTCTTCGCCGATACTGGGTATTGATGGCGATAGCCGGAGTTGCTCTGGGCGGGATTGCCTGGGGAGCGCTCGCGCCGGTCGGCGACGAATGGCGGGAGGAGATTCATGTCATTCCCAAAGGGACGTGGGCGCGCCGGAGCGCTGGCGAGAAATTCGATGTCCTTCCCGACCAGATCCACCTGACCCTCGGCGTCAAGGATGTCCTGGTCATGAAAAACCAGGACGACGTGCCGCAGATGTTCGGGCCGGTGCTGATCATGCCCGGCCAGAACTTTCGCCTCCCCTTCGGCGTGGCCACGCGGTATGACTTCGCCTGCACCGCGCACGTCAGCGGCCAGTTGACCGTATTCGTCAAGCCGAAGCCCGCGTGGTGGGATCTGCTTCAATTGCGAGCGAGCACCTTCGCAACCTCTGGGCGCTGGCTCTAGGAACGGCACGGCGAAGGTATGATGCGATGATAGGGATCAGGCAAATTCTTTCGCCGCTAGTGCTGGTAGCGTCGATAATCGCGGTGTGGTGGGCCGTGGTAGTGCAGAGCGAAAGCGTCATTTTCCCGACGCCGTGGCAGGTCGTGGCGGGGACCTACGAGCTAATCGATCAGGGTACGCTCTGGAACCACATCGGCGCGTCCCTGTTTCGCGTCGGCACCGGTTTTTTCCTCGCGGTCGCGATCGGCGTTCCATTAGGCCTGCTGATGGGATGGGTGGCCGGCATTTTCACGACCTTGAATCCGGTCGTGCAAATGCTGCGGCCGATCTCCCCGATCGCCTGGATTCCCTTGTCGATCCTCTGGTTTGGTGTGGGGGACGTATCGCCGATCTTCCTGATTTTCCTTTCCTCGGTTTTTCCCATCGTCGTACAGACAACCGCGGGAGTGCACACGATCGATCGCCAGTACCTTCGCGCGGCAGAGAATTTCGGGGTTACACGACTCAAACTTTTCTGCCAGGTGGTGATTCCCGCGATCCTGCCGCAGATCATCATCGCGATGCGGGTCAGCCTGGGCGTGGCATGGCTCGTCGTCGTCGCCGCCGAAATGATTGCGCTCCGATCCGGGCTCGGCTACCTGATAATCGATTCGCGCAACGCCGGCAACCGCTACGACCTTGTCATCGCCGGAATGGTCATCATAGGTGTGACCGGCCTGATGCTCGACGGCGCGATGCGGCGCCTGGAACAGCTTAGAGTGGTAAGCTGGAAATATGCGCGCTGAGCTGTCGATCGGGAAACTCGGGGGACAGATCGTTTCCGACAGGGGTTCCCGGCCGACGGTCGCGGGACAGGGTCCGATGCGAGCCAAGCTATCAGTCAATGGAATTACCAAGAAATACCTGACCGCGAAAGGTCCCTTGCAGGTGATCGAGGGAATCGATTTCCAGGTCGCAGACGGAGAATTCGTGGCGATCGTTGGGCCCTCGGGTTGCGGCAAGACGACCCTGATCAATATCATCGCCGGATTCGACCGCCCTGACCAAGGACAGGTATTGGTCGACGGCATGGCGCGCAGCGGACCGAATCCGAATGGCATCGTCATCTCCCAGCAGGGCTCGGTATTCCCGTGGCTCACCGTTCAGCGCAACATGATGTTCGGGCTCAATGGCGGCGGCGACCACAAGGCGCTCGCCGATCATTATCTCGAATTGGTGGGACTGCAGGGCTTTGAAAAAAGCTACCCGCATGAACTGTCCGGCGGAATGCTGAAGCGTGTTGAACTGGCTAGAGCGCTCGTCGTCAAGCCGGACATTCTCTACATGGACGAGCCGCTCTCTGCACTGGATGCCCTGACCAATTTACGCATGCGCGCCGAACTGCTGCGCATCCTGGCCAAGGAGCGCCATACGGTAGTGCTGATCACCCACGATGTGGAGGAAGCCCTGCATATGGCAGATCGAGTGCTAGTTCTTTCAAGCCGTCCGGCGACAATTCAGGCCAGATTCGATGTGCCATTCCCGCACCCGCGCAAGTTAACCAGCCCCGAAATACAGGCGCTTAAAGAGTTAGTCCTCCGGGAACTCGGCCTCTAGTTCGCCCAAGGGTGGTCGGCCTGCGCGGAGCGCGCTCAGCGAATTGGCGCGCACCCAATGGATTTCACTGCAACGATTCAGGGCTAGAATGTTCGCTGGAGCAAGCAGTGAAAAAACAAGGCACGCGAGTCTCGATAGTCGCAGCGGCTGCGGCGGTGACGATATGGCTCGCCGTTACTGTGGAGCCTACCGACCCGGCGTCTGCCGGAATTTTGGCGCAGCCAGAGAATACGAAGCAAGGGGCAAGCGCGCCGCGCTCTAGATTTGCCGAACTCCCGATTCGCGCCGGCATGGATAAGTCCGGCACCGATTTGTTCGAACCTCGCTCTTGGGCGCCGACTGCGCCAGCGAAGGCTCAAGTGACGGCCGCCGCGTTGCCGCCGCTTCCCTTCAAGTTCGCGGGGATGGTCGCGCAGGGCGGCTCGGAGCAATTGCTCCTCGCGCGGGACGACCGCGTCTTTCCCGTGACGCAGGGCGAGATCCTGGACGGCGGCTACCGCGTCGAATCCATTTCCGACGACGAGATCGTCCTCCTCTATTTGCCGCTAAACGCGCGCCAATCGGTGCCAGTAAGCTCGGCGATTGGCCTGAAGACCAATGCGCCCATTGTCGCCGCCAAGGCGACGCAGAGCGAGAGTATTGCGCCTGTTGCGACCACCAGCGCTGTGCAGTTGCGCTGGGAAGGACCGCAGCAGGTACATGCGGGTTCGAACTTCAACGTATCGCTTCGCATAACTGCCGGCGAGCGAGTGCGCAATTCGCCGATGCAGTTGCGATTCAACGCCGATGTGCTCGAAGCTGTCGGAGTGCGGCCGGGCAAGTTTTTCGCCGGCAAGCGCAAATTCAAATACGTCGCGAATCGGGCTGGCTCGATTGACGTCAGCCTCTCCGGCACAGGCAACGCGATCGCCAGAGACATAGAACTGCTCATGTTCACATTTAGACCGATCAAAGCGGACGCGACCGCCGAGATCCGCATCTCTTCCCTCGATCTGCGAGGGCGGTCGGGGCACGCGGTCGCGTTCGATACGCCGGTGCCTTTTCGCGCTTCCGTATCGCGCTGAGGCGCGGCACACGTCAGCGTGGCTGGGCTGCCGATTTCGCCGGTGCAGTGGCGCCGCCTTGGACCGTCGGCGCAAAGATGAATTTCCAGTCCGAATACTTCGCGACACGCTCGAAACCTGCATCGAGGGGCCCGAATCCAGTGCTCTTAATCGGCTTTCCATCGGAAATGCTGTGCACGCCCATGATGCCGCCTTCAGGTGCGTCAACCAGACCCCATTTCCCGCTGTCTCCCATCGGATCCTGGTACAAACGCCGCAAATGGCGTACTGTGCCCGGCTTCCGTGGGTCCTTAATAAGGTCCTCGAGCGCGCGCGGGTACTGTTGCGGCCCGGCAAGGTAGTAGCGCTCAATTGCCTCGCGATACTGATTGCCGGTGAACAGGAGTTCCGCTTCCTTTTCCCGTATCGCGGCCGTGTACCAGAGCTCACCGGTGAGGGAAAGTCCGGCGCCCATGATCGCC
This sequence comes from Burkholderiales bacterium, assembly GCA_036000845.1. Lineage (GTDB taxonomy): Bacteria > Pseudomonadota > Gammaproteobacteria > Burkholderiales > JACQAP01 > JACQAP01. The sequence continues at coordinate 14,872 of DASYUW010000267.1, forward strand.
ACAATAAACAGGACTGTGAGATATGTGAAACCGAATTCGCGCCGCACTTTCTCGGTTCCTGGAATTTACCAATCGGCGTAGGCGCTACCGTCGCTCGCCCGGCCCGGCGCGCCGCTTTTGACGTCGAAAACGCCGCGCTTTTGCGGGTCGTCAGGCGGCACCACCACCCAGGTCGCGCTGCTTTCCGTCACCGGATCCACAGGCACCTTGCGCAAGTACCTCTCCGTTGCCAGGATCTCAATCGAATCGGGATATTTTCCCTTGTCAGCGTAGTACTTACCAATGACGTCGCGCATCTGGTACAGATTTTCCTTGAGGACGGCCTCCTTCGAACGGTCCACGCTGGAGAAGTATCTCGGAAGCGCAAGCGTGAGCAGGGTTGCCACCACGGCCAGCACCACCACGAGCTCAATCAGCGTGAAGCCAGAGCGCCGCAAGGCTCACCACTCCCGGTAGGGGTTACCGTTGATCCCCTTACCTGCCGAAAGCGAGTACACGTCGAACACGTCTTCCCCATCCCTCGGATCGTCAGGCGGACTCGCATAACTGCGCTTGCCCCAGGTCGCCGCCGCGGAAAGCTGTGGGTCCGCCGCGAAAGGATCGCGAGGCAGCCGCCGGAGAAAGTAGATTTTCTCTTTGCGAGGACTCTTCTGGTCCTCTATGCCCTCGACGAGTTCCTCCAGTCGGCGGGGATAATCTGACTGTACTGTTCGTCGAACAACGCGTCCTTCATCAGAAGCCCGCTTGTAGTTGTCCAACGCCCCTCTAATCTCGCGCAATGCGCGGCGTAGTTCCTGCTCCTTAGCGCGCTGCACCGCAAGCTCGGCGAGCGGCATTACCGCCGAGGCCAGCACGGCGACAATCGCCACCGTAATAACCAGCTCGATCAGGGTAAAGCCGTGGGCGGTTTTTTCGGCGATTCTCAATGCGGGAATCCTCCCGGCACGAATCCGCCAAACGGAACCATTGACGGTGCTGCGGCGGGGGCGGGCGCCGTGGATGGCGACGCTGGTGCGGCCACAGGTGGTGCCGTGGCAATAGCAGGAGCGGAGCCCGTCGATGCCTCCGTGCCGCCCGAGAACTCGAGCGTGCGCGAATCGGGCCGCGCGAGACTCCGCACCAGCCGCGGCGTAATGAGCAAGACAATCTCCGTTTTGCTGGTCGTAGTGCTAGTGGAAGAAAAGAGGCGCCCCAAGACGGGCATATCGCCAAGCCCGGGCACGCGGTTCGCCGTGCGCCGATCCTCGTCGCTTATGAGGCCCGCGAGGATTTGCGTCTCGCCGTCCCGCAGCCTGAGATTGGTATTGGCATTGCGGGTGCCGATCTGGTAGGTGAGCGTATTGGACGTGCCGCTGCGAATCTCGCGCACGATGTTGCTTACTTCTAGTCCTACCTTGATTCCAACTTCGTCGTCCAGGTACACAAGCGGCTCGACATCCAGCTTCAGACCCACATCAAGGTAGCTCACAGACTCCGATACGAAACCTCCGGTCGCCGCCGCAGTGGTCGTGATCACGGGCACGCGATCTCCGATATGGATGCGAGCTTTTTCCTTGTTTTTGACGCGAATGCGCGGATTGGCGAGCACACTGGTGGTGCCGTCCTGCTGGCGCAGCGACAGGATAAAGAGCGGGTCGGTAAACGCGAGTCGGACCAGCGCCGAACTGCGGTTCAGCCACTCCGGCAGGCTTACCACGCCGGGAGTGCCGCCCGTGACGGCGGTTCCTCCGCCCGGCGCGGCTATTGCCGTGCCGCCGCCCACAAGGCTCCAGGCAACCGAATCGGGAAAGCGCAATCCCAGATCGAGCAGCCGGTTGGACGCGATTTCGAGAACTTCCACCTCGAGCATAACCTCCGGCTCCGCGAGGTCGTGCGCAGCAATCAGCCTCTCGGCGAGGCGCACCGCATTGGGCGTGTCCTTGATGACGAGCATGTTGAGTTTTTCGTCGACAAAGAGATCTCGAGTCTTCACGAGGGTCCGGATCATGCTCGCTGTTTGTTTGACATCTGCATTGGCAAGGTAAAAGGTGCGCACCACCAGCTCTTGATACTCGCGCTGTTTCTGCGGCGTGTTCGGGTACACCAGCACGGTTGTCTCTCCGAGCACCTTCTGTTCCAGCTGATTGGTGACCAGAATCAGACGGATGACTTCCTCGAGCTCCTGGTCACGCACCGCGATGCTAGCTTTCTGATCCGTGCGCACGTCCTTGTCGAGAACAAAGCTGATTCCGGTGGTACGAGAAAGAGCGTCGAACATTGCGCGCAGGGTGACGTCACGCAGCTCGATTGACATCAGCTTGCCGGTGGCGGTCTTCAGCCGGACCGACGTAACAGCGGGCGTTACAAGGCGATCGTCGATCTGTCGCTGGAGACGACGCGCGTCGCGATGCTGAGGGTTCTCAACCAGCACAGGGCGCAGCATATCCTGCGCCTCGCGCAGCTTTCCCTGGCTGAAAAGCTTCTGCGCATCTTGCTCCGCAGCGCGATGTCGCTGGTCTGTTACCACCTGCGCCATTCCCGCGCGCCCGCGCGCACTAGACGGGTCGTGGCGCAAAATGCGCTGATACAGCGCGGCGGCGGCATCGAACTGGTTCGCCTGGCGCAGCGACTCGGCCTGTCCCAGCCACTGCGCAAGCAGGACCTCACGCAGTCGGAAGAATTCCTTGCGCAGCGCGTGATCGTCGGGTTCGCGCTTCATAGCGGCCGCCAGCAAAGCGAGTGCCTCCTCGCCTCGACCTTCTTCGAAGTGCTTTCGCGAATCGCCGATCACGCCTTGGCCGGCGCAGCCTGCTGCGAACACGGCGATAAGGCCAAGCAGGACGACGATGCGTTTCATGGCGTATCTCCGCTGTTCTGGAACCACACCGTCAGGCGCAGCTGAGCGTCGAGCTGACTGTCGACAACCGCGTGCCGCTCAAAGCGTAGCGCGTCGATGGAGGCGATAGGAAATTCTCGCAATACCGCATTCACGAAATTGCGTAATTGGGGGTAGGCGCCGCGCACTGGCAGAGTCACGCGATAGGCCGCGAGTCCCGCGGACGGCCGCTCCAAGCGATACTCGCCCTGCCGTAGGTCGAGCCCCGCGCCGCGGGCGAGTCCAAAGAGCCGTTCGAGCTCTCCCGGAAGCTGTTCGACGTGCGGGAAAAGCTCATGGAAACGCCGCAGCTCGGTGGCACGGTCCTCCACCGCGACGGGGCGAAACGGACCGCGCGCCCGCAGCCGCTCGACCGCCCCGCGTTGCGCCGCGACCTCCTGCTCCAGCGGTCGCAATCCCGAAAAGTAGAACGGAACGCAGAACACCAATACCCCTAGACCCAGTACTCCCGCAGGCCCCAGTCGCGTCAGCAGCGAATTGATCCGGTTCAAGGCCTTTCCCGCATCAGCGCCAGAATTGAAAACTGAAGCGGCCGCTGCGGATCCTCCATCTGCACCTGGTGACTGACGATGTGCACGTCGCCCAGCGCCTTCGCCGACGCGAGACGCCGCAGGAATTCCAGCATCATATCCTGATTGCGCGCTTCGGCGGACAGGCGCAATTCGCGACGCAATGCATCGGGCTGCATCTGCAGGACCGCGACATCGCGTGTCGCCGCCTCCTCGATCGTGCGAATGATATCGGGCCATGGCAAGGTAAGTTGGCGCAGCACCGCATCTGCGGTGCGCGCCTCTTCGTCGAGCTTAGCCTTCGGCACCGCTTTCACCGAATTGCGCCCGGTGCCGACGAGGGCGCGCGCGATTTGCATTCGGTCCAGCTCGATCGCCGCGTCGCCGTAGCGCAATACGAGTGCGACTGCGACCGCCAGAGAAAACACCAGCAGCAGTGCGCCGACCGCGCGGTACCTGTCCGCCGACGCGACATGGTCCAGATCGAGCCGCAGCGGCCTCAAGCCGCCCCCGCTACCACGGCGCTTTGGCCGGCGCCAACTGCCGCTGAAAAGCGCCAGCGCCCGGATACGAAAGCCGGGAATTCCGTGCCCGCGAACGATTGCACGAGCACCTCGCCTTGTTCAGCACCATCGCATCGCAGAAGCGCGCGCGCCAGCAGCGCGGGCCACGATTCCGGGGCCGAGAAATCGCCGCGCATGCTCTGCACGGTCTGCCAGCGCCCGCCCGGAGCACTGGCGACGCAGGCGCGGCCGCGTTCGACCAACAGCAGCCACGGCGCGGTATCAACCCGGCGATTCTGCACCGACATCAGCAAAGGTTGCACGGAGACAAGGCGGGCCCTTGCACTGGTGGGAAAGCAGTCGCGCAGCGCGTCAAGCAGCACGCGATCGATGGCGCTCGCCAGCCGCGGCACGCCACGCGACGATCGCGAGAGCCGGATATCCCAGGATGCAGCTGCCTCCCCGTGGATTCGCGAAAAGTGAAAGCGTGCGTACGCGAGTTCTTCCGCCTCGCCCGATATCGCGCCGTCAAAGGGCACGACCGTGTAGCGCACGAAGTGGTTCGAGAGAACGACGGTTACGCGAAGTCGATCGCCACGCAGTTTTTCGGCGATTTTCCCGAGCGTGGCAACCGATCCGGTCCATCCTAGTGCCCGCTCGTCCGTCTTGCATTCGAAGCTGTTTCGACTTGTAATTCGCGACCGCAACAGGCCGGTGGCACGCGCCAACGTCACGCGCGCCGGCGCGAGGCCCACCGTCAACCGATCACTCAACAAAGGTGACACGATTGATCTCCTGCAGCGTGGTTTCCCCGCACCGAACCGCATCGATCGCGGCTTCGCGCAGGAAGCGCGTGCCACTGCGCAACGCGGCCTCCTTTATCTGCCGAACCGGGGCACGCGCAGCGATCAACTCGCGCAGGTCGTCGTTCAGCACCAGCAACTCCGCAATCGCCTTGCGCCCCTTGTAACCAGTGCCGCGGCATTCTCGACAGCCCAGCCCGGTGCGGAATCGGAACCCCGCGATTTCCGCCGGCGATATTCCCGAATCGCGCGCCAGTTCCGCCGAAGGTGGCGTGTCCGCCGCGCAGTAAGGACATACGAGGCGCACGAGACGCTGCGCCAGAATTGCATTGAGTGCGGATACAAAACCGTACACATCGACGTTCATGTGCATGAAGCGACCTATAACGTCGAATACGTTGTTGGCGTGCACCGTCGTGAGCACCAGGTGTCCCGTAAGCGCCGACTGAACGGCGATGTTGGCGGTTTCCGGGTCGCGGATCTCGCCCACCATGATTTTGTCCGGGTCGTGCCGAAGGATCGAGCGCAGTCCGCGCTCGAAAGTAAGCCCCTTTTTCTCGTTCACTGGTATTTGCAGAACGCCAGCGAGCTGGTACTCCACCGGGTCTTCGATGGTGATGATCTTGTCCTGGCCGCTGTTGATCTCGGTGATCGCGGCGTAGAGGGTGGTGGTTTTACCGCTACCCGTCGGTCCGGTGACAAGCAGCATGCCGTAGGGCTCGCGCGTCAGTCGCCGGATGGCGACGACGTCCTCCTCGGCGAAGCCCAGGCTGTCCAGCGAAAGCTGCTGCCGCGCACTTTCGTACAGCGACTGCTTGTCCAACACGCGCACCACCGCGTCCTCCCCGAAAATGCTCGGCATGACAGAGACACGGAAATCCACAGCGCGGCCCTGGTCGAGCGCGCGGAAGCGTCCATCCTGCGGCACGCGGCGCTCGGTGATGTCCAGCTCTGCCAGGACCTTGATGCGAGCGATCGCCTGCTCTGCCTGGCGCGGGTCTTGCACTGCCTTCGCCTGCGACAGGATGCCGTCTATGCGGAACTTGATCACCAGCCCGGCGGGCACAGATTCAAAATGCACGTCGCTCACACCGATGCGCAGCGCGTCGCGCAGCGTCGAGCGCACCAGCCGCACAATCTCGCTCGATTCGTCGCCTATTGCGCGCAGCGAAATGTCTTCGGTACGTTCGCCGTCGCCGGAACCAAGAATCGCGTCCGCCTTCAAACTGTCCAGCGCGCGCAAGGTCTCCTCGTGGCTGGCGAGAAAAGCCGCCAAGTCGCCCCGGTGCACCAGCCGCCAGGTGAAAGGCGCCGCGGCAAGTCGCTCCTCGGCCCAGGCCGCCAGCTCCGGCGAAAAAGGGTCGTCGGCGGCAAGCAGCAGGTCACCCGAGGGCGCACGCAGCAGCACGCAACCGCGCTTAGCGCACTCGTTGTAGGGCATCAGATCAAATGCAGGTTCGGCACCGCGCAATTCATCCATGCGAACTACCTGCATCGCCGCCAACTCGGCGAGCCGATCGGTGAACGTATCCGGGTCCAGACCGACTTTCTCCTCCAGTACGTCCACAGTGCGACGCTTCTGCGCCTGAGCCACACCGCGCGCTTCCGCGATGAGGTTCGGAGCGAACTCGCTCATCGCAGGCTCCCGGCAAGCTCGAAAATCGGAAAATACATCAGCACGACGATGGCGCCGATCACAAGACCGATGGCAACCATCAGCAGCGGCTCGAACAGGCGCGTTGCCCAGTCCACCCAGCGCGTGATTTCCTCGTCATGGAAGACGGCGATGCGCTCCATCATCTCGCTCATGTTGCCGCTTTGCTCGCCCACCGTAAGCATTCGCAGCGCCACTGGTGTCGCCAGACCGTGGCGATCCATCGAAGCCGAGACTGATTGGCCCTCACCAATAGCGCGACAGGCCTTGGCGAGGAACTCCCGCAATCCGGCAGATAGCAACCCGGCACCCATCTCCAGTGCGACAAGCAGAGGCAAGCCGCTGCGCAACAGCATGCCGACAGTACGGTAGAAGCGCGCCAGCTGGTACATGCGCAGGCGTTCGGCGATACCCGGAATGCGCCACATGCGCGCGGCAAACCACGCGCGCACGGGCGCCGAACGCAGCGCCCACGCCGCGCCGGCCGCAGCCACAGCGAGCAGCAATGTCAGGGCGAGGCCGTGGCCCTCCACCGTCCGGCCCCAGGCGAGCAGCGCCTTCGAAACGAGCGGAAGATCCGTGGCGCGGTCTTCGTAAATTCGCGAGAAGCGCGGCACCACGTAAAGCATCAGGTACAGGCTTACTAGGCCGCCCACGCCGAGCAGCAGCAGCGGATAAATGGCAGCGTGCGCGAGGCGGCTGCGCAATGCCTCCAGCTGCCGTGCGTACGTCACATAGCGACCCAGCGCCGGCACGAGGTCACCCGTGCGCTCCGCGGCGCGCAACGTTGCCGCGTAGAGGGGCACAAACACATCGGGGAACTGCTCGATCGCGGCTGACAACGGGCGACCTTGGCGCAGCATACGCGCGATGCTGGCCAGCACATCCCGGAATTCGGCGCGCGGTTCCTTTTCTGCCAGCGTGTCAATAGCTTCGACCAGAGGCAGGCCAGCGTCAAGAAGTACGCGCAATTCCTGCGAAAACAGCACCACCGGGAAACGAACGACTCTACGCCAGAGGCCCACCATCGCGTTGCGCGGACGCACAGCGATTACCGTATAGCCGCGCTCCGTCGCCTGCTGCTTGGCCGCCGCGCTATCGTGCGCCTGCACCTCAAATAATTCTACGCGGCCCTCCGGGCCAATACCTTTCAGCGCGAAGCGCATGAAGCTTCAAATTTCCTTGGCACTTGCGTATTCATACCAAGCGAGCGGCATCGCCGCTTCCAATACCGCGCCAACCGGAGGGATCTTCAGTGACCGGTATTCGTCGGGCTACTGGAAATGACACGGGGCGTCGACAACCGGAAAGCCTGTATGTTCAGAGGGACGCCTGCCGGAGTAGGATCGTCGCCGTCAAGGATCCCGTCATTGTCGCGGTCGATCCCGATACGCCTCTGCGTGCCGTAGGGGACCACCGTGAACGTCAACTCGGAACCGGCTACCGCTGACGAGCGCAGTGCATTGGTGGGAACCGTCGATCCGGCGATCCGGTCGCCCTGAAAAACCCCGCCCCCGAGGTACACCCAGCCGCGCTGCAATCCGTTACGAACCGCTTTCGCGACCACGCCAACTTTCCCGGCGTCGGCTTGGCTCGTCATTTGGCTCAACAGGGAGACTAACGCGGCATCGTTGTTGTTGGCTCCGTTGAAAGTCACCTGCTTGCCTACCGCCGCGTGCGTGTCCTGGCTTCGCACTCCGGGCGGTCGCAAGGGATCACTCAGCGTCTCCGACGCCGGAAGATCGGAACCAGAATACGCTAGAAGAAGCGCAATAAAATTCGAAATCTCCTGGTCATCTGCCATCGGCGGAAAGAACGCGAGGAAGCCAGGCAGCGTCGCCCCGCCGTCATTGAAAAAGCCGAAACCGGCTCGGCTGGGTGTCGATTTGAGAGTGAATCCGACCTTCTTGTGCAGGCCCCGGAGGTGCGGCACCTTGAATGTATACGGTCCCGAGCTCGGGCCGATGCTTATTCCGGTACTCATCAGATGGTGCTCGCCACTCGGCCCCGGAGGAATCGGCGCGAAGCCGGTCGTGCCGCTGGCCGACACGTCCCCGCCCTGACCGGTCGTAAAGACGTGGCATACGACGCAAGTATTGCCTCCCGTTCCCGTCGAAAGGTGTTCTCCTCGCGTCAGATACGTATTCACGATGGCCTGCGCGTTTCCGGGGGGAATCTGCGCCCCTGGAGCGAGACCATTCAACCCCGGCTTTGCAAACCTCCCCAGCGCCTCCTGTCCGGGCAATGCAAGGCTGGTCGGCAACGTGTTGTCGAAGTTGCGGAACGGATTGGGCGGGAAGTAGATCGTCGCGAGGAAGTCCTCGAACTCCTGCAGATCAGCCGCGCTGGGCAATACGTCATCGCCCTGCAGTCCCGTAAAGGCCCCGCTGAATTCCTCCAGCCCTGTCTTGTCTCCCCGCCAGTGGTGCGGTTCCTTACCTATGATGTCCTGGAGCGTTTGCGTGAACATCGGCCCCTTCATCGGATGGAAATCGGAACACGCTCCCTGGAATCTGGCTATCTGGTAGCCGCAGTTCTGTCCGAACGACTTCATTTCACCCGCCGGGTTGCCGAGATCCCAGGAAAGGCGATCGGACTTTCCGTCGACATGGCAGGAAGCGCAGGCAATGTGGCCAAGCCCCGAAGTGCGGTGCGTGTCATATAGATGCTTACGGCCGGTCTTGATCACCGCCGGTGTCGGATCGAAGAACGGCGTCCGGGCGATCTCGGCGTTGCTCGTGGTGTCAACGACCGAGATGGACGCCCCAAACTTGTTCAGGACGTAGAGCCGGTTGCGCAGGGTTTGAAGTACCAGCCCGGTCGGCCCCTCCCCGACAACGATCGGGGACCCGGAACGCGAGCCCAGCGAATCGATCACAACCACGTTATTCGAGCCCATGCCCGCCACGTACCCCAGTGTCCCCTGCCTGTTCCAGACGATCGCACGCGGGTCGCCGATCGAGAGGTCGCGGAGCGACTGCGACGCGGTGGCCGGGTCGCTCTGCGTCGCGATCTGCGCGTCCGAGTAGTCAAGATGGCCGTTCAGGTCGACCACCGACGTCACGCTGAGCGTGGCCGGATCGCCGAACGCCGCATTCACCCGAAGAAATCGACCCTTCAGAATCGGCTCGAAGCGGATATGGTTGGTCGCCTCGGTTCCAACTGCCGTAACCTGAGAAGTCGCAGGATTGACGCCGACGGCCATAACTAAATTCATCATCCCGGTCAGATACGAGACCGTCAGCGTGTTCGCGTCCACCACCGCCACGTCGTTGTCCAGCACGTCCCAGCCCCGCACCCGATTGCTTGCAGCGGCGGAATTACCGCTCACGAGCGCGGTCCAGTCGTGGTTGTTGTCGTCCATCCAGCTGCCGGCGCTGCTCTTACGAACGATGATGCCCACCTTTGGCGGAGACGCGGGCAAAAGCGTCGTGGCTTCCCGCACCGGCAAATTGGGATTGATCGCTGGCTTGAAGTTCACGCCGTCATTCGGCGGCGGATTCTGGCCGCCGTAGGGTCCCAGGGACGAGTTGACCGCATTATTCTGGACGGACGTTCCGACGATCGTAGTCTTGTTGCCCGACTCGAAAAAGGCGACATAGACCTTGTTTCCGTCGGGGCTCACGGCCAGAGCCCGCGGTTCCTCGCCTGCGAGATTCAGCACGATAGGCGCCGCGGCGCGATTCTGCGGATCGAATACCATCAACTTGCTCGCCTGCGCTCCGGTGACGAACGCGCGCTGGGGCGTACCCGCGAACGCGACATCGGCCGGCTCGTCTTCCGTCTGCAGCGTGGCCACGACGCTCAAAGTCGCCAGATTCACGATGCTGATGCTGTCGGAGATATGGTTGACGACCCACGCCTCGGTGTTCGTGCGCGCCCGAACGGATATCGGGTCGAGTCCGACGGGAACCGAACCGATGCTTACCGGGATGGTCGACGTGCTCGAAATGTCGAAGACTTCCAGCCTGTTGTCGGCCGTATTCACGGCAAGCAGCCTCTTGCCGTCAGGAGTGACATCCAGCGGGTGGACGTGCGGACTCTCCCAATTGACGAAGGAAGCTGGATTCGTGTCCGCCGAATTCGAATAGGCTAACAACAGGGCGCTTTGACAGAAAACGCCCCCTAGCCACAGCGCCATGCCTGCGAACCCAGCGATCGAATGACTTCGAAATTTCGATCTTTTCATACACTCCCCATTTGAAGCGCGCGCTCGCGCGAGTTTACTCCCAAGGGCCATTCCACCGCGTGTTAGCAAATGTCATGATCATTCGGATGCAAAACACAAACGCACTACGGCCTAAGTAAAATATTAATCCCTATAAAAACAGGGAAGTGCAGAAGGCAAGCTCCGAGCAAGCGGCCCTAATGGTTGGTGATATCGGCAGCGTCACCGGTGCCGCCCGGAACCCCGTCCTTGCCGTAGGAAAGGAGGTCATAATCGCCCTTCTCGCCCGGTGAGATGTACAGGTACGGCCTCCCCCAAGGATCGGACGGCACCGCCTTGCGCAAGTAGGGACCGTCCCATTTCGTTTCGCCCGGCGGCTTGCTTACCAGCGCGTTGAGCCCCATTTCCGTGCTGGGGTAGTGGCCGGTGGCAAGGCGGTACTGGTCGAGCGCCTTCTCGAGAGCGTCGATTTGCGCTTTTGCAGTATTAACCTCGGATTTTCCGATCTGCCCGAAATAGCGCGGCGCCACGTAGCCGGCCAACAGCCCAATAATCGCCACTACGACGAGCAACTCGAGCAGGGTGAAGCCGCGGTCGCCTGCGCGCATTGAATGCCGTACCTCCCTGCCGAGCATCATACAGCGGGAAAAGCGGACATCACGGCAGCCGCCTGCAAGCGGCACGCGCCTTGTCCTCCATCTTCTGGAAGCGCGCCCGGTCCTTCTTCAGACTCTCAGCCTCTCTTGGCGTGATTTGGCCGGACTTGATCCCATCGTCGCTGCACTTCTATTGCGCCTGTTGACCCTCGTCGGATGCGACTCAGTGCGGCGGAACCGCGGGCACCGGTTCGACATCCTCCCGCGCGGCCTTCGGGGGCCGAAGCTTGGCCGTGGCCGCTGCCGGTGCCTCTCCCTGGCCGAACGTCCACTGGTCCATGCCGGCCAGCACGTTGTCCATGTCGACCCGATCATATCCACCGCTCCACAGCACCACCAAACGCTCGCGGAGCAAAGGCGCCGACAACGAGCGCCGGAAGATGTTATCGCCGCCGGGCTGCGCGAGCAGGTCGTACCAGTTGTAGATCATCTTGAACATTTTCGACATCGGATAACGGATCGCGCGCTCGTATGGCCGCAGCATCCGCGCGCTGACGTCGCCGGCCTCAAGCGCGGCATCGATCGAGCGCGCCGCGAATATCCCGCCGCGCGCCGCGACGAACACGCCGGCCGAAAAAATCGGATCAAGAAACATGGCTGCGTCGCCCACCAGCACGAAACCGTCGCCCACAAACGATTCGTTCAGATATGAAATATTCGAGATCGTCTGCATCGGCATGATTTGCGTGGCGGATTGGAGCCATCCGCAAATCTCCGGAGCGCCCTTAATTGCCGCGTTGTAGCGTTCCTGCGCGCCCTTCAGTCCAAGACTGCGAACGTAGTCCAGGTCCAATACGACCCCTACGCTGGTGACGCCCTTCGCCAAGGGGATGTACCACGCCCAACCCCGGCCCTCCATGGTATGGACATCCAGCACGGTCCTGTCCAAACCGCCGTACTGGGCGCTGAAGTGGGCACCCTCGTAGTGCGTGAAATACGATACCCGGTTGAGTTTCGGATCCGGCTTTCGCCATCCTAGCTTGCGTGCGACCAGGCAATCTCGACCGCTGCCGTCGACCACGACGCTGCAATGGATGGCCGCAGGCTCCTGGCCGTTCGGACCAGCGAGAACACCGACGGCGCACCCCCCCTCGAACAGGACGTCGCGTACCGTCCACTCCTGGCGGACATCGACGCCGCACTTGGCGGCGTGATCGAGCAGAATCTTGTCGAAGCGCGCACGTTCTACGTGAAGCGTATAGCCGCGTGGGAAATAGTCGGGAAACTCGCTCGGCCGGACCACGACCTCGTTCTCACTGAAGACGAATCGGACGCCCACCTTGATCATGAATTGCGCCGCCTCGATCTCGGCGGTGACGCCAAGGTCCGCGAACACATCCCACAGACCCGCAACCAGAGACTCACCGGTGCTAAAGCGCGGGAAGCGGGCGCGCTCGAGAAGCAGGACACGGCGGCCCTTTCGCGCCAGCGCCGCAGCGGTGCTGCTCCCGCCAGGCCCTCCGCCGATTACAACGACATCAAAGCGCTCACTCGGCATTTATCAGAGCCTTCTCGGGATAAGCCACGCCTACCCTACTTTTACTTGATGGCAGCGCGTCTAAGGGAACTGCTCGCACGATCATAATCCGTCGGATTCTAATCTATAATCTTGATTGATTCACGCTTCGAGCAGGGGCGATTGGAACCGGCTTTCAGTTATCCTAAAGGCGAATAGATTTTCATGTCGTACATCTTGTCGCAGTTGCTCAGCGATGCGGCACGCAGATATTCGGGAAAGACAGCCGTGGCGTGCGCAGGCAAGTCGCTCACCTACGCTGAACTGGACGAAGCATCGAACCGGCTGGCGCATTTGCTGCGCAAGGAAGGCGTGCGGCCCGCCGACCGGGTGGGAATTTACCTCGGCAAGTCCGTCGAGACCGTGTTGGGAATCTTCGCAATCCTCAAGGCAGGCGCCGCCTACGTGCCCGTTGATGCCCAGGCGCCCGCGCAGCGGCTTGGTTTGATACTGCAGAACTGCGGCACCCGGCATCTGCTGACCAGCGGTCCGAAGCTTGCAAGCGCCCTCGCTGTCAATCCGGATTTATGGGGCGTCGAGTGCGCGGTCCTTATGGATGACAGCGCACCCGCACTGCCCGAAGACCGCCGCGCGGTTCGTACGCGACGCCGTTCGGACAGCGCGCAGGAATCCAGCCTGCTTCCGGACAACCCGGCGATTGAAACCGATCTGGCGTACATCCTTTACACCTCGGGTTCCACCGGAGTGCCCAAGGGCGTGATGATTACCCACCGCAACGCCCTGACGTTCATCGATTGGGCGGCGGATTGCTTCGGGGTCAGCGCCAAGGACCATCTGTCGAATCACGCGCCGTTTCACTTTGATCTCTCGATTTTCGATCTCTTCGTGAGCGTCAAGACAGGTGCGACGGTCCATCTTATTCCGGAAACGATCGCATTTTTCCCGGCCGATCTGGTCCGGTTCATCGAATCGAACGGGATCACGGTATGGTATTCGGTCCCATCCATACTCACCCTGCTTCTCCTGCACGGGAAACTGGCGCCGGGCCGGCTGCAGCATCTTCGCGTGATCCTTTTTGCTGGCGAAGTGTTTCCGTCGAAGTACCTGCGCGGGCTGATGCAGGCCCTGCCGGAGGTCCGGTTTTACAACCTGTATGGCCCTACCGAGACCAACGTCTGCACCTATTATGAGGTCAAGCATCCTCCGGAGGATGAAGCTCCCATCCCGATCGGCAAGGCCTGCGCCAATATTGAAGTATTCGCCCTCAACGAGAACCAGCAGCGGGCCGCCGTCGGTGAAGAAGGAACCCTTTACGCGCGCGGGCCCTGCGTAATGAAGGGGTATTGGGGGATGCCGCAACGAACCGAGGAGTCGGTCTGCGACTGGACTGACGCATCCGGCCATGCGGAGCGAATCTATCGTACAGGCGATCTGGCGATTCTTGGAGAGGATGGCAATTTCCGCTTTCTGGGACGACGCGATCACATGATCAAGAGCCGCGGATACCGCATTGAGCTGGGAGAGATCGAAACCGCGCTCTACAGTTTTCCTGGCGTGCAGGAAGCGGCAGTTGTGCCTGTCCCGGACGAACAGATGGGGCACCGCCTGCGCGCAGCCGTCGTGCTCTCGGCCGGATCCGCACAGAGCGCTGCGGAACTCGCGCGCCACTGCGCCCTGCGCATTCCGAAATACATGATCCCGGAATCAATCGAATTTCGCGAAAGCCTGCCCAAGACGTCCACGGGAAAAATAGACCGGCAGCATCTTCTGCATGAAATTACTGCTCCCAAGATACCGAGGAATTCGTAGGGGAATCTTCGAATCACAACGGGCGTGGTCGCCAAACAGCATCAGCAGGCGACGTAATCCAACCGGAAGATGAATAGAGGGAGCGATGGAACTGGAAAATATAGAATCGACCGTAAAGAGTTTTATCGAAGTGGATTTTTACGATGGCGTGCCACAGGAAATAGACAGGAATATTTCACTTTTGCAGACCGGCGTCATGGACTCAATGGGGCTGTTCAGACTGATTTTCTTTCTCCAGGAAACATACGGAGTAAAGATTCCGGACGACGAACTGCTGGCGGAGAATTTTGAATCGCTTGCAAGCATTTCTAGTTACGTGGCGCGCAAGCTGGGCAAGCTGAATGTTTGAGAACATCCGTGCGGACGTGGCGCGCAAACTCACTTTCTTCAATACCAGCCCCGGCAGAAGGAGCTGGCAGCACGCGAAGAATCCGTTCTGGAACACACTCAGGGTACTGCTCGAACCGGGGACTATGGCGGTGATCCTTTTCCGCTACGGCAAGTGGGCGCAGACGTTTCGTTCCCCGTGGATCCGCCGGCCGCTGCTCTGCCTCTATTTTCTGTGCGCCATCTTCTTCATGATGTTCGCGGGGATCAATATCCAGCTGGACACCGAAATCGGCAAGGGATTCATCGTCCACAACTATTCGGGCATATTCATCCTCGCCGAGCGAATTGGCGAGAACTTTACGGTCAATCAGGGCGTGACCATCGGGCGCCTGCGCGGGCGTCCGCGCGACCCAATAATCGGGGACAACGTCTATTTCGGATCGGGCGCCAAGGCGATGGGCGACATCAGGATCGGAAACAATGTCGTGGTCGGCGCGAACTCACTGGTCGTCATGTCGGTGCCCGACGATTGCACGGTGCTGGGCGTGCCGGCCCGCATCATCATCAGGAAAGTTCGAAGTCAGTACCTGAAACTGGTATTGCCGGCTAAGGACAGCGAGACCGCCTAAACCCGCCGGGTAGGTCTGGCCGGATCGCGATAACGGGCGGATCACACGCCAATCGGCGCCTGACCTGACAAGCGCCGCGCAGTTCGCTAGCGGCGTGAAAAAATTGCCGCGTTGGCCCGCAAGCCGGCACTGGCCCGCTTGAGCACATTCGAAAATTGCGGATTGTTGCAGTCAACCGCGTATACCTCTACGAAATGGGCCTTCACTGCGACGCCGCGTTCCAGGACTTCCTCCAGCGTGCCACGCAGCCACTTCGCGTTGATTCCCTGAGTCGCCCAAACCATCTGGTATCCGACAGGCGTTCGCGCGCTCCACTCGAATATGGCGCGGTGATAGAAATTAGCTGGCGAGGCGACGTCGGGCGAGGCGACGGCGTCGAGACCGTCGTACTTGATGCCGAACCGCCCGGGATAGGCGCGTAAGCCGTACTCGACGACGGCGCGGATCGCCTGCTCGCCCTCCGCAGACAGTACCGGATTATGCATCGTAAGAACAAACGGAGTGCTCTTGAAATGCAGGGCGTATAGATCGATCACCAACTTGGCGCCCTCGATCCATCGCGGCAATCCGCCCATTGCCTCGAATGCACGGCGATCCTCGGGAGTGCGGGCCATAAACGGCTCGAAAGCCTGACCGAGTCCTGCGATCAGAACATATGCGACGGCCGGCTCCGCGTCGTAGCGGGCTGCAGCGGCCTGGAGAAATTCCCCCCATTTGCGCTGGAACGCCGGATCCCACGGTACGGGCACGGTGATCTGGCGCTGCTGCGCGTAATTGCGGCTGAAGTCCGTTGTCAGAGTCAAGGCACCGGACCGCAGGAACCATTCGGGCGAGCGGAAACCGGCGACCACGCCCAAGCCGAAGATTTTCCCGGTGCGCCGGGCTTCCTGCACAAGGCGGTCGATCGAGTTCCAGTCGTAGACGCCGTTTTGGGGTTCTGTCAGGGCCCATGAGGTCCGGAGAATCACCCCATCCACCACAGCATTGTCGAACGCAGAGCGCCCGCCCCCGTCGGGCCCGGCGAGACACAGAATGCCGGCGGCCGGGCGCTTCCCCGAGAATGAAGCGCCTTGCGCGCCCGCATCGGCGCACGCCAGGCCCACGCAGGCCAGCAACGCAAGCGACGCCGCGCGCACCCTTCGCATGTGACCGACAACCTGAGCAGGTTTTTTCACGATCGCTTTCCTGCTGATGATTTGCGCGACTCCTATCATGAAACAACCGTCGCTTTGATTGCGCTCGCGGTTTCTGCGCATGGTCATCTGAGGCATATTCAGCGCGGCCATTTATAAAGAGCTCCGTTGAACGTCGCCGCCTTCAACTTTGCTCGTTCCTGGAAATAACTGAGCACCGAAGGGTCCATCGCCGCCGTGAATACTTCGGCAGGCTGAATGACAAACCACATGCTGCCATTGCGCGCGAGGACATCGTCCAGTTCGCGCTGATTGCGCACCACGGGGCTGCCAGGGGTGCTCGTCTTGTCGATGTACCGGACACGGTCGCCGCCAGGATCGAAAAGCATTTTCGAAAAGGTCCAACTCTGCATGAAGTAACTTCCGTATTGCCCGGTGTATTTTCCCAGGGCGTACGCGGTCTCGACCAGGACGGGATCGCCCTTTGGATAATATTCGTTGAATATGGCGCCAAGCCCCTTGTAATCCACGAATTCGGTGCCAACGCGCGTCCCGTATGCGGTCGGCGGGGGGGCTTTCGCACTCTCGGTAATCGCGTACGTCTTGAGGCCATATGCACCTGCGGTCCCAACTTCAAGTGCGGCAAGCGCAAGCAGCACCGCCGCACTCGCCTGGCGCCTAGACCGAAACATCAGCCCCGTCGCGCGGACAGCCAGCCAATCCACAAAGAACACGGTCGCAGCCGCGACCACGATGACGAATGCGGGCAGCGCGAAATATATGTAATGCAGCGTGTAGTACGAAAGAAGATTCCCCATAACAAGGACCGCCGCCACGACGAATATTGCGAGAAACCGGAAAATCAGGCTCCTGCGGACGAAGATCAAGCCCAACCAGAACACGATACTTAGGACGAATACCGCATAGCCGCCGAAAATCTGATCAGCATAGAAATAGGGAGAATAATACGGCTGCAGGAAAGCCGCCTCCGGTCCGGCGATTTCGCTGCGCCCGGAGCCAACCAGGAGGTAATTGTCGAGCAGGAGGATGCGGCGGGTTCCCTGTACCACGATTACGGCAATGACGATCGCGCAAGCGGCCCAGAGATGCCGGTTGTGCAGCCATTTCCAGTCCCCCCAGCGCAGGACGAGCGCAACGATCAGCAGAATCGGCAGCATGAAGCCGAGCCCTTCCCAGCAAAGGAAGCCGCACGAGAAATACAGCGCCGCGAGGTAATAGTTGCGCGCCTGGATGGCCGGCCCCTGGAAGACGCGCTCTGCGTAAACCAGGGTCAGTGCGGCGAAGAACTGGTGGCTTTGAGGGTGGAACGCGTCCTGGCTCCAGAAAATCGCCCATGGCATCGTCGCGTAAAGCAGCCCGGCGAGAAGACCGGTTCTAAGATTGAACCAGTTGCAACTGGATGAAAAAATCACGTACGTCGTGCCGATTCCCAGGACGACCGGCGCGAGCCGGACCGCGAAGTCCGACGTGCCGAAAATCCCGACGAAAACCGCGAGAATGTAGGAATACAATTCGTAAGTCGCCAGTTGCACTTCCGTCGTGCCGCCGGGAAGAACCGGGTAGCCTCGATCCAGGATGCTTTGCGCCCACATGACCATTGTCGCTTCGTCGACGGTCAGGGAATTCTCGTCCAGGCGGTAGAACCTGAGCGCCGCCGCCACCAAGGTGACAAGTGCGGCCGCCAGCCAGAAATGTGGCTGCCGCACGTGGGACGTAACATCATCCATTGGATCCGGCCTTATTGACGAACGGGGCGGCGGATAGCCCGCGCGGCCATGCCGCGGCCATCGCGATGGCGGCGCCCCAGATCGCGAAGAAAATTACCGGATGGAACACCGCTGACTGTTCAATCCGCACGTCGTACTGCAGGAGGAACAGAAAACTCAAGACAAGCGTCCCTGTCACGCTGACGTAAAGACAGACCGCCCATGGGGTGATTTTTGAGCGGATCGTCGATCGATCGACGCAACGGCAGCTGAGCCAGACGAGGATCAAATTGATCAGCATAATGGCGCTCGACCAAACAACGGCTTTCCCTACCCAGGCAAGCCACCACACGTAGGGGGGCGGGACATTGATGACCTTGACGCCTGGATAGCCGAATTTTGCAGGCGAAAGCGCCAGCTCCTCGACGAGTAATGGCATATTCCCCATGGCGCCTGCAACTATGACCGCTTCCCACTGCGCGTCCGCCCCCTCTCCGATGCTAGAGGACCAGCGGCCATCGGAGGAAAAGTCGAGCCGGTTGCCGTCAACATGGATCATTAGCGCTACCGCCAGCCGCGGCGGTTTCTGCGGCGGCAGACGGGTCATGCCGAGCGTGACGGTATTCAGACCCCAATTCAGGTAGCGCGCGATGTTGATTGCATGCATGCTGGGGCCGGTTGTTGCCTCCGAAATCTGGAATCCGTTGACCGCTAGGCTGTACGTGGCATCGCTGGACAATCCGATCCAGGCCTCGTCAATATTTTCGCCTTGCAGATCAAATGTGCGCCGAAATGCCGCGTTTTGAGCGGCCCGCTCGCGGTGCCAGATCCAGTTGCCTCTTGGAAATTCCTGATAGAGGGCAGGCGACATATCGAGGTATTGCATCGGCCTGTCAGGCGGATCTCGCACGACCACGGCGAACGCCAACTCGCTGTCGATGAATTCCGGCTGATACCACAATCTGCGGCCGCTTGCGGACGGCTGCCAATCCTCGAACGTGACCACTCTCCAGGTGCTATCGCTAGAAATCGCGCCGCCCGCCCCGGCGCGGTCCATCCATGAACCGCGGGCTATTAACAGCGGGCGTTCCGGGCGAGTCCACAGCTTCACCGCCACGGCAAGCACGTTTTTTCCAGGCCCCAGATACGGTGCAATGTCGAAAACCTCCGTCGTTGACGCGGAAACCAGGGCGTTACTGGATGCCAAACCGTCGACGGCAGAGGTCTTTCCCGGAACCTGGGCGCCGTTCACGAACAAGGTGAACTGATCCGGCGCCGCGATCTGCAGGTAAGCCTTGGTCGGCTCGCCGGGCAGGATCAGGTTCTTCCGATAATTGGCAAAGACCGCCGGCTTGCCTGGACCGATCCACGATGCGTCGTCCATGGACGGGAAATACTGCCTTTGCACATGGGGCGCAAATGCGACATTCGCAAACACACCGAGAAAAAGCGAAAATACCGTCAGGGCAAGCAATGCAGGCGTACGTCGAGGTAATCGCCAATTCCGCGCTGAAAAAGGCGGTTCGATGCTCACGATCCGGAAAGTCCCATGTACGCTCGGTAATTGGCGCGATCATCAAGATCGAAGGACTGGAAATAAGCCTCCCTTGCCTTCCGGTAATCGCCCATCCAAGCAAAGCAATCTCCCTCCGTATTTTTGAGATCAGCCAACGTGGTCTTATGGGATATGGTGTCCGCGCCAAGGAGTTGCTGGCCCCGCGATATGCAGGCCGAGTACTGCCGCATGTCCAGCTCCACCCGGGCAAGCATCGTATGCACATCCAGCGGGTTGGGATCCACCAAAACCGCGATATTGAGCGCATATTGCAGGTCGCGCGCAGCCCGGACTTTGTCGCCTGCGCGATAGGCCAGCGAGGCGCTTGAAACGCGTCCGGCGCGCTCGACCTTTGCGGCAGCTCGGAGATACGGCCCGCGAAACGGCGAGTTGCCGGCATCCATGGATGAAAGAATCCGGAGTCGGGCAAATCCGCTGTCATGTTGCTTCGCGCGAATGTCCTGGTCCGCCAGATAAAGCAGGGAATAGGAATCGGTCGCGCCCTTGATGGCGAAATTCGCCCTGGAAATCTTGAGCATAAACGACAGCGATCGTGCAAGCACCGGATCCGCCGCAACGGCGTCGGCGTAGGAGCTTAACGCGGGAGCGAATGCACCTTGCGCAATTTGCCTGTCGCCCAAGCGATGCAGATATTCGCCCATAAGCACTGGCGCGCCGAAAAACAAAAGGCCGACCAGCGACACCGGAACGCACACGAAAAGCGTCAACGACAGTTTTTCCGCTGCGGAATGCCGCGACGGGGCGGCCGCGATCAACAGCGCCCCACCGAGCCCCAGGATCCATCCGCGGCCCAGGCTTTGCCACAGGAACAAAAGGCGGTCCGGGTAGATGTATTCAAACTCGGCCAATAGATTTAGCCGGATCAGAATATCGCCGCCATCGTTCGGGACGAAGTTTACCGACTGAAAATCGTACTGCCGCTTGTACGATGATGCCTGCGCGACATAAGTCTCGATCCATTTGGCGTCGACGCATCCGAGATACAGCAGGTGATAGAACAACAGGGCCAGGGCCAGCCCCGACAAGGCTTGGCGGATACGCGCGCAGCCGAAGACTTCGGCGAACGCTGCCGCCAGGACGACAAGGAGGAACAGCACTCCTTGCGGAACGAGCGCCGCGGCTGACGCATTGTCCGGGTCAAAGGGAATGTAACCAACGGAGAAACCGCCTACCGTGGAGAATACGAGCCGGATCCACTCATACTGCGCGCCCACGGCACTCAGGAGAACTCCCAGCCCCAGCATCGCGACACGGGGCGAGTTCACGTTGGAGACCAACGAAATGATGCGTGGCGGGCTCACGGCTGCGCGTTGAAGCGCGGTCGAAAGGCCGACTTCATGATCGCCAGGTCCTCGTTCCGGATGCCCTTGAGGGCGAAGATCAGCAGGATGTACGTCAGCCCGAAAGCCAGAGTGTACGCGACGAGAGCGGGCAGGGAATCGGATTGGTCGACGGCCATCAGGATCGGGCTGGTCAGGCACGTTGCGAATAAAGGCCTGCTGAACAGCGAAAAGATCGAATAGCCGAAATTCTCCTGGCGCAGGATGAAAAAGCCGCAGGCGAAGAAAGCCAGTTCGCTTGCCACGATGGCGATGGCCGCGCCCATTGCCCCGAGCGAAGGAATGAGCGCGATATCGAGGCTGACGTTGACCGCCAGGCACAATCCCGTACTGATGGTATAGAAGCGCTGCCGGCCGAGGACGCTGAAGGCGATGAGGTACAGGCTGGTCGGAAAGAACAGCGCGATCGCCAGCGACATGACTGAAAGCACGAGCGCGGCATCGCCATAGCCGGGGCCGAATGTAAAGCGCATGATCTCGCCGGCCAGCAGCAGCACGCAGGCGCACAGTGGAAAGCCAATGACCGCGAATATTCGCATGGCATGCCCCAGCCCCTGGAACAGTCGTTCGGTCGACT
This sequence comes from Burkholderiales bacterium, assembly GCA_036000845.1. GTDB lineage: Bacteria > Pseudomonadota > Gammaproteobacteria > Burkholderiales > JACQAP01 > JACQAP01. The sequence continues at coordinate 36,638 of DASYUW010000267.1, forward strand.
CCTGCGCAAAACGTGAAAACGGCGGCAGAAGCGGCATCGAAAGCGTGGACGGTATCAATTCGATGATCTGCATGATTCTAAGGCCCGCACTGAACAGTCCCGTCGCATGGGGCGTCGCGAGCGCGGCCAGGAACAGGGTGCCCGCATTCACCACGGAGCGCCGAAAAACCATGCCGAGCCCCACCAAATACGATTGCGCGAGCAGGTATTTCCAGTACGCCCCATCGATACGCCAGGAAACCGGGAAATAACGGGTGCGCACCACGACGCAGAAGAAAAGGCATTGCACGAGGCTGCCCAGCAGGTACGCGACCGCGATTCCTGTCATGCCCGCGTCGACTCGAATGGCACCGAAGACGAGGACCACGATGGCGAGCCGAAGCGTGATGCTCGCAGCCGCATTGAAACCCATATCCTCGTGTGCGCGGCAGATCGCGGCGAACGCAGCGCTCTGGAAAGTCACAGCCGACGCCGCACCCATGACTAGACAGGTCGACAGCACCTCAAGCGAACTTGACCACCAATAACCAAGCTGGCCGACAATCGCGATCGTCGCCACGGAAATTAGGCCAAACAAGAGGGCCGCGGCGGAAAATTTGCTGGCAGCGTTGCTCCTGTCGCGCGACATGTCCCGGACAAGGATGGTGGTCAGGCCGAAGTCGGCCAGTACCTGGAACAGGCCGGTCAATGCCAGCACGAATGAAAAGGTGCCGAATTGCGAAGCTCCGAGGTAGCGCGCCAGGAGGACGAACGCCAGAAAGAACAACGCACCGCTGGCCACTTCGCCTGCCAGTCCCCATGCAGAGTTGCGCAGGATTCGGCCGGCGGCGGCTGTCAACGCGGAATCCTAAACCCTTGCGTCGAGTAAGGCTGGCCCGCCGCCGCCTGCACATCCGCGTACGCGCTCCACGCGCCGTACTTGCTGGCCAGCAGGGCAAGCCGTTGTCCCAGGACGTTGTGTTGCGCGTCGATCAGCTTGTCCACCCCAAGCTGTCCAAGGTCATAGCCGGCCTGTGAGTTTTGTTCGACTTCCTCGAGCTGCTTGAGTTTCGCAACCGCGGGCAGAATCTGGGCCGTCGCCTGGAGCGCCGCATGGTGCGCGCTCGCGAGGTCCCGGATCGTGCTGCTGCGGATGGACTCCAGCTGCTGTTCGCTCTGTGTCACCGCCAATGCCTTGGATCGAATCTTCGCATCCGACTGCCCGAAATCCGTAATCGGGATGGTGAGCGTGACGCCCACGGAGGAGAACGTGGGGTAGGCACGCTCGAAGCCGGAGGCGCCGGTATAGCTCGTCGAAAATGCGAGCGTGGGTCCATAGTTGCCCTGCGCCTGCGAAAGCGCACCCTTCGCGATCCTCACGCTCGCCAGCTGCGACTTCACCTTGGGATGATCGCCGACGGTATTTGCGATCAGGTCTGATAACGCCGGGAGTGCCGTTATTTCATTGGTCACTTCGGTGAGTTCGAGTTGCTCGGTTTCCGGCAAGCCTAACAGCGAGCGCAATTGGGTTAGGCTCGCCGTCAGGAGGCTTGCAGTGGTATCGACGCCCGCACGCGCCGCCGCGAGGGAAGACTCGATGAGCAGTTGGTCGGCAAGCAGGCCCTCTTTGACCTCCACTCGCCGCCGTACTGCCTCCAGCGCCTTGGCTTTGCCCGAATATTCGGCCTTGTATATCTCATACTGCTCGCGAGCGAGCAGGGCATTGAAGTAAGCCTTGACCGCCAGATTCGCCGCCGCCGCCGCCTGCAGCGCGACTGTTTCCTGCGCCACTTCCTGACTGCCTTCGGCTTGAAGCGCGAGCGGCGTCACGCCGCCATACCAGGTAGCGTTGTAGTAAATCGGAAAGGACACGACGAGCGTATTGGACATGTAATCGCCCTTCGAAAATCCCGCCGGGACGCCTGGCTCGTCCACCCTCTGAACGGCCTGAAACGAAGTCGATCGCCCACGTCCGTAAATCGCCACGTTCACGAGTGAGACGGTCGGCCGCCACACGAGGCGTGCCGATTCGAGGTCCGCCGCTTTCACTTGCACGTCGGTCGCTGCAGCGATCACTGCGGGGCCTTGCGCTACCGCGAGCTTCGAAGCGGAGTCCGGGTCCAGGCGACGCGATTGAGTCGTCGGCGCCTGCGGGACCGCGCCTTCCGAAGCGAGCATCGACGCCGAGATCAGGCGAAGCGCGCGCGTCTTCTCTTGAGCGAGCCTGTCGGGTGCTTCAATGGCGCCGTCCGAAACCGGGGAGTTCGGTCGATGCGCGGCACGTGAATTTGTTCGCTGGCCGGCGCGGTCAACGCCCAGCGATCCAGTTGCCTTCAGGGTCAATTCCTCTGTCGGGATCTGACCGCCGGGAACCTCGTCGCCGATGACTCCCACGGGCCATGCACAGAGCGCGCACGCGACTCCGCAAGCCGCGAGATTACCGGTCAGGCATTTAATTGCCGGGTCCAAAAACGCGCACCTTGCTATTGTCGCTCAAACCCACCTGCCCAACGACCACGATCTGCTCACCTTCTTTCAATCCGCTTTTTACTTCAATATAGCCCTCGGCATATGCACCGGTGCGAATTTCTCGAATGCGGGCGACTCCATCGTCGACGATAAAAACGTAAGCGAAGTCCTGGCGCGTCGACAGCAGCGAAACGGCCGGCACCCGAATCACCTTTGTCTGATCGTTGTTGAGCCATACGATCCCCCGCATACCCGGACTGAATTTTAGATCGCTGTTGGAGACCAGGATGTGGACGGTCATGAGGCGAGTCGAGTTATCGACCACCGGGTTGATCCAGCGAACCGTTCCGCTGTATTTCTCCCCCGGGAAAGCGTAGAACGATAGCTGTGCGGGCTGGCCGAGGCGGATGAAGCGGATCTTGTCCTCGGGATAAGGCGCGTGCACGAGAATCGGATCGGTTTGCGCGACCGTCATGATGGGGGTCTGGGCGCGGACGATCGTGCCAACGTAGGTATCACGGTTCGTGACCACCCCGCTCACCGGCGAATCGATGCGAGCTTCAGCGAGGTTGAGGGTTGCCTGCACGACCGCGTCTTCATTTTTGGCGACGTCTTGCTCGGCCTTAAGCCTGTTCAGCACTGCCGCATTCAATTCGTCCTGCGCCACGGCCCCTTTTTCAAACAGCTTCTCCATGACGGATGCCCTGCGCGTTTGGAGATCAAGCTGCTCCTTGCTGCTGTCGAGCTGCGACTGCGAGTTCTTCAGCGCGGAAACCAACGGGCCTGGATCGAGTTCCACGAGCCGCTCGCCCTTGCGAACGACCTCGCCCAACCGGGCACCGAGCTTGACCACCTTGCCCGTGGTGAGCGCGCTCAACGGTACGATTTCGAACTCCTTCGCCACCCCTTCCGCGGCGAGCGACTCGTTCACAGCCCCCCGTCCGACCCGCACGATCTGCACTGGAATGGGTTCGTCAAGAAACTTTGCAACCTTCCAGTAGGTTCTCGAAAGGTGCCGCAATGCACTGTAAGCGGCCACCGCTACAAAAAGAGCGACCGCCAGTATCCACAGGGCAATTCTTAAGCGGCCGGACTTGATCATTTTTCGATAACTCGAAATCTAACGCGGTCCGTCGACGTGCCGGCCTCTTGGGGATCGCGGCGGGGCCGCGAACGGATGCGACCTCCCAATCTCTCAACCAAGGCAAGCACGAACCGTCTAGATTCCCAGCAGGCGGGCGATGATCCCGCGTTGGATATCGGACGTGCCGGAGTAGATTGTACCGCCGATGGCATCGCGAACGTCGCGCTCGATTTCCGACTCGGTCATGTATCCGTACGCGCCGTGAATGCGAAGCGCCTCCATGCTTGACTGAACGAAACATTCGCTCAGGTAGAGCTTGGCGATCGCCGCCTCCATTGCCGCGTCGCGGCCCGTTTTTTTCAGCCAGGCGACCTGGTACAGGATCAGTCGCGCCGTTTCGATGCGCACCTTCATGTCGGCCAGCCGGTTGCCAATGGACTGGAATTTGCCGATCGGCTGGCCAAACTGCACTCTTTCGCGCGCATAGCGCACCGAGGCTTCGAGCTGGCGTTCCATTGCGCCTATGTGGCTCGCGAGAATGCAGCTGCGCTCCCATTCCATCGAGCTGTTGAAAACCGCTACGCCGGCCCCTTCCTTCCCCAGGAGATTCTCCGATGGAACGACGCAGTCCTGCAGGATGAGCTCACCGAGGGGGGCGGTGCGCAATCCCATTTTTTCCATGTCCCGGCCGACCTCGAACCCGGGAGTTCCCTTCTCCACCAGGAAAACGCTGATTCCCCAAGGCCCCTTGGCGGCATCGAGCCGCGCGAAAACAACCGCCAGATCCGCGATCGGGGCATTTGTGACAAATATCTTGCTTCCATTTAGCTTGTAACCGCCGTTGACGTTCTCCGCGCGGGTGCGCAGGCTGTACGCGTCTGATCCAGAACCTGGCTCGCTCATGCCGTGCGCGCCGATAAGTTCCCCGCTGCACAGTCCAGGCAGGTATTTTTTCTTCTGCGCGTCCGTGCCGAACGTCAAGATGGGATGTTGAACGCTCCACATTTGCGCGTTCAGGGCGAAAATAAGCCCATTGTCGCCGCACCCGTAGCCCAGTCCCTCCATCACCAGCATCGTCGTCATGATGTCGGTGTCGGTCCCCCCGTACGTCTGGGGTATGGACAGGCCTTGCACGCCAAATCGTGCGCATTTGCGCCAGTTATCGCGCGAAAACTCAGCCTGCCGCTCGCGATTGCGCAGTCCGGCGCTCAGTTCCTTCCGCGCGAACTCTGCGGCGGTGCGCTTAAAAGCCAGTTGCTCGTCCGACCAGGAAAAATCCATTGCGTTCGAATATCCTCTCGAAAAGCCTGAAGCGCACTCCGCGTCAGGCGTCGATCATCGGAACGAGAATACTCCGGATCGCTACCCGATTAGGCATTCCGAAGCTCGCCAGCGCTGATTCAATTCGTTCGGTACTACTGGTAAACATGGCATGCACCAGCAGCATAGCTGGCACCTACCGGGCAAACGCGGACGGGAAAGAGCGGCGAGTTCCAGTGCGGAAGGACCGTCGTCACTTCCGCGCCCCGCGCTTTTCGGCTCATCCATCTGACGAAAACACTTCCCTTATGTGGCATTTTAAATGCATTGAGGCTCGATACGGTCTCGAATCCGCGCGGCGCAGTCCGGCGGATTTCATCCGGCGCGGGTCGTCCGGCTCCCACGGTTCCTCCCCCAGACATACAGCAGGGCAATGACCGGCATGAACACGACAATTTCATGGGCCACTGCCACCACGTTGTGCCATCTGACGAATTCCTCGATGGTCAAATGATTTATTCCCGGAAAAATCGTGACCGGCGCCGATATTACCGTCGTGTCGAACGGCCAGAATAGCGCCAGCCCGGGCGAACGGTTGAAGCCCGGGGCAGGTCCTGTGAGCATATCAATCACGTCATGGCTCAATATCGTGGCGATAAACACGACCGATGCAGGCCACAGTCCGTAAGGCCTTCCCCACAAACAGCCAACCAGAAGCCCGGCGGCTGCGGCGAATATCAAAGTGTGCGTCGCGCCTTGGTGGAATGCATGCGCATTCGATGCCAGGAGATAGCCTGCAATGAAATCGATGTCCGGCAGGTTGGCGAGCACAGCGAATAGCCCGGCGCTACGATAGGTGCAGCGTATCGAGCGCCCCGGGCTTGCCGCGATCACGCCTAGCAGGCAGGAAACGCCACACAATGCATGTCCTACCGTCGACGCCATTATTTGCGGGCGTCGCCCGCGGCATTGCCAGCGAGATTCGCGGCGGCCGCCGGAAATGCCACCCTGCGCCGCTCCAGCGTCTCGATCGCGACATCGTGCCGGCGCCGGTCCAGGCCGGAGCGCCTGACCGGCCCGTCGGCGGTCTGATCTGCTCGCCGATGGACATAGTGCAGGACGTAGCTTTCCTTGAGGTACGGATTGCCATCCGCCGCGACCGCCGACTCGCGGGGATCCACAAGCTCGCGATAGAGGACCTCGATGCCGCGCGCCAGCGTATCCCAGTCAAATATGCCCTGGATGGTTTCCTGGGCGCGCTTTCCGAGGCTGCGCGCGAGCTCCGCGTGATCAAGGAGAAAATCGATCCCGCGCCCCAGTGCCTCGCAGTCGTGATCCGGCGCGAGGTACGCGTTATGCATGTGATGCAGGCCCTTGCCACCTCCTCTGAAGCTGGCGATGGCCTTCGCCGCGGCCATGTAGTTCAGCAGCTTGACGGGGTGCCCCGGGCAATCGGGGCGCGGCACCACCGCGACATCCGCTGCCGCGAGGTAATCCGGCAACTCGCCGAGCGGAACGCTCTCCAGAAAGGTCGTATTCGCGCCGATGCCCAGTTCGCCGGCCATGTCCGTGTACTTCTTCAGGTTCGCAGCATGCTTGACATTGCCGACCAGCAGCAGGTGGGCGCGCGGGTTGTGCCGCACGACCCATCGCATGGCCTGAAGGAGATAATCGATGCGCTGAAACTGCTCGAACGCGCCCGTATACATGATGATCGGCACGCCCGCGAGACCGTGCCGTTCGCAGATTCTGGCGCCATCCGCGTGCGCGAACATGGCGACGTTCACCCCTGCCGGAACCACCCTGATGCGCTTGCCAGGTATCCCCCGCTGCGCCTGGTAGGCCCCCAACTCATCTGATACCACCGTGACCATGTCCGCTCCGCGAGGCACGACGTAGTCCAGAGCGCGGCCAAGAATCTCGGCGAGCTTGCGAGGCTTGATGAAATTGTAGGTCGGAAGTTCGTCCTTCATATTGGTCACGGCGTTGTAGATCATCGGTCGCCGCGCGAAGATTCTTCCGAACCATCCCACCATTGCCGCTTCGCAATTGTGGGCATGGATCACGTCGATTCCGTGCCGCGCGATTACGGAGAGCAGTTTGAAGATCAATAAGAAGTCGTACACCGGCCGAATCGCCGACGGACCGATCCGCACGGTACCCGGCCGTACGAACGGAAGCGCCACGCGGTGCACGCGCACGCCCTGAATCGGGATATCCTCGCTCACCGGGTAGGTGACCACGTGCACCTCGTGCCCGAGCCTCACCAGAGCTTCCGACATCTCCCGGATCGACGCCGGCGAACCGTGATTGGCAGGAAACGGGCAGGCCGCAACCATCACAATTTTCAGTTTTTTCCCCTCTGACATCATCGCCCCCGCGCTATCCGCCGGCACGCGGCATCATGATCCGGACGGCTGGCGAGGCCTCGATCTTTTCATTCACCCGCCCATAGATCTTCTCCAGCCCCTTGCGTATGTGCTCGGGCTGCTCAATCCATGAGGAGGACCTGGGGGTCACCACGAATGCCTTTCTGCAGGCGAAGAAATCCAGCACCGTGTCGATGTGATCGCCGAGAAGTTCGTAGCGGATGAGGATCGTCGGATGCCTGGGATTCACGTTGCCCATCCAGTTGTCCAGCTGGCGTTCGATGAAAAACTCGTCGACCTCGCGTTCCAGATACTCTTCAAGGGACATGTTCCTCAGGCTGACCGGCGACGTGCGACTGTGCGCATGCATCGCGACGACGTGCATTTGCTGGTAACGGCGGCGAAAAATGGAAAGGACGCTGTTATAGGGATTGCCGAACATGTAACCGAGCCGCAGACCGGAGTAGCCGTCATAAACTGCCGGCGAGTAGGCGTGCTCCCGGTCCGTTTTGTCCGAGATGGATCCGATATGCCTGGCCAGCGCCGTGGATCCGACGCCGCCCATCGAGGCCATAGCGCACCGGAAGCGGTCCTTGCCGGGCATGAAAATCCGTTTCAAGAACATGCCGCGCCCGCGCCCCGGGGTTCAACAGTCTTCCAGCAGGTCGCACAGCATGTGACCGATCATGATGTGCATCTCCTGAATTCTCGGCGTTTCATCCGAAGGCACCACGATCGAGTGATCGCAAAGCGGCGCCAGCTTCCCGCCACCCCGCCCTCCCAGCGCCACCGTCGCGCAGCCCGCCCTCCTCGCTTCGCCTGCGGCCTTGAGGACGTTCGGCGAATTGCCGGACGTGGATATGGCGACCAGGACATCGCCAGCCCTGGCCATCCCCGCCACCTGGCGCGCGAATATGTCCTCGAAACTGTAATCGTTACCGATGCAGGTAAGGATCGAAGAATCGGTGGTCAGAGCGAGCGCCGCAAAGGCGCGCCTCTCCTTCTTGAACCTCCCGATCAGTTCCGCGGCAATGTGCTGCGCGTCGGCCGCGGAACCGCCGTTGCCGCAAAGCATGATCTTTCCGCCGCCCTGGATGGAACGCATCAGCCTCTGCCCAACGGCGATGATCGCCGGCAGCAGCCGGGCGTGGCATTGCTCCAGCACCGCCTTGTGCTCCGAAAACGACAGCCCCAGCCTGCGAGTTGCAGCTTCAGCAAACGCGTCCATTTCGCGGTCTCCAATAGCCTGCAATTAGAAACTCCTTTTGACCGGCTGTTCAGGCGCCAGGCTGCACCGACAGGTCCGCGATGGCCCGCCGGTAGTCCTCCGGAACCCCAATATCGATGAAGTAACCATCGATGATATGCCCGTTCGGCGCGATGGCAACCACTGTCCGATACAAAAAATCGCGTTCAAACGAAAACGATTCCGGCAAATCAAAACCGTCAAAGATGCGCGCATCGACGACGTAGACTCCCGTATTGATCAGCCCCGGTCCGGCCGCCAGTTTTTCCGCAAAACCGGCGACGCGGTCGCCCGACAGGGCGACGCTGCCGTAGCGCGACACATCATCGACATGCTTCAGCGCGATAGTCAGCGGCGCCCCAGCTGCGCGGTGTGCCGCCACCAGTTCGCGGTAATCCACGCGCAGGAACGTGTCGCCATTGAGCACCAGCGCCGCTTGCGCGGATATCTGCGTAAGCGCCTTGCGAATTGCGCCCCCCGTCCCCAGAGGTTTGTCCTCGATCACATAGGAGATGGATACGGAACCATGACGGCTGCCAAAGAATTCCAGGATCGCTTCGTGCCGGTATCCCACCGAAAGGATCACGGATTGGATACCCTGACTCGCCAGATAGTCGATGAGTATCTTCAGGAACGGCCGGGAGCCCACGGGCACCATCACCTTCGGCACGTCCGGACGCGCCGCCCGGAGCCTCGTTCCGAGCCCGCCCGCCAGAATGATCGCCTGCAAGATTGCTAGGTGCCCGGCCCCGAAAGATTTTGGGCCGAGACGCGGGCCGAACTCGCCAGGGCCGAGCCCCGCACCTGGCGGAGCTTTCCGTACATCGAGAGCAGTTCCCGGAAGGCCCTCAGGATCACCCCCAAGTTCGCCCCGGTCGGCGCGCCGCTGAGGCGCGGGAAATGGCTGACCGGAACTTCCTTGACGCTGAAACCATGCTGCTGCGCCTGCGCAAGGATCTCGGTGTTGATGAGCGCGCCCGCCGAGATCAGTTGCATCGAGTCGAAGACGCCGCGCCGGAACAGCTTGAATGCACAATCAATGTCCCTTACTTTTATACCCAGCGACATGCGGATCAGCGTATTCCAGGCCCAAGCGTTCACCAGCCGGTGCGGCGGATCGGCGCGCGTCTTCCGATAGCCAGCGACAATGTCATATTTTCCGATCCATGGAACCAGCAGACCTAATTCCTCCAGGTCGAACTGGAGATCGGAATCAGTGAAAAACACGTACTCGCCGCGAGCCACAGCAAAGCCCGAACGAAGCGCCGCCCCATATCCCCTGTTATGAGGATGATGCACGGCCACCACCGAGGCATCCTCTTGCGTGAGCCTGTCAAGGACCGCGCGGGTTGCGTCGCGGCTGCCATCGTTGACAACGATGATTTCGACGGTTTTCGCGTATTTGCCTAGCGCCTCGCGCGCCGCATTCACCGCCTGCGCGACATTGTCCTGCTCGTTATAAGCGGGAAATACGATCGAGATGCTGCCGAGCTTGCTATCCATTTCATCTCTCCCCCAATTGAGGTGCTCTTATCGGACATATCGTCGTTGTATTTTTTTCACAGCTGACCGAGCGGGATCCTAGGCTTACGTCCTGCCCGCGGCCACAGTCCGCAGCAGCGGCACCTCATGGTCCTCGGCGCGCACCCGCCAGGATCGCGGTCCGAACTTCTCGAATTCGAAATCCACCACCTCGCCGCCGAGTCGCTCAAGCCGCGCGGCAATGTGGTGCCGCCTGCCGTTGTCGCAGTAAAAAATCATGAACCCGCCACCGCCTGCGCCGCTGAGCTTGCCGCCAAGCGCGCCCGCCTTGATGGCTTCCTCGTACATCTCGTCAATCATCGGATTGGTGATTTCGTTCGCCATCTTTTTCTTCGCTTGCCAGGCGCAGTCGAGCATCTTGCCGAACGCGCGCAGGTTGCCGGTGAGCAGGGCATTCTTCATTTCTATGGCATGCGCCTTCAGCTCATGCATGCCGTCCACGCTTTCCCTGCGCTCGCCGCTCACGTTCTTGATCTGCGACTCTATGATGTGACCCGAAACCCGACTCTTGCCCGTGTAATA
>DASYUW010000268.1:0-11770 GCA_036000845.1 Burkholderiales bacterium
CCATGCTCCGCGACGGTGTTCTACACCAGGACGCGAACGAGCTGACATGCGCCGTGCATCGGTCATAGTCACCTCAGCACAAACCTGTACATCCCAATGCCGTACTACTATTCTGAACCGAAAGAAACATACAAGGACGCAAAGAACGCGGAGGAAGGGCAAGAGCAAAAAGCCCTCGAGAGTTGAAAACTGGCATCGGTGGTCACTTCGGCACTGGACCTGATTTTAACTCCTACATGTTCTTCCTCGTTTTGGTTTTCCTCTGCGTCCTCCGCGTCCTCTGCGGTTAGCGCTTAATCAAGCTTGCTGTTCAGCCCGGCCTGCGCCATTTCCGCGGCGCGCAGCAGTGCGCGCGCCTTGTTCTCGGTCTCGATCCATTCATTCTTCGGCACCGAGTCGGCGACGATGCCGGCGCCGGCCTGCACATACAGCGTGCCATCCTTCACCACCGCGGTGCGGATCGCGATCGCAAGATCCATGTCGCCGTTGAATCCGAGGTAACCCACGGCACCGGCGTAAATGCCGCGCTTGGCCGGTTCCAGTTCGTCGATGATCTCCATCGCCCGCACTTTCGGCGCCCCGCTCACGGTACCGGCAGGAAAGGTTGCCTTCAGCACCGCCATCGCATCCAGGCCGGGTTTGAGCTTGCCGTCGACGTTGGAGACGATGTGCATCACGTGCGAATAACGCTCGATGGTCATGTTCTCCGTCACGCGCACGCTGCCGACCTGCGCCACCCGGCCGACGTCGTTGCGCCCCAGGTCCATCAGCATCACGTGTTCGGCGCGCTCCTTGGGGTCGGCGAGCAGTTCGCGCTCCAGCGCGGCATCCTGCTCGCGGCTGGCGCCGCGCGGCCGCGTACCGGCAATCGGACGCAACGTGACCATGCCGCTTTCCAGTCGCACCAGGATCTCGGGCGAGGCGCCGACCACGTGAAATCCGCCCATGTCGAAATAGAACATGTATGGCGAGGGGTTGAGCGCACGCAAGGCACGGTACAGCGACAAGGGCGAGGCGTGGTAAGGCAGGCTCATGCGCTGCGACAGCACCACCTGCATGACGTCGCCGTCGAAAATGTAGCGCTTGGCTCGCTCCACCGCCTCGATGAAAGCGTCTTCGCTGAATTCCGACTGTGGTTGTGCGGGCGTTGTCGGGGCCTCCGGCGGCACCACCACCGGCTGGCGCAGCATCCACAGCAGTTCCTGCAGGCGCTGCTGGGCACGGGAATACGCGCCGCCTTCGCGCGGATCGGCGTAGACCACCAGAAACAGCTTGCCGGATAGATTGTCCAGCACCACCAGTTGCTCGGAGAGCAACAGAAGGATGTCCGGCGTATGGAGGGCGTCGGCCTTCCGCGTGGCAGCGAGCTTCTTTTCCACGTAACGGACCGTGTCGTAGCCAAAACAGCCGACCAGGCCGCCAAGAAAGCGCGGCAACTCCGGCCTGGAGGCCGCCCTGATGCGCGCATGGCAAGCCGAGACGAAATCGAGCGGGTTGTCGTGCTCGGCCTGGCTCACCAGCGTGCCGCGCCGGTACTCGGCACAGGTATGGCCGCGCACCTCGAAGCGGGTTTCCGCGGGCAGGCCGATGAAGGAATAGCGGCCGAAACGCTCGCCGCCCTGCACCGATTCCAGCAAATACGAATAGGGTCTGTTGGCGAGCTTGAGATAAACCGAAAGCGGGGTGTCGAGATCGGCAAAGGTTTCGAGCACCACCGGGATGCGGTTGAAACCCTGCGCGGCAAGCTGCTTGAATTCCTGCTCAGTCATGACGAACTCCTGAAACGGCGAAAAACGATGAAACGGAAACCGGCGACGCTTAGATTCAGCGCCAGAACACGGACCGGCGCCAGCAGCGCCAGCCGGCCCCGATTTCCAGCCTCAAGGTTTCGAGTTTCAAAAAGTTCATGACCGCGGAATTTCGATCAATTTCATGGAGTCGAGAAGCGCCGGTACTATAGCATCGCAGTCCAGTTCCTGCACCCCGAGCGTGCCCCGGTATCCGTAGGGCACGCAGAACACCGGGCAGCCGGCCGCCCGCGCCGCGCGGGTGTCGTTGGGAGAATCGCCGATCATCAGCAGGCGCGACGCGGGTACGCCGAAGACCTGCGCGCAATGCAGCAGCGGCAATGGATCGGGCTTTCTGCGCGGCAGGCTGTCCCCGCTCAATACCAGATCCAGACAGGGGGCGAGGCCGATGTCGCGCAGCAGCGGTTCGGTGAACCCCGCCGGCTTGTTGGTAATGCAGGCGAGCTTGAGCCCGCGGCGGCGCATTTCCCGCAGCCCCTCCAGCACCCCGGGAAAGGGCCGTGATGCACGCGACAGCACGCTTGCGTAGTGATCACGGAAAGCGTTTCTCGCCCGATCGAACAGTGCCGCATCCGGCTCGCCGTCGGGATCGCCGATCAACAACCGTTTGACCAGGCGGTCCACCCCGTCGCCCACATACGCCCGCACCGCGGAGTCAACCACTCTGGGGCGGCCGAGGTCTCCGAGCATGCGGTTGGCCGCTTCGTGCAAGTCCGGCAACGTATCGACCAGCGTGCCGTCCAGATCGAACGCCACCGCTGCTATTTCAATCGGGAACTTCAAAAGACCCTCTCACCACGGAGGACACAGAGGACACGGAGGAAAGGCAAGAGCAAAAAAAGCAATCGAGGGTAAAAAGCTCCAATTGGCAGATGTTCCATCAAAGCCGAAATTGGCGGCAGAGGATCACGAACAGTTACCTCGCTTCTATCTCCCATTCATTTTTCTTCGTTTTTGGTTTCCTCCGTGTCCTCTGTGTCCTCCGTGGTTAAAGCTTTACCTTCGACAGCTCGGCGCGCATGGCGGCGATGGTGGCCTTGTAGTCCTTGGTGCCGAAGATCGCAGAGCCGGCGACGAACGTGTCCGCTCCGGCGCGGGCAATCTCGGCAATGTTGTCCACCTTCACCCCGCCGTCCACTTCGAGCCAGATATCGCGCCCCGTTTTCTCAATGCGTTCGCGAACTGCGCGCAGCTTGGCGAGCGCCGCGGGAATGAACTTCTGCCCGCCGAAACCGGGATTGACCGACATGATCAGCACCAGATCCAGCTTGTCGAGGGTGTAATCGAGCCAGGACAAGGGGGTCGCCGGATTGAGCACCAACCCGGCTTTGCAGCCACATTCCTTGATCAATCCGATGGTGCGGTCGACGTGCTCCGAGGCCTCCGGATGGAAGCTGACGATGTTGGCGCCGGCCCTGGCGAAATCGGGAACGATGCGGTCCACCGGACTGACCATCAGGTGCACGTCGATGATCGCCTTCGTAAGCGGCCGGATCGCTTCGCAAATCAGAGGGCCCACGGTCAGATTGGGCACGTAATGGTTGTCCATCACGTCGAAGTGCACGATATCGGCCCCGGCGGCGATCACCGACTGGACCGCTTCGCCGAGCCTGGCGAAGTTGGCGGAAAGAATGCTTGGGGCGATTCGGTACATGGGCGATTCGATCAGCGGCGGTGCCCGCAGGCGAAAGAACGCGGCATTGTAGCAAACGGAGACCGGCCCCCTCATCGGAACGCCCCCCGAGCCCGGCCTTGCCGCCTCGCCGCGTTTAATGTCCAATGCCGGGCATGGCCGAGCACAAAAAATACGAAATCACCGTGACCGCGCGGACATCTTATGTCCCCGACCAATCCGATGAAGCCGGCGGCCGCTACGTCTTTGCCTACACCATCACCATCGCGAACACCGGCACCGTCGCTGCCCAGCTTGTCAGCCGTCACTGGATCATCGCCGACGCCAATGGCAAGGTGCAGGAAGTGCGTGGCCTCGGCGTGGTCGGGCAGCAGCCGCTGCTACGGCCGCAGGAGAAACACGAGTACACCAGTGGCACCGCAATCGCCACGCCGATAGGCACCATGCGCGGCAGTTACCAGATGGTCGCCGAGGACGGCGTTGCCTTCGAAGCACCGATCCCGGAATTCACTCTTAGCGTGCCCCGCGTACTGCACTAAAGCCAAAACTCACCACCAAGACACCAAGGCACCAAGAAAACCAAGCGAATTCGTGAGGCCCGATATCGATGGCTCGGAGTGTTTTGCAGTTTGTATCTTGGTCCTCCCCACCTGCTTGAGCTCGCGGCGACAAAGAAACCGAATAATTTCCAGTCTCTGTACTTCTTGGTGGCTTGGTGCCTTGGTGGTTCAGCTTTTGACTTTCTGGTTGCCTCACCAGCCATGTCTCTCAAGCACAGCTGCACGCTGATCGCCCCGGTTTACGACGCGATCATCCGCCAGCTGCTTACCCGAGTCCGTCGCCGCAATCTTGCCGCGCTGCCGGGCTAGTCTTTCTTGTCGCCGTCGCGCTTGCGCGGCAGCGTCCACCAGATGATGAACACGAACAGCGCCAGCGCCAGAACACCTTCGAGAATCAGCCAGGTCATGTCCGGTAATGCCGCAAGGCGCGCAGTGTCGCTTTGTTATACTCGCAGCCGCAACAGTTCACGCAGAAGATCACCCAATGCAGAGAAGAAAGTGGCTCGCGCTCGCCCTGTGCATGCTCGGGTTGCTTGCCAGCGGATGTGCGAGTTTAACCAAGTCCCCACCGACAGCGCCACCGGCTCCGGTTGAGCCGCTTCCCGAAACGCCGGCGCCGGTCGTTACCGTGCCCGAACCTGCACCGGCTCCCGCCCAGGCCCCGCAACCGCCACCACACCCGCAGATCTTGCAGGCCGCCGATTGGAGTGCGTTGCCCGACTGGGGAGCCGACAAACTTGCCGAGGCATTGCCCGCGCTGCTGCTTTCGTGCGGCAGCCTGAAATCGCAACCCGAGTGGCAATCGGCTTGCGACGCCGCGGTGCAAGTCCCCGGCGGGGAGCCGGAGGCAGTGCGGCAGTTCTTCGAATCGAGCTTCGTTCCCTATGCCGTCCACAATGCCGACGGAAGCGCGGACGGCCTGGTCACCGGATACTATGAGCCGCTGCTTCGCGGCAGCCGCGCGCCAAGCAAGACATATCGCTTTCCGGTGTACGGCGTTCCGGAGGATCTGCTGGTCGTCGACCTCGCGGAAGCTCAGCCGAATCTCAAGGGCATGCGGCTGCGCGGCCGACTGCAGGGAAACAGGGTGGTGCCCTATTACACGCGCGCGGAGATCGAGCGCGGTGAAGCCGCGGTGCGCGGCCGCGAAATTCTCTGGGTGGACGACGCAGTCGAACTCTTCTTCCTGCAAGTCCAGGGGTCGGGACGGGTCAAATTGCCGAGCGGTGAAATCGTGCGCATCGGCTTCGCCGAGCACAACGGGCATCCCTACAAATCCATCGGGCGCGTGCTGGTCGAACGCGGCGAATTACCGCAGGAAAAGGCGTCAATGCAGGGAATCAAGCAATGGGGCAAGCAGAACCCGGACATGCTGCCGCTTTTGCTGCAGCAGAATCCGGCATACGTGTTCTTCCGCGAAATGCCGTCTTCGTCGCCCGGGCCGGTTGGCGCGCTGGGCGTCGCTCTTACCCCGGGCCGCAGCATCGCGGTCGATTCTTCCGTCGTGCCGCTCGGTGCCCCGGTTTATCTTTCCAGCACCTGGCCGCTTTCCGCACGGCCGCTCAACCGCCTGGTTCTCGCGCAGGACACCGGCAGCGCGATCAAGGGCGCGGTACGGGCGGATTTCTTCTGGGGTTTCGGCGATGAGGCCGGGCAGATCGCCGGACGCATGCGTCAGAACGGCCGGATGTGGGTGCTCTACCCGCGCGGCTTCGAGCCTCGCCTGCCCTAGCGGGCGCAGGAGCAAAAAAAACCAAACCTCTCACCACGGAGGACGCGGAGGACACGGAGGAAAAGCAAGAGCAAAAAAGCAAACGAGGGTAAAAGCTCCAATTGGCGGATGTTCCAGCAAAGTCGAAATTGGCGGCAGAGGATCAAGAACAGTCACCTCACTTCATATCCCCCATTCGTTTTTTCCTCGTTTTCGGTTTTCCTCCGTGTCCTCCGTGTCCTCCGTGGTGCGCGTTTCTTTTCGTCCTCCGTGTTAGGCGCTTCAACAGTCACTCCTCGACCGCACTTGCGGCCGGATCGTAGTCCACTTTGACGAGAATGCGGCTGCGCACCGCGCGGCCGTTCTTCTGCGCGGGAGAGTATGCGGTCGCAGCCAGTGCCCGCAGCGCCGACTCTTCGAAGACGTCTTGGGGAGACGCGTCCACCACCGATGCGTCGGTGACCCGCCCGGATTCGTCGATCAACAGCAGCAACGTCACCGAACCGCCGATTGCGCCGGCGAGTGCCGTTTGCGGATAGACGGGCTCGATGCGATTCAGTGGTTGCGGATAGACATCGAGATCCCGTGCGGCGTAATGAACCGGATCGGGAAGGCCGGCGATTGAAACCTCGGGCTCCAGGCTGCGATCCTCGTCCGGCACAGTTTGCGCGGCCGGTACCGGTGTTTCGATGGGTTCAGGTAATGAGGAATCCTGCGGCTGAGCAGGCGGGTTGCGACTGCGCGTCGCAGGCGCGGCCAACGTGGACTGCTTCATCGCGGCGGGCTCGGGCAACAGCCGGGTGTTGATGATGCTCACACGACCCGCGGGGCTGTGGGTTGACCGCAACGCCAGTCCGTAAATAAGGTACAGATGCAGCGTCGCGGATAGCACCACGGCAACAGACAGGCGCGCGAATGCCGCCTGGGACACGTCCTGGGGAACTTGCCTGATCCTGCGCACCGCCCGATCCCGCAATGGAAACGCCGACGCCCCCGATTCTAGAACGTCAGCGGAGATGCCGGGAGAAACTTACCTGGTCTGCGCCTTGGCGAGGATGTCTTCGATCTGGTCGCTCGGAATAGCCCCGGGAACGCGCTTGCCATCAGCAAAGAATATCGTGGGCGTACCGGTAATGCGTTTGGATTTGCCGAATTCCACCAGTTTGTCCACGGGGTTCGTGCAGGTGCCTGCTGCTTTCGGTACCACACCATTCAGCATGTATTCGTCCCAGGCCTTGGCGCGCTCGCCTGAACACCAGATTGCACGCGCAATTTCCGGGGCTTTCGGATGCAACTCGACCAATGGGAAGAGGAAGACATATATGGTGACGTTATCCACCTTGACGAGGTCGCGCTCGAGCCGCTTGCAGTACGGACAGTCCGGATCGGAGAAAACCGCGATTTTGCGGCTGCCGTCACCCTTGACCTTCTTGATCGCCAATTCGAAGGGTAGTTGCTCGAAGGGAAAAGCCAGCTTCCTGAGCTTCAACTCCTCCAGATCCCTCTGCCTGGCCGCCGTTACGTTGGTCATGCTGTTGGTGTCGATGATGCTGCCGTCGATCAGGTACTTGAAGTCTTCATCCGCGTAGAACAGCTGGCCGTCGACAACGACTTCATACAAGCCGAGGTGCTGGGTTTTGGTCACACTCTCGACATTAGCCTTGGGAAACTTCTTGGCGATCTCGGAGCGAATCGAAGCCTCATCTGCGCAGGCGACGCCGGCAAACAGCAGGAGGGTGGACAAAAGTACGGTCAGTGCGCGAATGATCATCATGGGTTGGTTGAAGAGAATCCGGGAACTCCGTTGAAGGATTAGTTAGCAGGTTGTTGTTGTGCCACAGAACGCCGAGAGTAGGAGAGAAAATCCGAAAACTTAACCACCAAGGCACCAAGACACCAAGGAATGCAAATGAAAACCTGGAAACTTTGTCAGTTTTTCTTGGTGCCTTTGTGTCTTGGTGGTAAGAATTGGTTCGGCCATAGTGTTTTTCAACAGCCTGTTAGACCGCGTTTCCGAGTGCTCGTTTCACCAATAGTTTCTTGAGCGGCCGGAGTTGGTTGGTCAGATTCAGCCCCGAGTTGCGCAGCCACGGCAGGCCCGGCAGAGAGCTGCTGAAGAGCTTGTGAAGTCCATCGGTGACGCACTCCATTGCCAGAATGTCTTCCTTGCGGCTGCGTTCGTATCGCCGCAATAGCGCGGTTGCCCCGGAGTCGCTCTCCAGGCCGCGGCCGCCGATGACCCCGGCAAGCGATTCAACATCGGCGATTCCGAGGTTCAATCCCTGCCCGGCAAGCGGGTGCACATTGTGCGCGGCATCCCCCAGCAGGGCAAGGCGTGGCGTGATCAAACGCTTGGCACGCAGGCGCCGCAATGCAAATGCGGCGGCGGCACCGCTGATCCGCATTGCGCCAAGCCTGTGCGAGGCCGCGTCCCCGACGGCGCGCGCAAGCTCCTCGCCGCTCATTGCAAGCAGATCCTGCGCGTGCGCGTCCGCGGTGGACCACACCATGGACACCTGACCCTGCGGCAGGGGCAGCAGCGCGAGCACGCCATCCTTGCGGAACCACTGGTACGCCACGTTGCGATGCGGCTTATCGACATGAAAGTTGGCGACTACGCCCTTCTGGCCGTACTCGTGTACGCGGACCTCGATGCCCGCCAGCGAACGCATTCTCGACTCGGCACCGTCGGCCGCGATCACCAGCCGCGCCTCCAGTTCCGACCCGTCGGATAGCGCAAGCACTGCTGCCGACTCCATCCAGTTCGCGCGCAGGCATTCGACGCCGCTCGACAGCGCAAGATCTGGCTGCCCATCGAGAGATGCGGTCAGCGCCTGCTGAAGATTGGATTCTTCGACGATGGCCGCGAGCTCGAAAACACCGCTGCGATAGGAGCTGAACTCGAGCTTCGAATTGCCGTCGCCGAACACCAGCATTTCGTGCACCGGCGTAACACGCTCCTGCGCGAGCCGCGGCCATACACCCCAGCCCTCGAGACAGCGTACGCTGCGCGGGTTGAGCGCGTAGACGCGCAAGTCGAATCCGGCAGCAGGCAAAGGACGTGGCGATCTGGGCTCAATCAACGCGATACTCAGTCCGCTTCGGCAAAGCGCGCGCGCGATGCTGCACCCGACCAAGCCTGCGCCTACAATGGCGATGTCGACATTCATACAGCCAGTCTACTACGGCGGCGCAGGCGCGCGCGCAGCGCGGATCCTGCCTTGACAATGCAGGGGGCCGTCAGTAACCTTTCGCTCCCTTTTCGTCCCCGCTACATGACGAGGACAGGCAGTTTTTCGGTGATATAGCTCAGCTGGTTAGAGCACAGCACTCATAATGCTGGGGTCGGTGGTTCAAGTCCACCTATCACCACCAGGACAATGCGGCACGGGATGGGGGCTTGCAGCGATGCAAGCCCACGGCCCTGGGCGCTGGCAGTGCGCGTCTGCTCGGGAATTCCGCGGTTGCGCGAAGCCGGCCGGCTTCCCACAATCCACCGCAAACGCGGTAAAATTTAACTTCCTGATTTCCTTATGGTTAGGCGCATTCGAGGACTCCGGTTCAACTCCGGGCGGAGCATCGCCAACGCCTGGGCCAAGGTTCATGATTCGTGTCCCGTTGCGTCTGCCGAGCGCCCTTCGCCGCGATCAAGAATGCGTAACGTCTTCGCCGCCTGCGCGATGGTCATGTCGTCCCTGATCGCGGAACCATCTGCGGCGCTCGATCGCTTTTTCCCGCCCAACGCCAGTCGAGGCGAACTCAAGGCACACGAGTACCCGCTCTACAAGATCGGCAGCAGATCCTACTGGATGTCAGCAGGCGGGCGGATATTCAACCGGGAGAACCGGATCATCATGCCGGTGTCGCTGCTGCAGCAGACCGCGCAGATCATGTATGCGGTCGACATCAACGGCCAGTTGTCGGCGATCTGGTTGCTGACATCTGAGGAGGCAGCAAAATATAAACTGTCGAAGCTGGACGAGGCGGAAAAGAAAAAGCTGGAAGAGGAAGAAAGAAAGAAACGCGAAGCGGCGGAAAGCAGCAGTTAGTGTCCTGTTCCGCTAATTCGCGGCTGAAAACCCGACGAGAATCAGCGCCATGCTGTGTTACGAGTCCTCGCCGTGGAGCCCGCCACTGTCAAGGGCTCGCGCCTTGCCTGACACCGATTTCGCGGGTTTTCCGATCGATGATGGATTGTTGCCATATGGATATGAGGTCTGCACTCCAAGGTTTGCAAGTTGTCCCACGAATCAGCGGAACAGGACACTAGACCGGTAATGAAAAAGCTCTACATCAGAACCTTTGGTTGCCAGATGAACGAGTACGACTCGGACAAGATGGCCGATGTGCTCGCCGCCGCGGAGGGTTTCGAAAC
The DNA here is from genome assembly GCA_036000845.1 of Burkholderiales bacterium. Taxonomy (GTDB): domain Bacteria; phylum Pseudomonadota; class Gammaproteobacteria; order Burkholderiales; family JACQAP01; genus JACQAP01. The sequence continues at coordinate 10,088 of DASYUW010000268.1, forward strand.
CACCGACGACCCCGAACAGGCCGACGTTATCCTGTTCAACACCTGCTCGGTGCGCGAGAAGGCTCAGGAAAAGGTGTTCCACGATCTCGGGCGCATCCGGCCGCTGAAGCAGGCCCGGCCCGAGCTCATCATCGGCGTTGGCGGCTGTGTGGCCAGCCAGGAAGGCGCGGCGATCGTTGCACGCGCACCCTACGTCGACCTGGTCTTCGGCCCGCAGACCCTGCACCGCTTGCCGCAGATGATCCGGGCACGGCGCAGCAGCGGCAAGCCGCAGGTGGACATCTCCTTTCCCGAAATCGAAAAATTCGACAACCTGCCGCCGGCCAGAGCCGAGGGATGCACGGCCTTCGTCTCGATCATGGAGGGCTGCAGCAAGTATTGCAGTTTCTGCGTGGTGCCCTACACGCGCGGCGAAGAAGTCTCGCGTCCGTTCGATGACGTGCTTACCGAAGTTGCCGGGCTGGCGGAACAGGGCGTGAAAGAGATCACCCTGCTCGGGCAGAACGTCAATGCCTACCGCGGCAGCATGAGCGACGGCGAAGTTGCCGATCTTGCCCTGTTGCTCGAGTACCTCGCCGAGGTTCCGGGCGTCGAGCGCCTGCGTTATACCACCTCGCATCCGAAGGATTTCTCCGGGCGCCTCATCGAGGCCCACGCCAGGATCCCGCAACTGGTGAGCCACGTGCACCTGCCGGTGCAGTCCGGCTCGGACCGGGTACTTTCCGCAATGAAGCGCGGGTACACCGCGCTGGAATACAAATCCATCATCCGCCGGCTGCGCGCGGTACGGCCGGATGCAGCCATCTCGTCCGACTTCATCGTCGGCTTCCCCGGCGAGACCGACGAAGACTTCGAGCACACCCTGCAACTGGTCGAGGACATCGGTTTCGCCTCGAGCTTCAGCTTCGTGTACAGCCCGCGCCCTGGCACGCCGGCAGCGAGTCTGCGCAACCAGGTGCCGCAGGCAACCAAGCAGGCACGCCTGGCACGCCTGCAGGCACGACTCGATGCGCAGGCGCTGGCGGTCAGCAGCCGCATGATTGGATCGATCCAGCGCATCCTGGTCGAGGGGCCTGCCAGGAAGAACCCGGAAGAACTGGCGGGCCGCACCAGCAACAATCTCATGGTCAATTTTCGCGGCCCGCAGCGCCTGATCGGGCGGATGACGGACGTACGCATCACGACGGCGATGTCGCATTCACTACGCGGCGAAGTGCCGGTAACAGAAACTGTTTGAAGCCCTTCGAGCTTTCTTTCTCCCCCGTCGACAACGAACGCCTCGCCAACCTGTGCGGTGTGCTCGACGAGAACCTCAGGCAGATCGAAACCGCGCTCGACGTGTCCATTGCGCGCCGCGGAGAAAACTTCAGCGTCTCTGGCAGCGCCGAACAGACCCGGCTGGCCGCCGAGGCTCTGCAGCGTTTCTATCAACAGGCGAACCGCAATCTGGGCCTCGAAGAAATCCAGCTCGGCCTGATCGAGGTCGCAGGCGGACCGAATCCTCTGGCAGAAGACGAAGCCCTGGTGTTGCACACGCGGCGCCGGGACTTGCACGGGCGCACGCCGCGCCAGGTGCAGTACATCCGGCAGATCAAGGAGTACGACATCACTTTCGGCATCGGCCCGGCCGGCACCGGCAAGACTTATCTCGCGGTCGCCTGCGCGGTGGACGCATTCGAGCGC
>DASYUW010000269.1:0-27595 GCA_036000845.1 Burkholderiales bacterium
GAATTCGTTGGTCTCGACGGTGCGGCTTCGGGTCACGGGTATGCCCAGTTCCTCGAGTCCGTAGCCTGCGGTGTTGGCGATTCGTCCCACCGCCACCAGCACTTCATCGAACGGGATACGCACGTCCTGGCCCTTGTGCTCGCAGATCAGCGCCTTCTCGCCATTCTCGGCCACGAACTGTTTTGCCTTGTGCTCGAGCCGCACGTCGACGCCTTCCCCGCGGAAGCGGGCCAGCACCATTTCGGAAAACTCGGGGTCTTCGCGGATCATGATCCGCGGCAGCATTTCGACCTGGGTGACCTGCGAGCCCAGGCGCGCGAAACATTGCGCCAGCTCGCATCCGATCGGGCCGCCTCCCAGCACCACCAGCCTCGCGGGAAGATTGCGCAGGCTCCAGACCGTGTCCGAGGTGAGATGGCCGACCTTTTCGACTCCGGGAATCGGCGGCACGAAGGGACGGGCGCCGGCAGCGATCACGATCGAGCGTGTGGTGAGTGTTTTGCCGTTAACCTGCACTTCCCACGGCGAGACTATTTTTGCCTCGCCCTTTATGCACTCCACACCCAGGCTGGTGTAGCGCTCCACGGAATCGTGCGGCTCGATGGTCTTGATCACCCGCTGCACGCGCTCCATTGCGTCGGCGAACTGGAAATCCGCCCTGGCCTCCCGCAATCCGAATTCACCCGCGCGTTTGATATGCGACAGCAACTTCGCGGAGCGGATCAGCGCCTTGGAGGGCACGCAACCGGTATAGAGGCAATCGCCGCCCATGCGGTCTTTCTCTATCAATGTCACTTTTGCCTTCACTGCGGCGGCGATGTAGGCCGAAACCAGCCCGGCGGAGCCGGCGCCGATGACGATGACGTTGCGATCGAACTTGCGCGGACGAGCGAAGCGCGAATAGACCTTGCGCGCCTTGATCATGGCGACGATTTTCTTCGCAATGAGCGGGAAGATTCCGAGCAGAGTGAACGAGGCGATCAGCGCCGGCGAAAGAATCCCCGCCGCCGATTCGATCTGCGCGATCTGGGTGCCGGCATTCACGTACACGATGGTGCCCGCAAACATTCCGAGCTGGCTTACCCAGTAGAAGGTGCGAGTCTTGATCGGCGTCAAGCCCATCGCAAGATTGATGACGAAGAACGGGATGGGGGGAAGCAGGCGCAGCGTGAACAGGTAGAACGCTCCTTCTTTCTCGATGCCTGTGTTGATGGCTTTGAGCTTATCGCCGAATTTTGCCTGAACCGTGTCGCGCAGAACGAAGCGCGACACCAGGAAAGCCAGCGTCGCGCCGATGCTGGAGGCGAAGGAAACGATCACCGTGCCCCACAGCAGGCCGAAGATGGCTCCCGCGGCAAGCGTCAGGATGGTTGCGCCGGGCAGTGACAGGCCGGTTGCCGCCACATATATAAGGAAGAACGCCGCCACCGTCTGCAGCGGATTGGCGCGATACAACTCTTCGATGGCCGCCTGTTGCGACTTGAGGTAGGACAGGCTGAAGTACTGCCCGAGGTCGAAAACGATGAACGCTGCAATCAGCGCGGCGATCAACACGATCAACAGCAATTTGCCCCTGGTCACCGCAAGACCCCCTTTGGGTTTTTCCGTATGCCCGGCACTTGGTCGGGCTAGCGCGCCGAACCTGACGCGCCGCGCCGCCGGCGCCGGACTCTGCACGTGCGCGATATACGTCCGGACGCAGCGCCCGGATGCGAACTCACGATCTGCTTCTGCAGACGCCGCGTTGTCCGGGCGATTGTACACGCGCGTCCGCGGCCGTTACGATGTGTAGCATGATGCGGATTCGAGACCGAACGCTCGGACGGGCGGCCGCGCTGCGCGGCAGGGCCTGTTTCATTCCGGTTTTTGTATTCGCGCTGGTGACCGGCTGCGCGACGTTGCAGGATCCGGTTCGCGCGAACCTGTCGGACGCAAACGAGGCGGTCGCGCAATGCGCCGCGTGGTACCGCGCCCTGGATCGGCGCATCGACCAGGCTGGCGTGCGCGATGGTGGCGAATATCCGATCCCCGGTTTTCCCTACCTGCGCACCGACCGCTTCAACGCTTCATTCCGCACCGAAGTGCTTGCAGGCGAGGACCTGTTCGAGGCATGGACGGCGCGATTGCTTCGACTCGAGGCCGCGGCGCGCGCGGCGGAGCTGCGCAACCTGCCCGTCGGTTCTCTCGACGACTTGGGTGCGGACCGCCTACAAGCAGGTGAAAGGGCGCAGGTCTGCGCGGTAACCTTGGCAAAGCACGACTTTGCCGTACCGGAAAGGCGCAGGCTGCTGGCCGCGCGCGCGCGGGTGCCGGACGACTATGTGACCTGGCAGCGAGTGTTGGGGTTGTATGCCGTCACCCGAATTCCGTTCTGGTACGGCGTCGATGGCTGGCAAAAGGAAGCGGCCGAGACGTTGCGCCGCTCGAAGGAAGGCATGCGCGAACCGGCGACGCTTTCGCGTTACGAGCCGGCGGGTGCGGCCGGCACGAAAGCGGCGAAGGCAATCCTTGCGGGTGCGCGCCGCGACCCGTTGGGGATCCCGCAACTTTCCGTTGAGCAACGGGAGGCACTGTTCGCCGCGTTTGCGCCGGTCATCGAGGTCGAGACCAGAGGCGACTACGATCGCATCGGCGCGCTAGCCTGGAGCGATGGCGAGCGGCTGGTAGTGGACGGTTCGCGGCCGTTGGTCTACCGAAAGTTCGCGTTTACCCGTAATGGCGGTGAAACGCTGGTGCAGCTTGTCTATCTGGCGTGGTTCAGCGAGCGCCCCCGTGCAAAATCGCTGGACCTGCTGGCGGGCCGGCTCGACGGCATCTTCTGGCGGGTCACGCTGTCCGCGCAGGGCGATCCGCTCGTTTACGACACCATCCATCCCTGCGGGTGCTTCCACATGTTCTTCCCGGTTCCTGGAGTGGAGCCGTTGCCGCCGCCGGCAAGAGGGACCGAGTGGGCCTTCGTGCCGGATCGGGCACCGCAACTTCCGGACGGGGCGCGCCTGGCGTTGCGCCTGGCAACGCGCACTCATTACGTGGTGAATATTGCAGCCGATGGTGGTGGTGCCGGCCTGACCTACGATTTCGCCGATTACGACGAACTGCGCTCGATGCCTGCCGGCGCGGGAAAGCGCCGCAACGCCTTCCGGCCAGACGCCCTGGTACCGGGCACCGAACGCGGCGAGCGCGTCTTTTTCTGGCCGATGGGAGTGCCCAGCGCCGGCGCTATGCGCCAGTGGGGACACCATGCCACGGCCTTCGTCGGGCGCCGCCACTTCGACGACGCCGACCTGATCGAGCGGCGTTTCCGGCTGCTGCCGCAATAGGTCCGCGGTCACCCGCAGACAGCGAACGCGGCCCGTGCGATTCTTGGTACCATCTGCCTTTAGGAAGCTCTGTTAAAGTTCCCTTGCGCCGGGCAAGACTGCGGCGCCCGGTCGTACGATTCCACGAGAGGCAAAAGATGAGCCGTGCCTTCGTAAAGGACGATAACGAAGACCTGCCCAGCGAAGAATTGCCGGAGCGTCCGGTCAGTTCCGAGCCGAACTACGTTACACCGGCGGGACTCGCGAAACTGCGCAAGAAGGTCGAAGATCTGCACGATGAACACGTGCGTCTGAAAGGGGCGGAGGAGGACTTCGACCGGCCCCGGCTCGCCCAGGTCGAGCGCGACCTGCGCTACTACCAGGCGCGACTGGAATCAGCCACCCTGGTCGACGTCTCCAAGCAGCCCATGGACGAAGTGCACTTCGGCGCCAGCGTCAAGACCAAGGACGAGGGCGGTGCCGTGCATTCCATCGCGATTGTCGGCGAGGACGAGGCGGACGCAGCCCATGGCCGCGTCAGCTGGCAGTCGCCGCTGGCGAAGGCACTGATGGGTGCAAGAGTGGGCGATACCGTTACCTGGAACCGTCCAGCCGGCTCCATCACGCTCAACGTGCTGGAAATTCACTACCCGCGCACGTAGCCCGTCAGCGTGGTTCGAAGGCGAGCTCGGGCGCGTGTCACCGTGCCCCGAGTCGGCGCAACCGACCCGATCCGCGTTGTTGTAACCAGGCCGAGGTCGTCAACCCGAGCATTCCGTCCGGGCGCGACTGGGGCAGCCGTCCGAACAGGGGCGGTTTTGACGAGGAGGGGAAAATGAGCGAATTCTCGCGTCGCAAGGCCCTCGGGGCGATGGGTGCGGCGGCCATCTCGACCGCCGCAAGTGCGCTGATCGGGCCGTACCGCGCGCATGCGGCCGATTTGAATTACCAGCCGGAAAAAGGCGCGGAACTGCGGGTGCTGCGCTGGAAACGCTTCGTCCAGGGCGACGAAGACCAATGGCTCGCCAATAGCGAAAGGTTCTACAGGGCCACCGGAGTGAAAGTGCGGGTTGATTCCGAGAACTTCGAGGACATCCGCCCGAAAGCAGCGGTGGCGGCCAACGTCGGCAGCGGGCCCGACGTCATACTCGGCTGGTTCGACGATCCGCACCAATATGCGGACAAGCTGCTCGATCTTACCGAACTGGCCAACTATCTCGACGCGAAGTACGGCGGCTGGTACGACGTGGTCAAGCGTTTCTGCATCCGGGACGGCAAGTGGATCGCCATCGGATCGGGATTTCTCGGCGGCTGCCTGGTGTACCGCGAGAGCATGGTCAAGGCGGCAGGCTTTGACAAGGTGCCGAACGACACGCAGGGATTCCTCAGGCTGTGCCAGGCGCTGAAGAAAAACGGTACGCCATGCGGTTTTGCGCTCGGCAACGCCGTGGGCGACGCCAACGCCTGGACTCACTGGGCGCTGTGGGCCCACGGCGGCAGGATGGTGGACGAGAACAACCGCGTCGTCATCAACTCGAAGCAAACCGCTGCCGCACTGGAGTATGCGGCGGAGCTGTACCAGACCTTCATTCCCGGAACGCTTTCGTGGCTGGATCCGAACAACAACAAGGCATTCCTGTCGGGCGACATCAGCCTGACGTTGAACGGGGTATCGATCTATTACGCGGTGAAGACATCGAAGGAGCCTGGCGTGCAAAAGCTCCTTGCCGACATCCAGCACGTGAACATGCCGATCGGACCGGTCGCCCATGCCGCCGAACTCAATCCTTTCAGCCCGATGTTCGTATTCAAATATACGAAGTATCCGAACGCGGCGAAGGAATACCTGCGTTTCATGATGGAACGCAGCCAGTACGAGGCCTGGCAGTCGGCCTCGCTGGGTTATGTCCAGCAGCCGCTCAAGGCTTACGCCGATACGCCGGTATGGAAAAGCGACCCGAAACTGTTGCCGTTCCGCAACGTGCCCGGGCTTACGCGCGACAACGGTTACGCCGGAAAGCTCGGCACCGCGTCGGCCGGTGCAATGGCCGATTACATCGTGGTCAACATGTTCGCGCAGGCGGCGTCCGGTGCTTCCAGCATAAAATCCGCAATGGAACAGGCGGAGAACCGCGCGAAGCGCTACTACCGCTAGTCTAGAGAAAGATCTTTCAACGCAAAGGACGCAAAGGTACGCGAAGGGAAAAAAAGAACGAGATACGAATATTTATTCACTTGATTCTGATAGGAACGTTGATCCCTTCGTTATTTGTGCACCTAGCCGACGGTATGCACAGAGTCCATATCTCGCGAAATTTTTCCGATTCCGCATTTCACACCAGTACTTTGGTTTTCCTTTGCGTCCTTTGCGTTTAACGTGTTTCGGGTTTGAACTTCTCTGAGTCTTGTACGGCAAATCCATTATTGGCTGTTGGAGAAAAAGGACAGAAAAATGCACGATCTGATCATAGAGAACGCGACGATATACGACGGCAGGGGCGGCGCGCCGCGGCGCGGCAGCGTCGCGGTAAGGGACGGCCGGATTGCCGAGGTCGGCAAGGTCGAAGGCGAGGCGCGCGAACGCATCAATGCCGACGGGCTGGCGCTGATGCCGGGAATCATCGACACCCACACCCACTATGACGCGCAGATCACCTGGGACCCGTTTGCCAATCCTTCTCCGGCGCTCGGTGTCACCACGGTGGTCATGGGCAACTGCGGCTTCACCATCGCGCCGTGCCGACCGCCGGACCGGGACCTCACGATGCGCAACCTCACCCACGTCGAGGGCATGTCGCTGGAGGCGCTGCGCGCTGGCATCGACTGGGAATTCGAATCATTCCCGGAATATGTCGGGATGCTGGAGAAGAAGGGCGTCGGGCCGAACGTCGCCTGCTTCGTAGGCCACTCCGGCGTGCGCACTTTCGTTCTGCGCAGCGACGCGGCGAAGCGCCCCGCGACGCCGGATGAAATCGCGCAGATGCGCCGCATCGTGATCGAGGCGATGGAGGCCGGCGCCTGCGGCTTCTCCACGACGCGCTCGTACCAGCACAACGGTGAGGCCGGCATCCCGATGCCCTCGCGTCTCGCGGACGAGCAGGAATTTCTGGCTCTGTCCGGCGCGCTGCGCGAAGGCGGAAAAGGCCTCCTGATGATGACCAAGGCGTCGGATACGCCGGTTCCGTGGATCGAGTCGCTGGCCGCGGCGGCAGACAGGCCCTACCTCATCGCGGCGCTGCTGCACTCCAATCTCACGCCCGAAGCGACGTTCGAGGACCTGGAGCACATCGGCCGGGCGCGCAACCGCGGCCGGCGCATGTACGGCGCGGTCTCCGCGTGTCCGCTCAACTTCGAATTCTCGCTGCACGAACCCTACGTGTTCGAGGGACTGGCTGCCTGGCAGCCGCTCATGATGATGGACGAGCCCGAGGTCAAGAAGACCTTGGCGGATCCGGCGTTCCGCCGGCGTATGAAGGACGAACTGGCGAAGCGCGCGCGGCGCATGTTCACCGGGGAATGGGAAAAGGCCTTCGTGGCCCAGGTGGCGGACCCGGCGCACGCAGCCTGCGAGGGGCAATCGATCGGAGCCCTGGCGAAGAAGCAGGGTGTGCATCCGATCGACTTCATGCTCGACCTCGCGCTTTCCGAAGACCTCGATACGCTGTTCACCGCCACTCTGCTCAATTCAGACGAGGACGCGGTGGGCAGGATGCTCAACGACCCGAATGCGATCGTGTCTTTGTCGGACGCCGGCGCGCATCTCACTTTCCTGTGCGATGCGGGTTTCGGGCTGCACCTGCTCGGCCACTGGGTCCGGGAACGCAAGCTCATGCCGCTTGAAATTGCAGTGAAGAAGCTCACCTCGGAACCGGCGCAGTTGTTCGGCATCCGCGGCCGCGCCGCGATCGCGACGGGCAACTGGGCGGATCTGCTGCTGTTCGATCCCCGCACCGTGGGCCGGGCTCCGTCCCGGCGCGTCTACGACCTGCCCGCGGGCGGGTCGCGGATTCACACGCCCGGCATCGGCGTGCACGGGGTGTGGGTGAACGGCAAGCTCCTCGCCGACTCGAACGGCATCCTCAAGGACGCGCCCAAGGCCGGCAAAGTGCTGCGCGACTTCGCCTCTTAAAGTCTAGTACGGGTTAACACGAAGGACACGAAGGAAAAACAAGAGGCCACGAAGGAGAGCAAAACAAAAGTGATACGGGAACAAGGCAGAAATTGTCGGATACGAACCAGCAAAAATTCCTTCTGCCGATCTGTTTTCGCGTCTGGTTTCCCTCGTGCTCCTTTAGCTTTTCCTTCGTGTCCTTCGTGTTAACGATATTGACCTTTCGCCTTAAGGTTTCTCGGCGAGCAGCGCTTCGATCTGTTTGACGACCTCGCCGCTTTCGGGCTGGGTGCGCGCGGCGAAGCTGAAGGCGCGCTTGCCGTCGCGAGCGATCAGGTACTTGTGGAAATTCCATTCCGGGGCATCGCCAGTCATCTTCGTCAGTTCCGCGAACACCGGATTGGCCTTGCCGGGAACCACGCTGGACTTCTCCATCAGCGGAAACTTCACGCCGTAGGTCAGCTCGCAGAAATCCTTGATCTCCTTCGCGGTGCCCGGCTCCTGTGAACCGAAGTCGTTGGCCGGAAAGCCGACCACCATCAGCCCCTTGTCCCGGTATTTCTGGTAAAGCGATTCCAGTCCCTTGTATTGCGGCGTGTTGCCGCAGAAGCTGGCGGTGTTCACCGCGAGCACGACCTTTCCGGCGTAATCGCATAGATTCACCGGCTTGCCGTCGAGATTCTTCATCTGGTGGTTCAGAACATTTGGACAGGCCATGGATGCCTCGCTGAGCAGGGTCATGGATATCAGGGTGATGAGCAGTGCATGCAAGCGTTTCATCGTGTCGGTTCCCGTGTCGGCGGAATTTTGCAGATAATAGCGTGTCCGGCATCGGATGCGCTGCGTTTTCTGCTAATCACTCAATCACCTAATCACTGAATCGCCCCATCGGACTCATGGGTCCGCTATCCGACATCAAGGTACTGGAACTCGGCACATTGATCGCCGGACCGTTCTGTTCGCGCATTTTCGCCGAATTCGGCGCGCAGGTGATCAAGATCGAGTCCCCCGACGGCGGGGATCCGTTGCGCCAGTGGCGCAAGCTCCACAACGGCACGTCGCTGTGGTGGTACCTGCAGGCGCGCAACAAGAAGTCCGTCACCGTCAACATGAGGGAGTCGGAGGGTCAGGAGATCGTGCGCAAGCTCGTCGCCGGGACCGACATCGTGATCGAGAACTTCCGCCCGGGCGCGCTGGAGAAATGGGGGCTGGGATGGGACACGCTGTCGCAGTTGAACCCGGGACTGGTGATGGTGCGCCTGTCCGGTTACGGGCAGACCGGCCCATACCGCGAGCGCGCGGGCTTCGGCGCGATCGGCGAAGCGATGGGCGGCCTGCGCTATGTCACCGGCTATCCGGATCGGGCTCCGGTGCGCGTGGGCATCAGCCTGGGGGATGCGGTCGCCTCGCTCTACGGCGTAATCGGCGCGCTGATGGCGTTGCGCCATCGCGAGGTCAGCGACGGCCGCGGGCAGGTGGTGGACGTGGCCCTGTACGAAGCGGTATTCAGCCTCATGGAGAGCCTGCTCCCGGAGTACGACATGACCGGTTTCGTCCGGGAACGCAGCGGCGCTTCGCTTCCGGGCATCGTGCCTTCGAATACCTATACCGCCCGCGACGGCAAGTTTGTCGTCGTCGGCGCCAACGGAGATGCGATCTTCAGGCGCATGATGACGGCGATCGGGCGCGAGGATCTCGGCAATGCCCCGGCGCTCGCGCGCAACGACGGGCGGGTGGCGCGCACCGAGGAACTCGACAAGGTGATCGGCGACTGGTGCGCAGCGCACGACCTCGATCACGTCCTGGAAGTGCTCGCCGCCGCGCAGGTGCCATCGGGAAAAATCTACGACATCGCCGATATCGTGAAGGACCTGCACTACCAGGCGCGCGGCATGATCGAACAGGCGCGGCTCCCGGACGGCGAGTCGATGAAGGTGCCCGGAGTGGTACCGAAGATGGCACAGACGCCGGGAGGCACGCGCTGGCTCGGTCCGGGCCTGGGCGAGCACACCGGTGAGGTGCTCGGCCAACTCGGTTACGATGCGGCGAAGATCGCTGAGCTGAAAGCCCGCGGTGTGATCTGACAGGTTGGTGAAGTTGCTAGAGAACGCCGGGAGTACGGAGAGAAAAACCGAAAAATTAACAACCAAGGCACCAAGACACCAAGGAATGCAACTGGGGACCTGGAAACTTTGTCAGTTTTTCTTGGCGCCTTTGTGTCTTGGTAGTAAGAATCGGTTCGGCCATCGAGTTTTTCAACAGCCTGCTAACGTTGCCAAGGGCTCCGTCACAAAGGGACCGGGACGAGGAGGACAGGCATGATGCTGGTAAAGGACATACTCACGATCAAGGGCGGTCAGATCTTCAGCATCGGGCCGGATGCGCTTCTGCCGCAGGCGGTCGGGCTGATGGTCGAGCGCGACATCGGTTCGCTGCTGGTCATGGAAAAGGGAAAGATGACCGGCCTGCTAACTTTTCGCGAAGTGCTCGCCGCCGTGAACCGCCATCGCGGCGATATCCACGAAGTCCGGGTCAAGCAGGTGATGGTCAGGGAGCCGGTCTGCGCAAATCCCGACGAAAGCGTGGATCACATGCGCAGCATCATGACCGACCAGCATATCCGCTACCTGCCGATCATGGAGAACGGCGCGCTGGTCGGGGTGTTGTCGTTCCACGATGTGGCGAAAGCGGCGCTGCGCGCGGTCAACTTCGAGAACAAGTTGCTGAAGCACTACATCAAGGACTGGCCCGAGGGCGACAAGACCAGTTAGTGCTCGCATCGCCGGCGTGACGGAGTCGGGTTAGAGGCGAAAATGGAGTCTCGTTAAATCATAGAGTTGAGTAACAAAGTGGGTGCGCAGATCGATGGCGCCCCTTTTTTTGTTGACAACATAACAACGTTATGTATAATAACGACGTAACAACATAGAACAATGATCAGAAAAATAAGTTAACCACTTGATGCAACGAAGATAGCAAGGTCTCGAGAGGAGGGTGGGGACATGGTGGCGTCGCTCAGCAATTGGTTCGGGGAGTGTGTCTTTTCCGGCGGTGGCTGGAGCCGGCTGCTCCTTCTCCTGGTTCTCATCGTAGGCCTTCTTCCCGGCTGCTCGGTGCGCCAGCTGGCCATCAACAAAGCCGGCGATGCCCTGGCTTCCAGCGGTACCGCATTTGCGGGCGACGACGATCCCGAACTGATACGCGATGCTGCTCCGTTCAGCCTGAAGCTTATGGAAAGCCTGCTCGCGGAAAGTCCGCGCCATCGCGGCCTGCTCTACGCCACCAGCAGCGGCTTCACCCAATACGCTTACGCGTTCGTCCATCAGGACGCGGACCGGCTCGAAGACCATGACCTGGCGGCTGCCTGGGAGCAACGCAGCCGCGCCCAAAGAATGTATCGCCGCGCCCGCGATTACGGGTTGCGCGGCCTCGATGTAGCCCATCCCGACTTCAGCCGCAAGCTTCGCCTGGACCCGAAGTCCGCGGTGCGCAACGCGCGCAAGGACGACGTGCCGTTGCTGTACTGGACGGCGGTGTCGTGGGCCGCGTTGATCTCGCTGTCGAAGCACGACCCTGATTTGGTCGCCGATGTACCGGTGGTGGAAGCGCTCATTGATCGCGCAGCTGCGCTCGACGAGGCCTACGACTCCGGGGCAATCCACAACTTCCTCGTCACTTACGAAATGGTGCGTCAGGGAGGCACGGGCGACCCGGCCGCGCGCGCACGCCGCCACTTTGCCCGCGCCGTGGATCTGACCCGCGGCTTGCAGGCTGGGCCTTATGTATCGCTCGCGGAATCGGTTGCCGTTCCCAGGCAGGACCGCCGCGAATTCGAAGCGCTGCTCAATCAGGCGCTCGCGATCAAACCGGACCAGCGGCCCGAGTGGCGCCTGGCCAACACCGTGATGCAGCGGCGCGCGCGCTGGCTGCTGGCGCAAACCGACCAACTCTTCGCCGAATGAGGGAGCCGCCATGAACGACATCGCCCGCATCGATATGCAACGCCGGCGCCTGTGTTTCGCGGCCGGGATTGCAACCGCGCTTCCCGCGCTGGCGTTGCAGCGCCAGGCGCAGGCTGCGGACGACGTGCGCATCCGCCTCGGCACGCTGGCGCCGAAGGGCTCGAGTTATCACCGCGCGCTGCAGGAAATGGGAGAGAGGTGGCGCAAGGCGCAGGGGGGCGGGGCCACCTTCACCATTTTTGCGGACGGCACGCAGGGCGGCGAGGCGGACATGGTGCGGCGCATGCGCGTCGGCCAACTCAATGCCGGGCTGTTGTCGGTAATCGGGCTTCTGGAGATCGACCGTACAGCCTCGGTGCTGCAGAAAATGCCGCTGGTCTACCGCAACTGGGACGAACTCGATTACGTACGCGACCGCATCGCGCCGATGCTGGAGCAGCGGCTGTTCGACAAGGGGTTCGTCGTTCTGTTCTGGGGAGACGGCGGATGGGTGCGCTTCTTCTCCAATAAGCCGGCGTCCCGGCCGGAGGACTTCAAGCACATGCGGATGTTCGTCTGGGCCGGTGATCCCGAGCAAGTCGATCTGATGAAGCGATTGCGCTACCAGCCGGTCGCGATCGAGACCGCCGACATTCTGCCCGGCCTGCAGACCGGCCTGATCGATGCCGTGCCGGCCACGCCCTTCTTTGCACTGGCCGGCCAATTCAACGGGCCGGCGCCGCACATGCTCGACATCAAGTGGGCACCCATCGTCGGCGCCTGCATCGTGACCCGGACGGCCTGGGACGCGATGTCGGCCGAGGCGCGCGATGAACTCAGGCGTGCAGCCGCGGACGCGGCGATCGAGTTGCGGAGGCGTGCGCGCATGGAGGACCTCGAGTCGATCGAAGCCATGACGCGCCGCGGACTCAAGGTCACCGCGCTCACGCCGGAACTGGAAGTGCAGTGGCACGCGTTCACGGACGCGGTGTATCCCGCCATCCGCGGAAATACGGTTCCCGCGGACGTCTTTGACGAAACCCTGCGCCTGGTCGCCGAGTTCAGGGCGTCCGGGCTGGCGCGCAAATGAGCATCGCGATGACGCTGGATGCCAAACCGGCCGGCGTAATTCCGGCGATGAATGCGAATGGCGCGCTTGTCGCCGGAGAGAACCTACTGGTGGCGCTGGCGCTGGCGGCATTGGCGCTGCTGCCGGTCGCCGAGATCCTGCTGCGCGCGGTTTTCCGCGTCGGCATTCCCGGCGCGGCGACGCTGACGCAGCACCTGGTCCTGGTGGCCGGCATACTGGGCGCGGCAATCGCTGCGCGCGAGAACCGGCTGCTTTCCCTGTCGAGCCTTCCGTTGATTCTGCGCGGCTGGACCCGGCCGGTCGCGCGCGCGCTGAGCGGCTGCGTCGGCGCCCTGGTGTCGGCGCTGCTCGCGGTGGCGAGCACGCAGTTCGTCATCACGGAAAAGCTCGCCGGCAATCTGCTGATCGAAGGCCTGCCGGTGTGGCTGGTGCAGGCGATTCTGCCGCCGGGATTCGCGCTGATCGCCGTACGTCTGATCCTGCATGCGGGAGACGGATTGCGGATTCGTGCCACGTGCGCCGCCGTTGCGTTGTGTGCTGCGGTGCTGGCCGCTTACGGGCCGCTGCCCGCGGAAGCGTTGCGTTTTCCCGCGCTGATCGGTCTGCTCGTGGCAACTGTCCTTGGCGCGCCGGTGTTCACCACACTGGCGGGCGCGGCGCTGATCCTGTTCTGGAGCGACGGGCTGCCGATCGCCTCGATCCCGATCGATCTCTATCGGCTCACCGTCAATCCGTCACTGCCCGCGATACCGCTGTTCACGCTCGCCGGCTATTTCCTTGCGGAGGGCGGCGCACCGGCGCGGCTGGTAGCGGTGTTCAAGGCACTGGTCGGTGGATTGCCCGGCGGTTCCGTGATCGTCGTGGTCGCGACCAGCACGCTGTTCACCGCGTTTACCGGCGCCTCCGGCGTGACCATTCTCGCGCTTGGCGGATTGCTGATGCCGTTGCTTCTGGCGACGCGACGAGACGAGGGGAAAGCGCTCGGGATCATCACCAGTGCCGGGTCGCTCGGCGTGCTGCTACCCCCGAGCCTGCCGCTGATCCTGTACGCCGTCGTGGCGCGCGTACCGATGGCGGAAATGTTTCTTGCCGCGCTGCTGCCGGCGCTGTTTATTGCCGCCATTCTCGCCGCCTACGCGGCGCGCCACGAAGTCAGAAACGCGGCCGCGCGCTTCGATGCCGTGCAGGCCTGGCGCGCGATCAGCGCCGCGAAGTGGGAGCTGATGCTGCCGGTAGTCGCGTTCGTCGCACTGTTCGGCGGCTTCGCCACGCCGGTCGAAGCGGCCGCCCTGACTGCGACCTACGCGTTCGTAGTGGCGGTGATAGTGCGCCGCGAACTGCACATCGCGCGTGATGTTCCGCGGGTGGTGGCCGAGTGCGGGCTGCTGGTGGGCGGCGTGCTGCTGATACTCGGAGTCGCACTCGGCTTCACCAATTACCTGGTGGACGCGCAGTTGCCGGATCGGATGGTCGAGTGGGCCACGGGCACGATCGAATCGCGCTGGGTGTTCCTGCTGGCGCTCAACGGCTTCCTGCTGGTGGTCGGCTGCCTGATGGACGTGTTTTCCGCCATCGTCGTGGTGGCGCCTCTGCTGATTCCGGTGGGGCTGGCTTTCGGCATCGACCCGCTGCATCTCGGCGTGATCTTCCTGGCCAACATGGAACTCGGATTTCTGACGCCGCCGGTGGGCATGAACCTGTTCTTCGCTTCTTATCGTTTCGGCAAGCCTGTCGCCGAAGTGTGCCGCGCAGTGGTCTCGTATTTCCTGGTCATGGCCATAGGCGTCATCGCCATTACCTATCTGCCGGCACTGACTACCTGGCTTCCCGCGCAGTTCCGCGGCTGAAGCCGCAACCGGTCAATTGCGTCCCACACACAAGGAGGAGAGACAGATGGAAACGACCATGGCAGTAAATCCGATTGCAACGCAGGAAACTTGCTTCGATGCGCTCGGGACCGAGCCGGACTTCGAGACGGACGCCGACGACAGCGTGCGCGAGACGTACGAGTTTCTCGGCGCCGTTGGATTCGGCAAGGACGGAGCGTGTTCGCTGGCGGTCGATATGACCGAGCTGCCCTGATCGCGGCCAATTGACGTGAAAGGCGGCCATGACCTCCGAAGAGTACGTCATCTACTTTGCGCTCGGAGTGGTGCTGTTCGTGGCAGGGCACCAGTTCTACTTCTGGTGCCAGCGCTATCCGTTGCTGCCGCCGCGGGTGTTTCGTCCGGCGATAGACGAACTGATCCCATACCGGCCGGAATGGGTGTGGATCTACAGCATTCTCTACTACGCCGTGATCGTGGCGGTGTTCTTCATCGTGGACTCGGAGCGCGAATTCCTGCGGCTCGCGTCCAGTTACGCGCTGCTGCTGGCTGCACAGATGTTGTTCTTCCTGGCGTTTCCGGTCGCCACGCCGCGCGACTGGCGCAAACGCAACCTGCGCCGCACATGGTCGGAGAAATTGCTCGCCATGGTGCAGAAGGCGGACATGCGCTCGAACAGTTTTCCCAGCATGCACACCTCGGTCGCAACATTGACGGCGTTGCACCTGTATCCATTGGTCGGCGAGCTGGCGCTGGTGTTCCCGGTGCTGATCGGGCTGAGTTGTCTGTTCACAAAGCAGCATTACCTGATGGACATCCCCACCGGCGCGTCGCTCGGTTACGTGATTTTCATGCTTTCGCAAGGAATTGCCTGAGGGCCAGACCATGAGATCACAGGAATCCGCGATCGGCAGCATCGATTTCCCGACCGTCCTGGATCTTGAAACGCTCGGGCCCCGGCTGCTGCGACTCACCGCGGGAACGGAGGAAGACGCATGAGCGGCGCGGCGACGAAACTGGCAGCCGGCGCCCGCCATGGCGGCGGGTTCGCCTACCGTCCGTTGCCCGCGCCGGCGCGTGCGTGGCGCATGCTGCACATTGCCGCATTGTTCCTGCTGTTTGCGCTGGTCACGGCGGCGGTTACCGCGTTTGCGTCGGTGCGGCGGCGCGAGCGTTTCACGCGCTGGTGGGCAGGCGCGGTATTGCGAGCGCTGGGCGTCAGGCTGATGTGCGACCGGAGCCCGGCTGTCGGCGCGGGGCCGGCGTTGCTCGTCGCCAATCACGTTTCTTCGATCGATTCGATCCTGATTTCCGCCGTCCAGCCGGCCTGCTTCGTCGCCAAGTCGGAACTGGGCAATAGCGCGTGGCTGCGATGGCTGCTCGCCGAAGCCGGCACGATTTTCATCGATCGCCGCAAACGCGACGATGTCCTGCGCACGCTGGCCGCAATGAACGAAGCCTTCGATGCCGGCGAGCGGGTCGCGCTGTTCCCGGAGGCCACCATCAGCGCCGCGGCGGAACCTCGTCCCTTCAACTCGGCGCTGCTGGAACCGGGAAGCGATGGCGTTCCGCTTTATTTTGTCGTGCTGAGCTTGGCGCACGCCGACGGCACGCCGTGCCCGGAAGCCGACTTTCCCAGGGGATGCAGTTTCGCCGGCGGTTTCTGGCGCCTTGCGGGCGTACCGGCCCTGGTGGCCGGCGTCGAGATCGTCGGGCCCGTCGATTTCTCGGGCGTAAATCGCAAGCGCATTGCGCGTTCCGCTTACGACGCCATCTATTGTGCGTTGTCCGGCCGCGCGATCGCGCCGGTGCAGCGAAAACCGGCGCTGTATTCAATCGGCCGATCGCATCTGTGATCGGGGGAGCAACGCGATGGTACTCATGAGCGGAACCGGAACCAGGAAAGGAACGTCATGGTGCTGGCGCGTACTCGACACGATGCAGGAGTTTTCCGCGCTTCGCGCACGGGGAAGTTGGATCGCCCAACCCGCGATGGCTGCCTCGTTATGCTATGCGCTGGCTCAAGGTCCGGCGCTGGCCGAAGGCGTGGACATAGGGGCGGGCTTTGGACTGGTCAGCCATCAGCATGGATTCGAAGGCGGATGGGATATCCAGGTCGGATACGAATTCAAGGAGACGGAACGCTTCAGCCTCGGCGCACAGTGGCAGTGGTACACGGGCTGGACCTCCGAAAGCAGGTTGGGCGACGAGGAGGGCATGGCCTTCCGCTCCAACGCCTTGTACCTGACGGCGCGCCCCAGGCACGAGGCATTGCGATGGCTGCAGCTGAAGGCCGGGATCGTCAACGCCAATTACAAGATAGCCGAGTACGACAGCGCCACACGCTCAGTGGTGGTCCGAAGCGATCGCAGCGGCGAGACGGGGCTGGCGCTCGGCCTGGGCCTGGTGTTCGGTTCGGACAAGGTCAGGCTCCATCTGCTGGACTATCAGCGCTATTCATTCGCCGGCGAGAGCTTCGATGCCTTCGGCATTTCGCTGCTCGTGCTGGCAGGGGCGCATTGACCGGCACGGCGGATTATCCGCAAGCGGTCATCACGGTCGCGAGCCGGTATGCTATGTATTGATAGAGGAGCGATTCGAGATGCTTGAAGACGGGGACCAGGGCTCCGCACCGGTGGCCAGGAAGTCGCGATCGAGACTGCGGCGCGAGCGCGACAAGCAGCGCATGCGCGAGCGGGTGCTCGACGCTGCGCGTGAGCTGTTCGCGGTGCACGGCTACCAGGCCGTGACGATGCGCAAGATCGCCGAGCGCATCGAATACACGACCACGATGATCTACCAGCATTTCCCGGACAAGGAGACGCTGATCCGGGAGATCGTCGCGCACGACTTCCAGTCCTTCGGGCAGGAGTTCCGCCGTTGCGCCCAGATCGCCGATCCGATCGCGCGCATCCTGGCGATGGCCCGGGTGTTCGTGGACTTCGGCGTGCAGCACCCGAATCATTATCGGCTCATGTTCATGTCTCCGCCGTCCTCGGACATGAAGGACGCCAATCTCGCCGCGATCCAGGCCGATCCGGCGCAGGACGTCTACACCTTCTTCAAGGCGGCGATCGAAGAGGCTATGCGCAAGGGGTTGCTGCGCCCGGAACTCGACGACGCGGAATTGCTGGTGCAAAGCCTGTGGTCGGGCATGCACGGGGTGGTGTCGCTGCACATCGCGAAGGGCAGGGACCCGTGGATAGAATGGCGCAGCCTGGACCGCATCTCTTCGCTCCTGGTGGAACTGCTGTTGCGCGGCCTGAAGAAGGACTGACAAGCGGTAAATCCGTGGCGGGAAGTGCGTTCCCCTTGGGGAGGGCGGACCATGATCCATCTGCACAAGCTGGGCCGGAAGTATCTGGATTTCGAATTCCCGGTGAAGGACGAGGCGCGCCTGCGCATCGTCGAGCGTCCCGGCCTGTGGATGGGGCGTGCCGCGCTCGACCAGCTTCTCGCCGAGATGCGTCAGGTCGTCAAGACGGTCGTTCCTTCCGGCCTCGACTACGGCGTGCTCAGCGGCGACAAGCGGCGGCTCGACAACGCCATCCTTTCGATCCTCTACGACCAGGCGAGCCGCAAGCCCATCGCCTTCAACGCCTACTCTTTACTCGAAGTCGAAGTTCACGGCCGCAACGTCAACGTCCTGCACCTCGGTCTGATCATGGTGGACCCGACGTTCCAGGCGCAGGGTTACACCTGGGTGGTCGTCGGACTGCCCTGTCTGCTGATCTTCCTGAGAAGCGGCATGAGCCCGGTGTGGGTCACCAGTGTGACCCAGGTACCGGCGATCGTCGGCAAGGTCGCTGAGGCCTTCGCCGATGTCTACCCGTCGCCCTCCGGCAAGACCCGCAGGAGCTTCGCGCACCTGACCATCGCCCGGCAGGTGATGGAGATGCATCGAGAAGCATTCGGGGCGGGGCCGCAGGCGCAGTTCGATCAGGACAGTTTCATCATCCGCAACGCCTACACCGGCGGCTCGGACAGCCTCAAGAAGACCTACGAAGAGACCACCAGGCATCGCGACGACATGGTCAACGAAATGTGCCGGGAACGTCTCGACTACCGGCGCGGCGATGACTTCCTGCAGGTCGGCGCGATCACTTTCGCGTGTGCTTGTGACTATCTGTTGCGCACGGTGCCGCGCGATTCGCTGCCGAGCCTGCTGTTTCGCGCGATGTTCGTGCTGGCCGGAAGGCTGCTGCTGCCGCTGTGGCACTGGTTCTCGCCCAATCGGCAGTGGGGTGACCTGCGTCCCCGGCGTTAGCCGGGGCGAACGGGAGGAGGCAACATGGAGTACAGCGAAGCGGTTTACAGCGATATCATTATCACCTGGCTGGGCGCGGCGGGTGTATGGGGCTACCTCAATTTCGTCCACCATCACCGCACCGGCGGCGCGCTCGAGCGCAATACGCTGCTCCTGCTCTACTGCACGTTCGCGCTCATGACGCTGCGCGGCTTCTACTGGCTGCTCCGCTACCCCTGGCTCGATTACCTGCGCTTCTTCCCCACGGCGGTATTACCGCTGGCGATCGTGCTGTTCGCCGAGAGCATCGTGCGCCGGCACGTCAGCCTGCCGATGAAGATCTACGCGGCAAGCGGTACGGTGTTCTTCGTCCTCATGGCGCTGCTCGGGCAACTGCATTCGGGCAAGACCCTGGTAATCGCCTTCCTGTGTTTCGAGGTTTCCATCATCACCGCTATGGCGTGGATGGTGTGGCGCGCCGACCAGACCAAACTCACCACGCTGGAAATCCGCCTGAACAATGCGATTTTCGTGTCGGCGATGTTTGCCGTGCCTCTGGTGATTACCGATTTCCGCGAGGAACTGACCTGGATCCCGCGGCGTTTGGGCGCCGCCGGAGCGCTGATTTTCGTTTATGTGCTGGTGCGCATGAGCTATCGCGTGGACACCCGCATCATCGTGTTCAACGAGGTGCTCAACATCTTCCTGCGCGCCTCGCTCATGGCGCTTTCCTTCATGGCGATCACCGACAATCTCACGGCGCGCGAATTCTTCGAGTTCTTTCCGCTGTCACTCATGTTCGTGCTGGTGTTCACCATTTTCTACCGGGTCAAGGCGGTGGCGGTGGAAAGCCGGGGGGCGTCGTTCCTGCAATGGCTGCTGCACGCCAAGATGACCAGCCTGGAAACTTTCGTCCAGTCGCTGCGCTATCTGCCGCTGACCCAGGAGAACGTGATGCTGCGGGCGCAGGATCTGGCGCGATACGACGCCGCGGCGATCATCCAGTATCTCGGCGCCGAACGTCGGGTGTTGAGCCTTACCATGCTGCGCGAGCGGGCCGAGTCGCAGGAATCCGGCGGTGCTGAGATCTTCGAGCAACTGGTGGACATTCTGGAACGTTATGGAATGAGCCATATCGGGCTGGCGAGCCTGAAGCCTCCGGCGCTGCTGCTGTTCAATAGCCCGCTGATCCCGGGGGCGCATTTCGACGAGATCAAGATCAACCTGATTCTCAAGCTGTGCCGCATCCTGCCGCAGGCGCCAACTGCGAAGGAAGCGCCGCGGCAGAACGCCGGCTCGGCCACGCCCATCGGCAGTCAGTAGCGTTTCGCGCGTTCCGCGGTTAGAGTCTCGGCTGGGCTTTCCGACCTTAACCGTCGCACGCGAGAAATTGCCGGTCCCCAATTCGAAGAAAAACCTGATCGACGACGTCCGGCCCCGCGAAGTGTGGGGCTGGATGATGTTCGACTTCGCCAACTCCGGTTACACCACGGTGGTCATCACCGCGGTGTTCAATGCCTACTTCGTGGCGGTGGTGGCGGGGCAGGCGGTGTGGGCCACCTTCGCCTGGACCGCGGCTCTGTCGGTGTCCTACGCGCTCATCGTGGTGAGCGCGCCGCTGATTGGCGCCTATGCCGACGCGCACGCGGCCAAGAAGCGGCTGCTGGCGGTGACGACGATCGGCTGCGTGGCCGGAACGGCGTCGCTGGCCTTGGTCGGTCCCGGAGACCTGGCGCTCGGCATCGTGCTGTTGATCATCTCGAATTTTTTCTTCGGCACCGGTGAGAACCTGGTCGCGGCATTCCTTCCTGAACTTGCCAGGGGACGCTCTCTGGGCAAGGTGTCGGGTTGGGGCTGGGGGCTGGGCTACATTGGCGGGCTGATCAGTCTCGGCGCATCGCTTGCCTACGTCACCTGGGCGCAGGCGCAGCGACAGTCCTCCGCCGAGTTCGTTCCGGTAACCATGTTGATCACCGCGGCGCTGTTCGCAGTCTCGTGCCTGCCAACCTTCCTGCTGCTCAAAGAACGCGCACGACCGCAGCGACTGCCCACCGGCGCGTACGCGAGCGCGTTTGCGCGCACCTGGGAAACGCTCAAGCATGCCAGCCGCTATCGCGACCTCATGCGCTTCCTGCTCTGCATCCTGTTTTATCAGGCCGGCGTTCAGGCAGTGATCTCGCTCGCCGCGATCTATTCCGAACAGGCGATGAAATTCTCGACGCAGCAGACCATCATGCTGATCCTGGTGGTCAACATCACAGCCAGCGCGGGTGCGATCGCCTTCGGACAGTTGCAGGACAAGCTCGGCCACGTGCGCACGCTGGCGCTGACGCTGGTCGGCTGGTGCCTGACCGTGGTGCTGGCCGGGCTGGCGACCACCCCGGCGTTGTTCTGGATGGCGGCAAACCTCGCCGGCGTCTGTCTCGGCGCCAGCCAGTCCGCGGGGCGCGCGCTGGTCGGCTACCTGAGCCCGCCGGACCGTCGCGCCGAATTCTTCGGTCTGTGGGGGCTGGCGGTCAAACTGTCGTCGATCCTGGGTCCGATCACCTATGGGCTGGTGAGCTGGATTTCCGCCGGAAATCATCGCCTTGCAATCCTAATTACCGGAGCCTACTTCCTCATTGGACTGGCGCTGCTGGCCGGGGTGAACGCACGCCGCGGGCATCGCGCCGCTCGTCCCCCGAAGAGCGCGCTCCAACTGCGGCAATTGACCGATTCAGGAATTAATAGACCAAGATAAACAGCGCGTTATAATTCTGCCCTGTGGGATTTCACGCAGGCGCCGAAGGCGCGTAGAGGTGGTCATGCTGAACTGGATCAAGGGGAGGCAGTCGGATCATCCACTGGCGGAGGACAAGGCCGCGCGCGAACTCATTGCCGAATTGCCGGCGAACGATTCCTTCAAGTCGTTGGAAGAACTTTGCTACTGGCTGGATTCGCTCAAGGGCGCGCAAGGTCTCAAGCTCGGGCGCCAGTTCGAAATCATCGACTTGATCGACGAGGCCGCAAAAAATCATCAGCGCAAGCTTTCCCAGGACTATCTTTCCGGCAGCGCGCGGCTGCAGAAATTCCAGGAGATCCGGATCTGGAACACGTCGTTCAGCTTCTGGAAGCAGCTCGCGGACGCCTATCAACTGTGGCTGACGCGCTACCAGGACGACGCCGCCGGGCGGGGTGCGCTGAAGGGGCCATTGTCGACGATCGTGGCGCGGGCGATGCGGGCGCTCTCGCTGCAGCTCAAATGGCAATTGCTGCGCTATGGGCCGGTGGCGCCAAGGTTGTGGAAGGAGTACGGCAAGCTCTTCGCCCATGCCGAGGAAAAAGGCTTCGTCGCGACCAAGGTCGAGGTGTATCCGGGAAAGTTCGGCGCATCGACGGTGCAGCGCGAGTTCCTCAAGGGACTGATGCTCGCGATCTCCTCCACCGACAGCCTGCTGCCCATGAAACTGGAAGTGGCCGAGCGGGTGGTGGCGCAGTTTTCCGAATTCTTCGTGCTCAGTCGCCAGCCCGCAAAGGGCTGTCACTACTACATAGACCTCACCACCGGCATGGGGCCGGCGCGCATGGTCTCGCGTCTGCAGATGACCGAAGGAATGCGATTCTTCGGCCCCGGCTCGGCTGCGGAGGAGCTGGAGAAACTGATCATCGTTCTGCAAACCGATGGCGTGGTGCCGTCCAACGTCAATCTCGGTGGTGTTTTCGGGCCGGAACTGGTGCTGGAAGTGCTGCGGCATCTGGGGCGTTACTGGGCGCCGGTGCCGCCGGCGCGCGGTGAAGAACGGCACCGCTCGGTGTCGCGCATCAGCGTGATTCACACTTTCGACGACATCCTCGCCACCGTATCCCGCGACACCGAGAACATGGCGTTTGACAATTCGGCCGAAACCTGGACGGTGGAGAACGAAAGCGCGGGCGGTTACGGAGCGCTGCTGCCGCAGACCAAGGGCGACTGGCTCAAGGTCGGAACGCTGCTGGGGGTGAAACTCGAGCGCGGCGCGGCCTGGGGCGTGGGCATTGTGCGCCGGCTTTCAGCCTATGATCTGAAGCAGCGTTACGTCGGCATCCAGGTGTTCAGCAAGGGCGCGACTGCCGTGAAGATTGCGCCCGCCAACGCCGGCAACAGCGCAAACGCGGAGGACGCCATGCTGCTGCCCTCAAGCACGAGCGACAGCACCGGCACCGGAGAAATGAGCCTGTTGTTGAGGCCGGGGGTCTTCTCGAAGAAAAAGACCTACGAGATGCAGGCCTACGATCGCAGCTACCTGCTTGTGCCGAAGAAGCTGCTCGAGGGCGGGGATGATTTCGACATGGCCCGCTTCCGCGTCATGCAGCGCTCCGCGTGAAAACCTTCACTGCCAGGAACAACAGATCACAATTTCCTTAACCACCAAGGCACCAAGACACCAAGAAATTCATTAACTAGCTTTTGTTCCTTGGTGCCTTTGTGTCTTGGTGGTGAGATTTCCGATTTTACGAATTACAACAAGACGCGCTTGAGCCAGGCGCCGATGTCCACCAGTTCCTCGGCGCAGACCGAGTGCGGCATCGTGTACTGGTGCCATTCCACGTCGTATCCCAGCTTGATCAACGTGTCGCGAGACGTCGTGCCGAGAGTCAGCGGGACGATGTTGTCGGCGATGCCGTGGCCCATGAAAATCGGCACCGTATTGTTTGCGGCGTTGCGCTCGACGTCGACCATCGGCGACATCGGCAGATAGGCCGACAACGCCATCAGTCCGGCCAGCCGCCTGGGCTGGCGCAGCCCGACTTGCAGCGTAATCACTCCGCCCTGGGAGAATCCCGCCAGCACGATGCGGCTGGAAGGAATGCCGCGCGCGTTCTCGCGCGCGATCAGGTCCTCGATGAGCTTCTGCGATTCACGCAGTCCGCGCTCGTCCTCCTTGAAGGCGAGTTCCTGGTAGGCGATGTCGTACCAGGCGCGCATAACGAAACCGCCGTTGATCGTGACCGGGCGCATCGGCGCGTGCGGGAACACGAAGCGGATTCCCAGCGGCGGAAGCTTCGTCTCCTTCACCACCGGCACGAAGTCATTGCCGTCCGCGCCCAGGCCGTGCAGCCATATAACCGCATGGCTCGGCTTCGGTTTGGTCTCGATCTCTATTGCTGGAAGTGTTTCACTCATAAGGTCAAAACGCGTTCAACGCAGAGGACGCAAAGGTACGCAAGGGAAGACAAAAAAAGTGATAGCAACACATGAACGAGCACACGTGTCAGGGGTCTCAACGTCGAATTTCCCCGAAGTACGCGTTCGGTCATTTGGAATTTCATCATTCATCGGGTTGCCTTCGCGTACCTTTGTGTCCTTTGCGTCTCACGCGTTTCCTTGCTTGGGGCGGAGGGCGGACTTGGGACGGAAGGCCTTGACCACCGTCTCGTCGGTCTCGAGGTAGGGCCCGCCGATCAGGTCGATGCAGTAAGGCACCGCGGCGAAGATGCCGTGCACCTTCTGCTTGCCGTCGGCATCTTTCAGGCCTTCCAGCGTTTCCTTGATGGATTTCGGCTGACCCGGCAGGTTGACGATGAGCGTGCTCCCGCGGATGACGCCGACCTGGCGCGATAGGATAGCGGTGGGCACGAAGCTCAGGCTGATCTGACGCATCTGCTCGCCGAACCCCGGCATCACCTTATCGGCAACCGCCAGCGTTGCCTCGGGCGTCACGTCGCGCGGCGCCGGCCCGGTGCCGCCGGTGGTGAGCACCAGATGGCAGCCTTCCTTGTCGCACAGTTCCTTCAGCGTGGCTTCGATGACCGGCCGCTCGTCCGGGATCAGCCGCGTAACGATGCGGCGCGGATTGAGCACGACGCGTCCCAGCCAGTCCTCGAGCGCCGGAATACCCTCGTCCTTGTACACGCCTTTCGATGCCCGGTCGCTGATCGAAACCAGCCCGATGATCACTTGCTCGTTTTCGCTCATATAAAGAAAAATCTTGAACCACGGAGGACACGGAGGACACGGAGGAAAAACAAAAACAAGGAAAGGCAAATTGGGGGTTGGAAGGGGGGCCTGTTTGTGAACCTGTGCCGCCAATTTTGGCTGCGACGGATCATCAAGTAATGAAAGGCTCTTAACCCTAGCATTTCTTTTGCTCTTGCCTTTCCTCCGTGTCCTCTGTGTCCTCCGTGGTTAACGGGTTTTAGAGATATCGAAGGTACTGCGGAGTTCCTGAAAAAGTTCACGGAAGCTCCTGGGCGGTTTCTTGGCCTCGGCTTCGCGCTTGACGTTGCGGATCAGCGTGCGCAGGCGCTGCGCGTCGGCATTGGGAAACTGGTCTAGCAGTTCGCCCAGCGCCAGTTCGTCCCCGATCAGACGGGCGCGCCAGCGCTCGATCGCGTGCAGGCGCGCGGTTTCCGCGACCGAGGTGCCCTTCCAGACATCGAGTTGCGAGCGGATGGCGTCGGCGTCGGCATCGCGCATCAGCCGGCCGAGATACTGCATCTGGCGCCGCAGCGCGCCGAACTTGGAGATGCGCTTGGCTTCCAGTACCGCGTCGAGAAGGCGGGTAGGGAGGTCGAGCTGGGCCAGCTTGTCCGTGCCCAAGTCGACCAGCTCTTCGCCGAGGTCCTGCAGAGCCTGCATCTCGCGCTTGCGCTGGGTCCTGCTGATCTGAAGTTCTTCTTCCATCGGGGAGCCTGGGCCGTCGCAACTGGTATCATAACGAAAATTACATTCGCGGCGTGCCGCCGCCTTTCAAGCAGGCGGCACGCCGCGTTCATTTGTTTGTGCAAACTTCCGGAATCATCGTGTCCAGCACCGAATTCACCCACGAAACCGCCACGCTCAAGCAGGTTGCCAGCGATGTCCTCGAATACGCCCGCGAACGCGGCGCCACCGCCGCTGAGAGCGAGGTGAGCGAGGGTTTCGGGCAGGGCGTGACCGTGCGCCGCGGCGAGGTCGAAACCATCGAGTACAACCGCGACAAGGGCGTGGGCGTCTCGGTTTACATCGGCAAGCAGCGCGGCCACGCCAGCACCTCCGACTTTTCTGCCAAGGCGCTGCGCGACACGGTCGATGCGGCGCTGTCGATTGCCCGGCTCACCGCTTCCGACGAGTTTTCCGGGCTCGCTGATGCTGACCTGCTCGCCACCGAATTTCCCGATCTCGACCTGCATCACCCGTGGTCGATTTCGGTGGAGCAGGCAATTGAGCTGGCACGCTCGTGCGAGAGTGCCGCGTTCGCCGCCGATCGCCTGGTCAGCAACTCGGAAGGCGCCACGGTTTCGGTCCAGCAGTCGCATTTTGCCTACGGCAATTCCCACGGCTTTCTGGCGGGCTATCCCAGTTCCCGACACAGCGTCATGTGCGCGGTGATCGCGGGCAAGGACGAGACCATGCAGCGCGACGACTGGTACTCGACCGCGCGTGCAGCCGCCGATCTCGAACCGGCAGCAGACGTCGGCAGCCGCGCGGGAAAGCGTGCCGCGCGCCGCGTCGGGGCGCGCAAAGTCGCCACCACGCGCGTGCCGGTGCTGTTCGAAGCGCCGATCGCGTCGAGCCTGCTGGGCCATTTCGTCGCTGCGGTGAGCGGCGGCAGCCTGTACCGGAAGTCCTCGTTCCTGCTCGACAGCCTGGGGAAACAGGTGTTTTCGCCGATCGTGAACATCCATGACCTGCCTCACGTGAGGAAAGGCCTTGCCAGCAGCCCGTTCGACGACGAGGGCGTGGCGACCCGCGCCCGCGACGTCGTGAAGGGTGGCGTGTTGCAAGGCTATTTCCTGGGCACTTATTCGGCACGCAAGCTGGGAATGAGGTCCACCGGAAACGCGGGCGGCAACCACAACCTGGTGATGGATTCGACCCGCGAGGATTTCGCCACGCTGGTCAAGAAGATGGGCACGGGTCTTCTGGTCACGGAAATGCTGGGGCAGGGGATCAACATGGTAACCGGAGATTACTCGCGCGGCGCGGCCGGATTCTGGATCGAGAACGGCGAGATAGCCTATCCCGTGCAGGAGGTCACGGTCGCCGGCAATCTCAAGGACATGTTCCGGAGCATCGTCGCAATCGGCACCGACGTGATAGTGCGCGGCTCGCGCCAGACCGGCTCGGTGCTGGTCGAGGGACTCACCGTTGCCGGTGAATGAAACAGGGTCGAGGGACGAGGGACGAGGCGCGTGGGACAACGGCCGGTCGCGTTGCATGACCAGGATGCGCTTTCGGAGGTTGCTGGCAACCCTAACTGTCGCGCTCGCGCTCGCCGCTTGCAGCGACGCGCCGCCGCCGCTGCCGCGGCTAGGCGCGGATGACGTCGTGCTCGCTTTCGGCGACAGCATCACTTACGGGACCGGCGCGAACCCGGAAGAGAGTTACCCGGAGGTGCTGGCCCAGTTGATTGGCCGCCGCGTGGTCGGTGCCGGCGTTCCCGGGGAAGTCACCGCGAACGGCGTGCAGCGCCTGCCGGAAGTCCTCGACGAAGTGAAGCCGAAGATCCTGTTGCTTTGCATGGGAGGCAACGACATGTTGCGCAAGGTCGAGCCGGTGGCCATCGAGTCCAATCTGCGGACAATGGTGAGCATGGCCAGGGATCGTGGTATTGGCGTCGTGCTGATCGCCGTACCCAAACCGGCGCTGTTCAGTGGCAATGCGGCGTTCTACCAGACCATCTCAAAAGAAAACGATCTGCCCTTGGAGGGCGGCATCCTCAAGGACATCCTGTTCGACAACGAATTCAAGGCCGATCCCATCCATCCTAATGCCAAGGGCTACCGGCGCATGGCGGAGGCCATCGCGGAGTTGCTGCGGCGGGCGGGCGCGGTTTAGTGTCCCCATCGGGGATGGTTGAAACCCCTCGCCTTTAGGCGAAGAGAAAGCGTGCGATAGGCGAGTGAAGCGCGCCTGAGCAAATTTCCCTCTCCCTCCGGGAGAGGGTGCAGGGTGAGGGTGAGAATATGTGGCAGTGGCGATGTGGTTGTTCGATTCAATAATTGCATCCCTCATCCCCGGCCCTTGTGACTTCGGCATAACCTTGATCGGCTCTGCCCGCTAAAGGCTAGCCTGCGCCGCAACAGCTGCTGTGCAGCGTGTTGTCCCGGGGGAGAAGGGTATCCAGTCGGCTTCCAGCCG
>DASYUW010000270.1:0-19529 GCA_036000845.1 Burkholderiales bacterium
GCGGCGCTGGACGCCAACCACGATTTGAAATTCGGTTACTTGGGCCTGCAAACGCTCTATGACCGCTACTTCCTGCACGTGCACGGTCAACGCATTGAGCTTCCCCAGGCCTTTTTTATGCGCGTGGCGATGGGCCTTGCCATCAACGAAGTCGAGCGCGAGGCCCGCGCCATCGAGTTCTACAACGTGCTGTCGAGCTTCGACTTCATGTCCTCGACGCCTACGCTGTTCAACTCCGGCACGCACCGCTCGCAACTTTCCAGCTGCTACCTGACCACGGTATCGGACGACCTGGAAGGCATTTACGACGCCATCAAGGAAAACGCGCTGCTTTCGAAGTTTGCCGGCGGCCTGGGCAACGACTGGACTCCGGTTCGGGCGCTGGGCTCCCATATCAAGGGAACCAACGGCAAGTCGCAAGGGGTGGTGCCATTCCTTAAAGTGGTAAACGACACTGCGGTCGCGGTAAACCAGGGCGGCAAACGCAAAGGGGCGGTGTGCTCCTACCTGGAAACCTGGCACCTGGACATCGAAGAGTTTCTCGAGCTGCGCAAGAACACCGGGGATGACCGCCGCCGCACCCACGACATGAATACCGCCAACTGGATTCCGGACCTGTTCATGAAGCGGGTTATGGAAGCCGGCGATTGGACGCTGTTTTCGCCCGCAGACGTGCCTGATCTGCACGACAAGGTCGGCAGGGAGTTCGAGAAGGCTTATACCGAATACGAGCGCAAGACCCAGACCGGCGAACTCAAGCTCTTCAAGCGCATCCCGGCATTGACGCTGTGGCGCAAGATGCTGACCATGCTGTTCGAGACCGGGCATCCCTGGATCACCTTCAAGGACCCTTGCAACATCCGCAGCCCGCAAAGCCACGTCGGCATGGTGCACAGCTCCAACCTCTGCACCGAGATCACGCTTAACACGTCGGAGAGCGAAATCGCAGTCTGCAACCTGGGTTCGATCAACCTGGTCGCGCACATGAAGGACGGCAAGCTTGATCACGACAAGCTCAAGCAGACGGTGTCCACCGCCATGCGCATGCTAGACAACGTGATCGACGTCAACTACTACGCGGTCAACAAGGCGCGTAACGCCAACTTCAAGCATCGCCCGGTCGGCCTGGGCATCATGGGTTTTCAGGACTGCCTGCTGGAGATGCGGGTGCCTTACGCTTCCAAGGGGGCGCTGGACTTCGCCGATCGTTCCATGGAGGCAGTGGCCTACTACGCGTACTGGGCCTCGACCGAGCTGGCTGAGGAGCGCGGCCGCTACTCCACTTATGAGGGGTCGCTGTGGTCCAGGAGCATCCTGCCGCAGGACTCGCTCAATCTGCTGGCCGAAGAACGCGGCGGCTATGTCGAGGTGGACACCTCTTCCAGCATGAACTGGGATCTGCTGCGCGCGCGCATCAAGCAGTTCGGCATGCGCAATTCCAACTGTCTGGCGATCGCGCCGACCGCGACCATCGCCAATATCGTCGGCGTATCGGCCTCGATCGAGCCGATCTACCAGAACCTGTACGTGAAGTCGAACTTGTCCGGCGAGTTTACGGTCACCAACGAGTACCTGGTCCGGGACTTGAAGAAGCTCAACGCGTGGGACGAAGTCATGATCGCCGATCTCAAGTACTTCGACGGCAGCCTGGCCAAGATCGACCGCGTCCCGCAGGAGGTCCGTAACCTCTACGCCACGGCGTTCGAAGTGGACTCGGCATGGATCGTCGAGGCAGGCGCGCGCCGCCAGAAGTGGATCGACCAGGCACAGTCGCTCAATATCTATATGGCGGGCGCTTCCGGTAAGAAGCTGGACGATACCTACAAGTTGGCCTGGAGGCGAGGGCTTAAAACCACCTACTACCTGCGCACGCTGGGTGCGACATCGGCGGAAAAATCCACCGTCCGCGGCGGCCAGTTGAACGCCGTTCCCACGGATGGCGGCGTTATGGGCGCAAGTCCGGCCGCTGGCGCGACTGTGGACGAGGAAGCGAAGCTTTGTTCAATTGATAACCCGGAGTGTGAGGCATGCCAATAGCCTCACACTCCTGGTTACGGCGCAGGGTCATGCGATCCGGCGCGACGCTGTCCATCGCGTCGCCGGATCGCGTTAGCCGGAGCCACAATCCGGGCGAGGCCTGCCAGTGAGGCCAGCCTACCGCCTGCGGTTCGCCGCGCGCCGCCGTTTGACGTTCTGGTTGCTACGCAGCCGCAACGAAATCACGCGGTTCGCGGTGGCGGCGAAGCCGCAATTCAGAGTCTGAGATTTTCTTGAGCGATGACCCGATCGATGTCATTTTCATCGCCATCAAAGGATAAAAAGGGGCTGCATGTGCAGCCGAACATCAAAGTAGTATTTGACTTTCCACCGATAACATTTATAAAGGAACCAGGCATGCTGCAATTTGAGAATCACATTCCGAGCACCGGCGGCGCTGGTTTGCAGCCCGTCGTTGGCAACATTCCGGCGGGCAATATTCCGCCGGCACGCGTTGTCGAAACCGATCCGTCCGATGGCGTTGCGTTCCGTCGCGTGCGCGTTGAAGACAAGCGCGTCATCAACGGCAAGGCCGACGTCAACCAGCTCGTCCCGTTCAAGTACAAGTGGGCCTGGGACAAATATCTGTCCGGCTGCGCCAACCATTGGATGCCCCAGGAAATCAACATGAGCCGGGACATCGCCACCTGGAAGGACCCCAACGGCCTGACCGAGGACGAGCGCCTGGTGATCAAGCGCAACCTCGGTTTCTTTGTGACCGCAGACAGCCTGGCGGCCAACAACATCGTGCTCGGTACTTACCGGCACATCACCGCCCCGGAATGCCGCCAGTACCTGCTGCGCCAGGCTTTCGAAGAAGCGATCCACACCCACGCTTATCAGTACATCGTCGAGAGTCTGGGGCTGGACGAAGGCGAGATCTTCAACGCCTATCACGAAGTCTCCAGCATCCGGGACAAGGACGAGTTCCTGATCCCGTTCATCGAAACGTTGACCGACCCGGAATTCAAGACCGGCATCCCGGAGGCCGACCAGCAACTCCTGAAGAGCCTGATCGTGTTCGCCTGCATCATGGAGGGCCTGTTCTTCTACGTCGGCTTTGCCCAGATCCTGGCGCTGGGGCGGCAAAACAAGATGACGGGCGCCGCCGAACAATACCAGTACATCCTGCGCGACGAGTCCATGCACTGCAATTTCGGCATCGATCTGATCAACCAGATCAAGATGGAAAACCCGCACCTGTGGACGCCGGAATTCCGCGAGGAAATCCGCGGCCTGATGCAGAAGGGCGTGGAACTTGAGTACCGTTACGCCGAGGACACCATGCCGCGCGGCGTGCTGGGCCTGAACGCGCCGATGTTCAAGGAGTACCTGCGCTTCGTGGCCAATCGCCGCGCGCAACAGATCGGCCTCGATCCGCTGTTCCCGGGCGCGACCAACCCGTTCCCGTGGATGTCGGAGATGATCGATCTCAAGAAGGAAAAGAACTTCTTCGAAACCCGTGTGATCGAGTACCAGACCGGGGGGTCCCTTAATTGGGACTAGGATGAACTGCCTCGACCAAGTTCTTTCAGTGAAGGCTAACTTGGCTCGCCAAGTTAAGCGCGACGCGCGGCCGGAACTAAAAGAGCTTCTTCGAAACCCGTGTGATCGAGTACCAGACCGGGGGGCCCTGAACTGGGATTGATGCATGGGCCGAAATGATTTCTGTGACACCCGCGCTGCCGCCGGCCGGTTCAACGGCCCGGCAGTGCACCTGTTAGGGCTGAATGGGTAAACCGGACAAGCAGGTCACTATTCAATTACGAAACACGCGGTGCCTCTTCAAAGAGCGAACCGCCAGGCTGGGGGCAATGAGCCCCCAGTCCAAGGTTTCCTTTCCCCTTCGTTTCCGGCGACTGGCCGATTTGGCAGTTATCTCCTTTCCGGTCGCGCTCTCACACACGAATCGCGCTGCGGACACTGCAACTGCAGGTCTTCGTCCGCGGCCAACAGAACTGTCCGATGACCGGTCAAGCGTCCGAGTTGGCGCGCGGCCGGGTGTTGGCGGTTGGCACCGAGAAGATCCATTCTTCGAAGTGCTGGTAGTGCCCTTTGTTTAACTTTCATTAGGAGATTAGAAATGGCAGCGAAGAGAAAAGCAGCGAAGAAGTCCGCCAAGAAGAAGTCCACGGGCAAGAAGAAGGCCGCCAAGAAGCGTCCGGCAGCCAAGAAGATGGCGAAAAAACCCGCCAAAAAAGCGAAGCGCCGTTCCGGCAAGAAAAAGAAAGCGGCGAAGAAAAAGGCCAAGAAGCCGGCCAAAAAGAAGGCGAAAAAGGCCAGAAAGCCGGCGAAGAAGAAGGCGAAGAAGCCCGCGAAAAAGAAGGCGAAGAAGAAAGCGCGCAAGAAGCCTGCGGCAAAGCCGGCTGCCATGGCAGCTCCGGCCGCGCCGAAGCCAGTTTCTGCACCGGCGGCCTGGCCGTTTCCGGTAGCGGGTAACCGGCCTAACTAAGCTTCCCAGATGCTCGCGGGCAGTCTGCATCCGCGATGGATACCAGACACTGAGCCGCGAGCTTTGGACTTGGAGTACACATAGCCGGGCCTGCAAGGGCGCGGTCGAGTTGGAGCTTTAAGCAAACCTCCGCCGATCAAGAGACGGGAGGCGGGGTAAGTTCCTAACGCAAATCTTCTTGTCCCGATGTGGGACGAGAGGGTGGTTTCATTCCTACTGAAAGCGAAACGCTAAGCACTTCAAAGATCGAGTAAAAGTCCCGGCGGGAATTGGCCCGGGAAAGGGCAACCGGGAACCGTCGGGACGAAGGGAAACCAGTCGGGGAATTCATGAGACGAGGCAGCGGATCGAATCTGCTGCCTCTTTGATTTCAGTCCGCCGCGGTGGCTGTGCTGCCGCTGACGGAAAGGGGAACGCAATGAAAGCACCAAGCAGAAACGCAGGCTTCATCTGCCTGCTGCTGTTTATTGTTGGAGTGATCGGTTTTTTCGTGCCGCTTGGCGGCATACCTTTCGCCGGCCCGGTTCTGCAGATTTTGAACGAGATCGACGTTTACATCCTGATGGTTGGTTACGGCTTGTTGTTGCTGACCGTCTATATTTTCTAGGCAAAAAAAGGGCTGGTCTCTAAAACCAGCCCGAGGCCTCAGCTGACTGCTCGATCAGCGATTGGGTTGCGGCATCATGCGCAGGTAAGGACGCAGCGCCTTGTAGCCTTTCGGGAACTTCTCCTTGATTACTTCCGGATCCTGCAACGACGGCACGATTACCACCTCGTCGCCGTCCTTCCAGTTCACCGGGGTGGCGACGCTGTACCGGTCGGTGAGTTGCAGCGAATCGATTACCCGCAGGATCTCGTCGAAATTCCTCCCGGTGCTTGCCGGGTAGGTGATTGTCGCGCGCACCTTCTTGGTCGGGTCGATGATGAAAACCGAGCGCACCGTAAACGTGTCGCTGGCATTCGGGTGGATCATGTCGTAGAGGTTGGACACCTTCCGGTCCGCGTCCGCCAGGATCGGAAAGTTGACCTTGGTTTTCTGCGTGTCGTTGATGTCGTCGATCCACTTGATATGGGACTCCACCGGGTCAACGCTCACAGCAATCGCCTTGACGCCGCGCTTGTAGAATTCCGCCTTCAGCTTGGCCGTGTAGCCGAGTTCGGTGGTGCACACCGGGGTAAAATCCTTCGGGTGGGAGAACAGGACGGCCCAGTTGTTGCCGATCCACTTGTGAAATTGGATCGGCCCCATGCTGGACTCCTGCGTGAAATCGGGGGCAATGTCACCCAGTCGTAATGCAGCCACGATGGTCTCCGGTAAGCGTTCGAAACTTGAGCAAGTGAGTCTAGCGGCGCCCTATATATTCCACAAACGAACACTTTCACATATCTTAATTCCGGATGGGCTTATAGTTAGTCGGCGTGAACCCATGGAAAGAAAGAAAGTGAATTCGAGCTCGATCCGAGCGGTCGGGTACGACGAGCGCGGCCGCGTGCTGGAGGTGGAGTTCAACGACGGCCGCATCAATCAGTACACCGGGGTCTCGCCAGAAGTGCACCGGCGGCTGATGAGTGCACCGTCGATCGTCAGCTATTTCCGCGATAACGTCGAGGAGTCCTTTCCCGCGAAGCGGGTGCAAGGATGAAGCAGGTGAAAGGTAAAAAGTCAAAGTGGAAAGTAAATGCCGGGCTATGCCGGGCCTGCTTTCGAGGCCTTTTCGTTTCAAACCTTTCACCTTTAACCTTTCAGCTTTCCTCTCGTTTTTCTGCGCCTAGCAGTCCGGCTCCCCCTCTTTCGGCCGGGGATCCGGATCGAAGCCGAATTTCTGCGGTATCTCGCCGGCCTGAATGCGCCCTACCGGCACGCGGTTGCCGGCATATTCGAAGTACAGCCCGGTCGCGTGACGTCGGGCTTCGGCATCGAAAGCCCTTGCCAGCGTGCCCTCGCCGACCGGCTTACCGTGAACGTCAGTGAACAAGGCCATGATGCCCGCCAGGTCGCGATCGCTGACCAGTCCCGGCCCGCCGCTCCAGCGCAACAACAGCGAGCCTGTTTCGTCCAGCCACGCTCCGGTAACCCGCTCCACTTCCTGCCCCGTATGCGTAATCAGCGACTTGGCGTCGGCGCTGGCGGTGGCAATCACAAAAGGCGCACATTCCAGCGTCACGAACACGCGCTGGGGGCCGTTCTGGAAGAACCAGCGCCCCTGTTCGTCGGCGGCGTAATTGCGGCCGATAAAGGCAACGACGCCGGGGTTGGCGATGCGCTCGCCCTTGATCAGCCAGTTGCCGCGCCGGTCGAGTTGGAGCCAGCCGTAAACGGCTGGCACATTAGGCCACTTGGCGATGGAGCGCAGCACAGCTTCATCCACGATCGGCTCCGTGGAAACGTGCGGTGGACCGGCGCGTGGCGGCCATCCCCGCAAACGGGCGACAAGTCGCTAACGAGTCCCGGCCGCGCCGCTCGAGTTGGACCCAGCCGTAGCCTGCCGGTACATTGGGCCATCTAGCCATTGCTTGGATGACAATCGGGTCCATGTCGATACAGAATTGGCGGGCGCGCAAAAAAAGAAAATTCTACTCGTCGGCCACAACTAATGGCCCTGGGCGAGGTGACCCCACGTAGACTTGTCACCAGTCACCAGTCACCAGTCACGGAGTTGTCAATGGCACTGACCTTCTACTACGGTTCCGGCTCGCCCTATGCCTGGCGGGTCTGGCTTGCGCTCGAACACAAAGCGATTGCCTACGAATTGAAGACGATCTCGTTCTCGGCGGGCGACCTCAAGAAGCCCGAGTTCCTGAAAATTAACCCGCGCCACAAGGTACCGGCGATCACCGACGATGATCTGGCGCTGTACGAATCGGCCGCCATCGTGGAATACCTGGACGAGCAGTACGCTTCGGGAAAGAAACTCATTCCCGGAAATACCAGACAGCGCGCGCTGATCCGGCGGCTGGTGCGTGAAGCAGACGAGTACTTTGCACACGCGCAGGAACGGCTGGTGGACCAGGTGCTGTTCACGCCGCTGGACAAGTGGGATGCCGGCGAAATCGCCTCCGCGCGCAAGGCCTTGGGCACGGAGCTCGGAATTTTCGAGGGTTACCTGTCCGGCGATTATCTGGCCGGCGAACTTTCCGCTGCGGACATCACGCTCTATCCCATGATCGCACTGTGTCTGCGTATGGAGAAGAAGAAACCGGATCTCGACGTGCGCAGCGCGATCGGACCAAAACTCGGCGCATGGATGAAGCGCATCGAAGCGCTGCCGTACTTCGACAAGACCTATCCCCCGCACTGGAGAGCGACGATGTAAATACAGTGCTGAGTGCTGTGTGCTGAGAGAAAACCGGCCTTCGATCAATCGCGAAAGACTTCCTGCTTACAGGAGTGTTCAAGGGGAAAAGACTAGGGCTTCAAACTTCCTGTCGCAGCACTCAGCACATAGCACACAGCGCTATGTCTTGTCCCAGTGGTCGTGGCGATGGCGGCGCTCGGCGCGATAGTTGGTTACTTCCAGCCGCAAGGCTTCCGGGTCGCTGAAGAATGTCGCGTAGTAATCCGCCGCGTATTCCGGGTACAGCTTCGGTTCCGACGCATCGATGCCCGCGGCTTGCAATTTCGCCGCCGCGCCTTCGACCTCGGCCTTCCCGGCTACGCGCAGACAGAAGTGATGCAGTCCCGGGGCGTACGGGTCATGAGGAATCCGGCTTCTGGCCGGCCGCAGCACAAAGCCGAAGTGCCGGTTGAAGTATTGAACGTGCGGACCGCCGCCGATCGTGAAGGTGGTTTTCCCGAAGCCGAGAACGGCCATCGCCTTGTCATAGTACGCTTCTGAATGACCGGGGTCGCTCACGGCGATATAGATGTGGTCTATTCCGATGACTTGGTCATTGGTCTGAAGACTCCGGGCCATCGGCCCCGGGTTTCGGTACCATTATGCCCAAATACAACCATAATGTCAGGGAGGAAGTCCCCGTGTTCGAATTCATTTCCCCGGGAGCCGCGCCATGAGCATCCTGCTTGGCTGCGTCGCCGACGACTTCACCGGTGCGACCGATCTGGCCAACACGCTGGTCAAGGCGCACATGCGTACCGTGCAACTGTTGGGCATACCGCGTCCGGGACTGAAAGTCCCTTCCGTGGACTGCATCATCGTGGCGCTCAAGTCGCGCAGCAATCCTGCCAACGAGGCGGTCACCATGTCGCTCGCCGCTCTCGACTGGTTGCGGCAGCAAGGTGCGAAGCAGTTCTACTTCAAATACTGTTCGACCTTCGATTCCACCGACAGGGGCAACGTCGGCCCGGTCGCCGACGCGATGCTGGATTCGATCGGCGCGGACTTCACCGTGTTCAACCCGGCGTTTCCGACCAACCAGCGCACCGTCTACAAGGGGTATCTGTTCGTCGGCGACGAACTTTTATCCGAATCCGGAATGCGCCACCATCCGCTCACCCCGATGACCGATCCGTCGCTGGTCCGGGTGCTGCAGCGACAGACCGAGCACAAGGTCGGATTGGTGCCGTACGCGACCATCGTGAAAGGGGTCGAGGCAATCCGTGACGCCTTTGAAAAGCTCCGCAGGCAGGGCATCCGCCATGCGATCCTCGACTCGATCACCGACGAACATCTGGTAACGCTGGGCGAGGCCTGCGCCGATCTGAAGCTCGTCACCGGTGGCTCCGGAATGGCGATGGGACTGCCCGCGAACTTCGTTCGCAGGGGTCTGATGAAAAGCGGCCAGCACTCCCAGTTGCCGAAAGTCACCGGCCCCACCGCCGTCCTTGCGGGATCCTGCTCGGTCGCGACCCAAGGCCAGGTCGCGCTGATGAAGCAGGATCATGAGTTCTTCGAACTCGAGCCGATGGCGATTGCTTCCGGCCGCGATCTCGCACAGGAAGCGCTCAACTGGGCCGCGAGCCGGTTTTCCGAAAAACCAGTCCTGATCTATTCGACCTCCACTCCCGAGCAGGTGAAGGCTGTGCAGGAACGCCTCGGCCGCGAGCATGCCGGCGCGCTGGTTGAAGAAACCCTGGGCAAGATCGCCAGGGGGCTGGTGGCGGGTGGTGTGCGGAGGCTGGTGGTTGCCGGTGGCGAGACTTCCGGCGCAGTAGTCGGCGCGCTCGGTGTCGAGGGCCTCGCGATCGGCCCGGAGATCGACCCCGGGGTGCCCTGGACGTTCTCGATCGGCGAACCGGCGTTGGCGCTGGCGTTGAAGTCCGGCAACTTCGGCACTGCGGATTTCTTCACCAAAGCCTTCAAGGTGCAGCCTTGATTCAGGAAAAACTGAACCACGGAGGACACGGAGAACACGGAGGGAAAGCAGAAACGAGGAAGAGCGGCTTGGGATCAGAATGCGGGGTGACTGTCCGCGAACCCATTTGGCTAATTTTCACTGTGACAAATCGTCAGCCAATGAAAGACATCTACCCGATTGTTTTCCTTAGCGCTTGCCTTTCCTCCGTGCCCTCCATGTCCTCCGTGGTTCAAGTAGCCCTTTTGAACAGACTAAACACATGAACGAAGCGAAACTCAGGGAAGAGATCTGCATACTTGGCAAGTCCATGTTCGATCGCGGACTCACGCCCGGAAGCTCCGGCAACATCAGCGCGCGGGTGGACGACGACGGCTGGCTGATGACACCGACCAACTCCTCCCTGGGACGGCTCGACCCGGCGACCATTTCCAAAGTTGACGCGAAGGGCAGTCTGATTTCCGGCGGCAAGCCGACCAAGGAAGCCTTTCTGCACCTGTCGGTGTACGAGCAACGGCCGTCCGCCGGCGCCATCGTGCACCTGCACTCCACTCACTCGGTGGCGGTGTCCTGCCTCTCCGATACCGACCCGAAGCAGCCGATTCCGCCGATTACGGCGTACTACGTGATGAAGATCGGGAACCTAGTGCTGTTGCCTTATTACCCGCCCGGCGACATGACGCTCGCCAACGCGGTGCGCGAAGTCGCCGGCAAGCATCATGCAATCCTGCTCGCCAACCACGGCCCGGTGGTGGCCGGCAAGGACCTCGAGGCTGCGGTATACGCTACGGAGGAGCTCGAGGAAACGGCGAAGCTGTATTTGATGTTGAAAGGCAATCGGCTCAAGATTCTCTCTCCCGAACAGATGGCGGAACTGCATCGGAAGTATCCGTCCTGAAGTTGTGTTCAGGAGTTGTCGGCATGCGACTGGTCTGGACGCGCAATGGTCTTGCGATGTGGTTGAAAAGAAGGCGACTGCGAGCATGACGACGGCCGTTGGTCCGGTGTCGGCTTGCAGGTTTAGCGCCGGCGTGGCGTTCGTTCTTCTCGTGTTTCAAGGTGGCGACGCGGCCGGGGGATCTCCGGATGCCATCAGCCTCCTCTGGCGGGAAGCTGAAAAGACTGTTGGAGTTCCCATCCTTCTGCCATCCACCCGGACACTCCCGGTATTCTCACAAGATGGCGTCAATTTCCGGCCGCTCGGCCGAGGCGAATCATCATCGACCGAAACCTACCTGCGTTTGTATATCGACGAATTTTCGAAGTATCCGTACTCTTTTACGCGTGCAGTGAATTTGGAATGGGTCGCGTTCGTAAAGGGTTTGAAAGTGTTCGATGATCCGCGAGCTGCGACCTATCTCCGGTCCTTTGCGGCCGGCACCATGGAACCCGCTGGCGGAATGGTCTATGACGTTCAACAGGGTGCCCTCGATGAGACCTACGTGCGATGGGTACTTCATCACGAGTTTTTCCATTTCATTGACGATCGTCTGAATCGTGGCATCGAGGATCGGGCCTGGGCCGAACTGAACCCGAAGGAATTTCGCTATACGGGGATGGAAGCGCCCTATTCAAACCCGTTGGACTATCCTCGATCCGGTGCGATAACGACTTACTCGATGAAATCGATGTGGGAAGATCGCGCGGAACTGTTTGCCGCGCTGTTCGTCGAGAAGACCCATCCGCGCCTGCGCCAGATAGCGGATGCGGATCCGGTGGTGCGCAGCAAGATCAGATTGATGATGCGTATCCTTGGCCGGATTGATCCGTCAATGAACGAACGGTACTTCCGCAAGAGACTGGGCGCAATTTGGTACGTGTTGACGCGAGGAAAATAAAACTCGTAGTCCCGGTTGCAGGATATCGACTCGGTGGTGGCCGGCAGGGACCTCGAGGCCGCGGTATACGCCGCAGAGGATCTGGAGATAACGGCGAATTTGTATATGATGTTGGGAGGCAATCGGCCCCGGCCGATGGCCAGACAGCCGGCCGCAACATGTCCGATAGCAAGAAGATTCGAATAATCTCTCGGAGGAGGGGTGCAATGAAGCGATTCGCTGCGGTTCTGGGACTTTTTCTCTGGCCGGCGGTTCTCCATGCCGGACTGACGCAACAGATACTCGATCACTATGCGGAATTGGCCAGGCAGGAAGACCCGGGTTTCGACGGGTTCTCGGTCGAACGTGGGGAGAAGCTCTACCACGAAAAGGGAATCATCCGCGGCCTCGGCTTCGTCACCTGTGCCTCGTGCCACCTTCCCGATCCCCGCGAAATGATCATTGCGCACGAGAGCAAGATCCTGTGCCGCGCCTGTCACGTCATCAATGACGAAGAGCACCCCAATCCAAAAAAGGCGAAAGTGCGGAAGATTCCGCCGCTGGCGCCATCGGCGAACGCGAAGCGCCTGACCGATCCGCAGACCGTGGAAGACTTCCTTCGGGTGAACTGCACGCTGGTGTTCAAGCGTGAATGCACGGCGAAAGAGAAGGGTGACGTGCTGGTGTGGTTGGGCGGGATCAAATGATGTGACATGCGAAGGAGGAACAAGCCATGACGCTTAAGCTGACATCGTCCGCCTTCGAGCATGAAGGCAGTATCCCCATGCTCCACACCTGCCAGGGAAAGGACGTCTCTCCTCCGCTTGCGTGGAGCGGGGTTCCCGAAAATGCAAAGAGCCTGGTGCTCATCGTCGATGATCCCGATGCGCCCGATCCCTCGGCGCCGCGGATGACCTGGGTGCATTGGGTGCTCTACAACATGCCGCCCTCGGCGACAGGTCTGCCGCAAGGTGTCTCGCCGAACGAACTACCCGAAGGAACGCTGAATGGCATGAGCGATTTCCAGCGCACCGGCTACGGTGGCCCGTGTCCACCGATCGGGCGCCATCGCTACTTCCACAAGCTTTACGTGCTCGACAAAGTTCTTCCGAACTTGAACAAACCGCGCAAGGCCGATGTCGAGAAGGCGATGAAGGGGCATGTCATCGAGCAGGCGGTGTTGGTGGGGACTTATCAGAAGAGTCAGTAAGGCGGGCAAATGCGCCATTGCGTACTTTGTTGTGTCTCCGGTTGCGTGAAGGGCGGGAAGTGTCGGGGCATGGCGGCGGTTTGGAGTGCGAGTCAAACGCGCATAACCGGAAATACGTAATCTTCAGGTTCAAGAGAAACCAAGGAAAAGAATACAGTCATGTCATCGCGCGTCCCAACAGGTTTCATGCTGACCCAACTGGTCGTCGTGTTTGTGTGTGACATTCAGCTTGCCGCCGCCGAATCCTCGATGCCATTCGAGTACAAGGGCCTGCTCGGCCACATGACCATCGAGCAGGCGAAGGACTACGACGGGCATGCGCTCACCTGCGAAACCGACACGGTCGTGCCGGCGCTGGTCCACTGCCACGATCACTCGACCACTTACCTGGGAAAGCCCGCGATCCTCAAGCTCGAGTTCATCGATGGCAATCTGGCGATGCTGAACCTGCTGTTACCGGCCGAACACTTTAGGGAAGTCAGCCACAGCGTCCTCGGTCGGTATGGCAAGGCGCGCCGGCAAGGGACCGAAACCGACGGACCAAGGCCCTACGAGCACATGGAGTGGACGCTCGCCGATGGCGAGCTGATCCTCGATGAATGGATCGCCCGTTTCAATCCGGCAGATCAGCGATTCGCTACAGTTCTGGGATTAAAGTTCCTGCCAGCTGCGCTGGAAAAGCGGCGTGCCGAAGTGGCCTGGACACGGCACAGGGCAATCGAAGAGCGAAGTCAGGCCGACATGTAGCAGGATAGAGTCGGGAATCTGTCCCGGCTTGACGCGCGCACCGGGGCGCAGGAACTTGCAGAAGCGCGCGCGGACGGGAGGCGTCCGCGCGGATCAAAAACTGCTATGACTTGGCGTGGTACCT
Organism: Burkholderiales bacterium; assembly: GCA_036000845.1. Taxonomy (GTDB): domain Bacteria; phylum Pseudomonadota; class Gammaproteobacteria; order Burkholderiales; family JACQAP01; genus JACQAP01. The sequence continues at coordinate 13,641 of DASYUW010000270.1, forward strand.
CGCCCGCACGACACGATGGGCGGCTGCGAAAACGAAGTTGTACTCGCTCCATTTTTCCTTGTCCCACGTCACATCCAGCAGTTGGGGTGCGGTGTAGGGAGAGGGCGCCGCGACAAACTGCATCCCTTTCTGGTAATAAGGGTGCCGTTTGATTTCCTCGTTGAGCAACTCAACGTAACGCGCGGTGGGAACAGTCTGCTTCTGCATGTCTTGCCTCCAAAGAAACCTGAAGTGCTCTAGTGCGAACTCGTCACGGGGGCAAACGCTGCCGGCCTGTGGAAAACCGCATACCGGATGTAGAACATCGGAATCGGCTGAGTTGGGTGTCGCATGATCAGGGACGCGTGGCCCCTGAATTTCAGGCGGGAGTCCGCGGACTTGCTCGTCACCCGACAGCGTCTGCACCGTTGGTGCGGATTGGCGACGGTGGCCCATTGTATTACTCAAGCGCCTCATTGACAAGGACAAAACGAAATCGGGCCGGAATTGCGGATGTTCTATTGGCGGTTTCCGCCGACCGGGAACGACCGCTGGGCGCGCCTGAGGATCACTTCCTGCCCGCTTTTGCGGTGTCCATCTTTTCGTTCTGGCGTTTTGCGCTGCCATCCCCGGGCGTGCCTCGCTTGACGTCGGTTTTTACTTTTGCCTTGATGCTCCTGACGGCTCTCTTGGTACCCGTGCCGATCTGCTTGCCCACGTCCTTTGTCGCTTTCGCGACACTGGTGCCGAACCCTTTGGCATCGGACTTCACCCGGTCGCCGGTCGAGGGAGCTTGCTCGTCGGCGTAAACGCCGAGCGCAAGGCAGGACACTAGAACAAGAAGTAGTGTCTTCATCGCGGATCACCCCGTGTCTTTTGGACGCAAAGCATCAGTTTCAGGCCGTTCGGGAGGCAAGTACTATCTCCTGGAAATGGCTAAGGGTTTCTATCAAGTAGGACCACGCCGCATGCCTTGGCGTTCGCAGGATCGTCGTGCGCCGGCAAATTTTCCCGAATTCCGTAAAGACAAGTGCCCGGTCCAATCGGTGCCAGATCCAATCCGGCTGCCCCGCCGTGCCTCAGTCGAGCCGCAGTTCTGTGCGCGCCGTGCCGGCGCGTTCGTGCCGCGCGGTGAGCTTCAGCGTCGCGCCTTTGAGCGCACGCACGACCCACTCCACTTTAAGCCTGTCGTCGGTCTCGTCCGCGCTCGACCCCGCCCAGGTGTTCGCGGCAGCGGGCTTGTAGACGCGGCCTTCGAGCTGGTTGAGTTCCTCGCGCAACTTGCCTGTTTCCAGCGTCGCGCCTTCCGGCAATTCAATTTCGCACACCACACCGCGTGAAAGTTTCTTCTGTTTCGCCATCCTCGTGACGTAGCTGGGTAGCCAGCCGCTGTTCTGCACCACCAGCCTGACGCGCCAGGCATTCTTGCCGAGCGCCGCGGCGGAGGCCTCGAGAATTTCCAGCCGCGGAGCGATGAGCGCGTGCCACACCAGCCAGCGCGAAAACGGCGCGATTTCCTTTTCCAGCAGATGATGCGGCGGATTGGTCCAGGTGTAGAGGCTGTTCCATCCGCCGAGCTCGACCCGCCCGAGTTGCGGATGGTCGAACGCATACCAGTCCACGAAGCCCTTGCCCTTCAGGACTGTGTCATTCCATTTCATAAGCTTCAGATCGTCTTCGAGTGGATGCTCGCGGTACCACTCGATGTATTTGTAGTTGGCGATGCCGGCCTGGCGCTGCGGGCTCCAGATTTCCACGGTCCAGGCGTACACGCCCCGGTGGTCATACATCCAGGAATCGAAATCGCCGGTGATGACTTCCTTCGGGTGATAGCGGAATTCGTGATACGCCGAGGCGTGCGGATAGCCAGTGATTTCGGTGCCCATCGCGCCGATCTTCTGGAAAGTCCACAGATCTTCCGGCGGCATCTGTTCATCCGCCAGGTGCGAGTACGGGCGCAGCAGCACGCCGCTGTATGTGTGGAACGCGCACGCGCCGGTGATATTCGGGTGCCGGGCGATGAAGCCGGTAATCGCAGCGATCTCAGGTTCGGAGGTCGGGAAGGGGCCGGCGCCAACTTGTTCGTTCTCGGTGCGCCAGTACGCAGGAAAGTTGCGATTGAGATCCAGCCGCTCCTTGCGTGCCTGGAGCCTGATGGTGACGCCGTCGTAGTCTTCGAGTCGTCCCTCGGGCATCAAACGGTAGTACTGCCCGCTGGTCTCTGTCGGGTCGCGGCGGACCAGAATGCGCGGGTCCTCTGAGCAAAGTTTCCACGGCCCGTTGGGGTCGGGAATGCGCATAGACAGGATGCGCCCGTCGCCGTCCGCGTCCTCCCTGACTAATCCGCCGACCGGTTCCTCGTCGTAGGGGTAGGGCCGGGTGCTGGAACGGATCAGCCTCGGTACGTCCGCGAGCGCCCATTCTGCGCCGTCCGGATTGACTCGCGGACAGACGTAGAACGCGCGGGTGTCGAGGCAGCGGGTAATCTCGGGATCGCGCCCGTAGCCTGTAAGCAGGCGCTGGATCAGATGCAGGCAGGCGGCGGAACCCGCCAGTTCGGTGGCGTGGATGTTACCGTCCACCCAGAAGGCGGGCTTGTCCACGTCCAGCCCAGTTTTGTAGCTGGTGACCCGCACCACGTAGATCTCGCGCCCCTCGTAGCTCTTTCCAACCGGCTCGAGCCGCACTAGATCGGGATGCGCCTCGGCCCAACCGGTGAGGAACCGCACCAGGTCATCGTAGCGGTAGTAGGTATCGAAGCGGATTGCAGTCATATTGGTAAGCGGCTTTGCAATCTCCGTTTATTCTTTGCTCCGGGCGCCCTCTCCAGTTTGCCGGAGAGGGCGGGGGGTGAGGTGGTTCAGCGAAGGTTGCCGAGCACCGGATGCGGCTTGTAGGGCTCGGCCAGTGTCTTCAGTTCTTCCTCGCTCAGTTTCAGTGCCAGCGCCGCGACCGCGTCCTCAAGGTGCTGCATCTTGGTCGCGCCCACGATAGGCGCGGTGACGCCGGGCTGATGCAGCAGCCACGCCAGTGCAACTTGCGCATTCGGCACGCCACGCCTCTTCGCCATTTCGCCGACCCGGCCCACAACTTCGAAGTCCGAGTCCTGGTAGTACATGTCGTGGGCGAAGTCGTCGCTCTTGGCGCGAGTGGTTGCGCCCCAGTCCTGCTTGCTGCGGTTTCCGGCGAGGAAGCCGCGCGCCAGAGGGCTCCACGGAATGATGCCGATCCCCTGGTCGATGCAGAACGGGATCATCTCGCGCTCCTCCTCGCGATACACCAGGTTGTAGTGGTTCTGCATCGAGATGAAGCGCGAGAAGCCGTTCGAGTCCGCGCTGTGAAGCATCTTGGCGAACTGCCACGCGTACATGGAAGAGGCGCCGATGTAAAGCGCCTTGCCGGCCTTGACCACATCGGTCAGCGCTTCCAGCGTTTCCTCGATCGGTGTGTGGCGGTCGAAGCGGTGGATCTGGTAGAGATCCACGTATTCCATGCCCAGACGCCGCAGGCTGTCGTCGATCGCGTGCATGATGTGCTTGCGCGATAGCCCGCGCTGGTTCGGATCCTTGCCCATCGGGTTGAATACCTTGGTGGCGATCACCAGCTTGTCCCGGGATGAGCCGAATTCCTTGAGCGCACGACCGGTCACGAGTTCGCTTTCGCCGTCAGAGTACATGTCCGCGGTGTCGAAAAAATTGATGCCGAGATCCAGCGCGCGCTTGAAGAACGGCTTCGACTGATCGTAATCCAGCACCCAGTCGCGCCACTTGGACGAGCCGTAGCTCATGCAGCCGAGGCAGATGCGCGAGATCTTCAGGCCGGTCTTGCCGAGATTGACGTATTCCATTGGCGTGCTCTTCCTCTTGAGGTCTGTTGCACGGGGTATCCGTTGGCGCAAGTTTATTCCAACTGCGCGACCGCGCGCCTTGACGTCACGACGCCGATTCGCTTTAGCCTGCTGCCGCGATACGTGAAGGTGGTCGTGCCCTGATGCTTTGACGCTTCACGCCACCGCGGCAAACTCAGCCTGTGCGCATTCGGTCGCGCGCACTGCCTGCAGCAGCAATTCAGGGCGGTTGGCAGCGAGCATTCCGGCATCCGAAAGTGTGCGCCGCCACAATCTGGCATTGGGTTGACCATGATAGAGGCCGAGCATGTGACGGACGATGGCGCGCAACGACGTGCCGCGCGCAACTTCTTCGGAAGCGTACTCGAACATCGTTTGCACGATCTGCGCGCGCGAAGGCGGCGGTTCGCCGGACAGCATTGCCTCCGTCGCGGCGAGCAAATACGGATCGTGATAGGCTGCGCGCCCGAGCATGATGCCATCCACGTGCTGGAGGTGTTGCTCGATCGCCTGCAGCGTTTCCACGCCGCCGTTGATGACGATTCCAAGCTCGGGGAATTCCCGCTTCAGCCGATAGACGTAGTCGTATTTCAGCGGTGGGACCGCGCGGTTGTCCTTCGGCGACAGGCCCTTCAGAATGGCATTCCGGGAGTGGATGAAAAAAGTGCTGCAGCCCGCGGCGGCAACCGTTTCGACGAAGCGGCGGACGAAGTCGTAGTCCTCGATCGAGTCGATACCCAGGCGGTGCTTCGCTGTGACCGGGACGGACACGGCATCCTGCATCGCCTTCACGCAGTCGGCCACCAGTTGCGGTTCGGCCATCAGACAGGCACCGAATGCGCCGTGCTGCACGCGCTCCGACGGGCAGCCGCAATTCAGATTGACCTCGTCGTAGCCGTACGTCTGACCGAGCGTCGTGCAGCGGGCGAGATCCACAGGCTCGCTGCCACCGAGCTGTAGCGCCACCGGATGTTCGGCGGGATGGAAGCGCAGGTGCCGCTCGACGTCGCCGTGGATCAGCGCGCCGGTGGTCACCATCTCGGTGTAAACCACCGCATTCGGTGACAGCTGGCGGAAAAAGAACCGGCAATGCCGGTCCGACCAATCCATCATCGGTGCAGTGCAGAGGCGGTGGGAATGCGGTGTTGATTGCGACATCGGGCAATGCAATTACCAGGTTTCAGCGATCGGGCGCGAACTACTTGCAGCTGCCGGTGCAGCGGACAACGCGCTCCCCACAGGTGATCTTGGCGAGCCGTTGGCCGAGCTGAGCATCGGTGTCCCCGCCGGTGTGCTCGATGCGCGCGTCGTTGCACTGCACTTCGGTTGTTACGAACAGCGGCTCGGTGATCCATTCCACGTTCAGGCATCCCGGAGATCCCACGCCGAATCGCACGCCCATGCGGTAGGTGGCGCACAGCAATCCGGTATGCTTGATCCAGCCGCTCACCTGAAAGTCGCCGTCGTCGTTGATCCAGGCGTGCGAATCCCCCGCGCGAAAGTCGAAATCCAGCCGCTCCGGTTTCGGCCTGGCGTCCAGCGAATACGTGATCTGTGCGGGTGCGGAAACACCAATTTCATCCCGGCCGAGTTCCTGCTCGACCGACATGGCGTTCCCTGCCGCAAAAGCGCCGAGCGCCAGAAGTGCCGCGAGGCGAATCATGAGAGAGTCCTGAAATCCTTTCGAGCCATCATAGCCCCAATCGAGCGACAAAAAAGGCGCGCCGGAGTGCGCCTTATCTTGGTGCTGAGTACTAAGCGCTGCGTGTCGCGAAGAACGAGGTGAGATGGCAAAGGTGAAAGGTAAAAGGTCAAAGGTGAAAGTAGAGAGGCAAGGGGCGCCTTGGTCGGGTGTCAACTGCCTTCGTTCTTACTTTTACCTCGTACCTTTAACCTCGTCCCTGATCTTCCAGCCACCAGCCACTAGTGTTGTGTCCCGTATGTAACTTATCTAACATAGCGCTGTCCAATGGGTATGATCGCCACCCACGGAGAGCGCGCAATGCGAACTGGCCGCCCGAGACAATCGCTTGACCTGAGTATGGAGGAACGTACGCAACTGG
>DASYUW010000271.1:0-18542 GCA_036000845.1 Burkholderiales bacterium
CCATGCTCCGCGACGGTGTTCTACACCAGGACGCGAACGAGCTGACATGCGCCGTGCATCGGTCATAGTCACCTCAGCACAAACCTGTACATCCCAATGCCGTACTACTATTCTGAACCGAAAGAAACATACAAGGACGCAGAGCGGTGCACGGACACGTTACCGACGTAGTCGGCCGTTTGCGGGTAGTGCGCCGGAGCGCCGCCTCCCGCCCCGGATGGCTATGCCAACGCCGTGTCGGCGGCGCCGGAGGAAAAACAAAAACGAGGAAAAGCAACTTGGGGGTAAAAGCGGGGTAACTGTTCGCAATCCTCAGCCGCCAATTTTAACTTTGTTGCAACATCCGCCAGTTGGAGCTTTTCACCCTCGTTTGCTTCTTTGCTCTTGCCTTTCCTTTGCGTCCTCAGCGTCCTCTGCGGTGAGCGTGTTTTTCGTCGAGAGGCCCATCAGGACAGGTCGCGGCGGATGGCCTTGATGAACATCTGCCGCATCTCGGTGTGACTTGAAGCGGGCTTGTTGGCCGCCAAGCTGAGCAAGATTAGAATGGCCGGGCAAATGAAAACCGGCCGGGCACAATTGAATAGTCTGCCCGCATTGTCTGTCTTTCCAAATAGTTCGCTGACAGGCGTGGTACGGTTTAATTTGCCATCCGCCAGTAAACCGACTGACCAACGCGAGGTAGAACGGACAATATGAACAGGAGAAGCCCATGAGCAGGTTCGTTGGAATGGTTGTCCACCTTTCCGTCGCTTTTCTTTGTCTCGTGGCAATTCCATCGCCTCCCGCGTTCGCGGCCGGAGCCGTGGAAATGCAGGTAGAGCACATCCTTGTTCAGACGATCGACGAATACAACCAGGCCATGGTGGCAAACGATCCCGCGGGGTGGGTGAGATATTTCACCGATAACGTGCGCCGGCACAGCCCAGTGTCGGATCAGCAAGGGAAGAAAGATTTCGAGGACTATTGCGCGTGGGAGTTCAAGAACTTCCAGGCCAAGTACGTAACGAAGAAAATACTGGTCAGCGGCCGTTCCGCGGCCGTGGTGTTCGTGTGGGATGCCGTCCACAAGCCGTCCGGCACACCCCTCCAGATAGAGATGGTCGGCATCTACGAATTGGCTTCGAGCGGCAAGTTCGAATCCGTGAGCTTCTATTACGATACTGCGAAGGCAGCGAAGTTTCTGCCCGGGAACACTGCCGCTGCCAAGTAGGCCGGATGCAATACGAACTCCGAGTTTGCGGCGTACCAGTCGCCACAGTCCTTTAGCGTTGGAGGTAGCGTTATGCGGTGTCTTGGTCGATTTCCACTTTTTCCATTGCGAAGGGCGCGCCACAGCGGGCTCGAGTCTCAACCCGAGCCGCGAGAACAAGCTATCAATGTATCGGTTGTAGAGCGCTCCATTATCGCTCTCGCGATTTCTTTCGCGCTTGCAGTCGTGCCCGTGGCCAGTGGAATCAGTCCCGCGACCGCCGCCGAAACGCACTGTCCGTCGGAGGATGATTTGGCCCCTTGCCAGACGGACAAGGACGACCGGGTAGCGGTTTACGTCAGGGGACGCAACGCCTACGATACCGCCCGCACGTCCGGCGATTTCTCGGAGGCCCTTGCCCTGTCACGCCAGCTCGCGGCCCAAGGAGACAAGAACGGGGAGCGGCTGCTGAAGATGGTCTATCTTCAACTGGGATGGGGAGCGCACCGAGACTACGTTCAGGCCTACGTATGGCTGAGCGAGGGGATTGCAGGCGGGGCCGATTATCTGGTCCGGTGGCGCCAGATTCTGGCGGAGAAGATGACTTCAGACCAGCTAGTGGAAGCAAAGAAAATGGCCGGCAACTAAGCCGGCCGATTCACCGCAAACAGCATTCCCCGCGACGCAATAGTGCGCGGTGAAGGGATATCCGCTTTCGCGCTATTGCTTCAGCTTCAGTTCTACCTTGATGAAGGTCGCCAGCGTCTCGATCTTCTCGTCGTCGAGGACGCCTTTGAACGGCGGCATTCCCTTCGACATCCGGCCATTTGTGATGACGTTCACCAGTTCCTCCTTGGTGAGCTTGGTCACACGCAGATCCGCTCCGTAGCCCCCCTCGCTCGGTCCGCCCCTGCCGTCGTACTTGTGGCAGAGCACGCAGTTCTGGAAGAGTTCCCGTCCGCCGCCGCGCGGAACCTTGATAACCGGCCGGTCTTCTTCCTCGGCGAGAGCCACCGTGTCCGGGAGGACGCACCACAACGAGAGTGCCGCAAGCACGAGGGCTTTCGCGCCGCCTGTCCAGCGTTTTCCTGCTTCAATCTTTGCCATGCTGATTCGTCAATGGATTCGGGAAGCGCACGGACCGGCGCAACAGAGCGCCAGCCCGTGCTTCATGCACGCCCGATTACGGGAGCGCGAACACGTACAGCATGTTGCTGGGAACCTGGCTCTTCAATTCGGGCGTGGCGCTGACAAACCACTGCGGCCACGCACCGCCCAGACCCACTTCGATTGCGATGTATTGCTTGCCGTCCGCCATGAAAGACATAGGCGGCGCGTTGATCGCGGAACCCGTCTCGAAGCGCCATACCTCTTCGAGCGTCTTGGCATCGAGCGCCACCACCTGGCCCTCCGCGTAGCCAGCGAACACCAGCCCCCCGGCCGTGGACATCAGACCACCCAACTGCGGATGCTTCGTCCAGTGCTTCTTGACGACTTTGCCGTTGGACACGTCGATCGCCGTCACGCTACCGGTGATGCGCCCGCAGTTCGGATCGTCGAACGTCGTGAACGGCGCGCCGCCCAGAAACAGGTCGCGCGGCTTGTGGGCACCGGGAACCGTGACTTCCGCATACGCCTTGTTGCAGCCTTCGATCGTCGGGATGTAGTACAGGCCGGTTTGCGGGCTGTAGCTGGTCGGAGGCCAGTTCTTGCCACCCATGTGTCCCGGTTCGAGGATGCCTTCCACTTCACCGCGCCCCTTGGTCGCGTTGCCCCGTCCCGCCGCCGTGCCCTTAGCGTAAGTCTGAACGTCGACCTTGGGGTTGTACGCGACCGGTTTACCTTTCGCGTCCAGACCCGGCGTCCAGTTCAGCTTGGCGACGAACTGCGTCCCCCAGAGAAACTCACCCGTCTTGCGGTCCAACGCATAGGTGAAGCCGTTGCGGTTGGAGTGGATGGTCGCCCGCACGAACTTGCCGTTGATGTTGGTATCGACAAATGTGTTCTCTGCGATGGAATCGTAGTCATACGGATCGTTCGGTGTGTGCTGGAAGCCCCACTTGATCTTGCCTGTGTCGGCGTCGAGCGCGACCGTGCTGTCGGTCCAGAGGTTGTCACCGGGACGAAAAGCGTTGTCCCAGTCCGGACCCGGATTGGCGGTACCCCACACGATGAGGTTCAGCTCCGGATCGTAGGACCCCGTGACCCAGGTAGTGCCGCCGCCGGTCTTCCAGGCATCGTGTTTGTCCTTCCACGTCTCGTGACCAGGTTCGCCCGGCCCCGGAATCATGTAGGTTCTCCAGCGACGCTTTCCGGTCTTGATGTCCAGGGCTTCGATCCAGCCGCGCACGCCGAACTCGGCGCCGGCCATGCCGGTGACCACCATGTCCTTCACGATCAACGGTGCGCCGGTGAAGACCTCGGCATTGCCCGGATCCGCCACCTGCACTTCCCAGATCTTCGTGCCGTCGGTCTTGTTCAACGCCACTACGCGACCATCGATGACCACGGAAATCACCATGTTCCCGGTCAGCACCGCGCCGCGATTGTTGATTCCGCAGCAGGCCACGGTCGTCGCGTAGTCGCGATCGGGCGCGGGGTCGTACTTCCAGACCTGACGCGGCACGCCGCCCCGCACGTCCAGCTTCGTGACCACGCCCCATCCGGTGGTCAGATACAGAAAGCCGTCTTCGGCGACCGGTGTACCCTCCAGCCCGGAGAACGGAAACACGATGATCTCCTTGCCACCACCCTGCGTACCGCCCATTGCCCAGGTGAAGGCGACCTTCAGGTTCTTGACGTTGGATTTGTTGATCTGATCGAGACCCGAGAACCGATGGGCCTCGTAGTTGCCGTGGTGATTCAGCCAGTTCTGCGGCTCGCGCTCGCTGTTGACCAGACGGTCATGGGTGACATCGGCGGCCTGCGCCGCCGTCAATATCGCTGCTCCGGCCAAGACCACTCCTAGCCTTGCGATGAAAAACTGCCGAATATTCTTCATTTTTACTCTCCCTGTGACGTGTGAGGTGTCGGTAGGATACGTCCCGACGCTACGCAAGTATTTATTTTGCTTTGACGGGACTCGCTCCCTCCTACCGGCCTTTATTGTATCGTCAACAATAACGGCTTGACAGATCAGGCGCGAGGTAGATTCAGCGGAGTAAGGAACGCCGTCCGCCACAGGCCAGGCGAATCGCACTGCAACATCAGGCAACAGACCCGTCAGGACAGGTCGCCGCGGATGGCTTTGATGAACATCTGCCGCATCTCGGCGTGGCCGGCGGGACGCGGATTGCCGCCGGTGGAAGGATCATCCACCGCCATCGGCACCAGCATGTCGAGGTCAGCCTCCTTGACTCCCAGATCCGCCAGCGTGTTGGGAATACCGATTTCCTTCCTGAGCGCGAGCACCCAGTCGAGCACCGCCTGGGATCCCGGGTTTGCCAAGCCGAGGTAACGCGCCAGCCGCGTCAGCCTCTCTTCGATCACCGGCCGGTTGAACACCAGCACGTAGGGCATCACCACGCCGTTGGTCTCGCCGTGATGCGAGTTGTATATCGCACCGACCGGGTGGCTCAGCGAGTGAATGGCGCCGAGGCCTTTCTGAAACGCGGTGGCACCCATGCTCGCCGCCGCCAGCATGTGCGCGCGAGCAGAAACGTTCTTGCCATCCTTCACCGCGATCGGCAACCACTCTCTGACCAGCCGCATGCCCTCCAGCGCGACACCGTCGGCAAGAGGATGAAATCCGGGCGCGCAATACGCCTCCAGGCAGTGCGCGAGCGCGTCCATTCCGGTCGCGGCAGTGATGCGCGGCGGCAAGCCGACGGTCAATTCCGGATCGGAGATCACCACGGCAGGAAGCATCTTCGGATGGAAGATGATTTTCTTGACGCGCGTCGCCTCGTCGAGGATCACCGAGGCACGGCCAACTTCGGAGCCGGTGCCGGCGGTGGTGGGGACGGCAATGGTCTGCGCCATGCCGGCGACATTGACGCGGGTGTACCAGTCTTCGCGGTCCTCGAAGTCCCACAACGGCCGCGTCTGCCCGACCATCAGAGCAATGGTCTTGCCGACATCGAGCGCGCTGCCGCCGCCGAAGGCGATGATGCCGTCGCACTTGCCCGCCCTGTAGAAGGCAACGCCGTCATCGACGTTCCTGCCGACCGGATTGGCGCGGATGTCGGAAAAAACGGCGTCCCCCAGCCCGGCATTGCGCAACGAAGCCAGCGCATTCTCGATCATCGGCAGCTTGCGCAGGCCCGGATCGGTGACCAGCAGCGGGCGTTTTATCCCGAGTTCCCTGCAAACGGCCGGCAGCTCGGCGATGCGTCCGACGCCGAAGCGCACCGAGGTCGGGTAGTTCCAGTTGCGGGTGAGGGTTTTTGCGTCAATCATGATTTTCAGTACTACTAATGAAAGAAAAATGAACCACGGAGGACACGGAGGACACGGAGAAAACCAAGGGCAAAGAAAATGTTCGGGTCGGAAACTTTCAGGGAATGATGAAGCATGGGAGGCAAAATTGGCAGCACAGGTTCGCGAAGAGTCACCCCGATTTTCACGCAAATTCTCTTTTTGTCGTTTTGTTTTTCCTCCGTGTCCTCCGTGTCCTCCGTGGTTCAAGCAGGTTCAGGTTTTCAAGCGTAGATGAAACGACTTCGGTCGGGTCAGTTGCTCGTAGCCGACGCTCGACAGCGTGCAGCCGCGGCCGGAATCCTTGACCCCGGTCCAGGCAAGCGCCGGGTCGAGGTAATCGCAGCGGTTCATGAACCAGGTGCCGGTTTCGACACGCTCGCCGACGGCCAGCGCCGCGTCGGCATCGGAAGTCCAGATCGCTGCGGTAAGGCCGTAGTCGCTGTCGTTCATCAACGCGATCGCTTCCTCGTCGCCCTTCACTTTCATGATGCCGATCACCGGCGCGAAGCTCTCCTCATTCATCAGGCGCATCGAGTGATTCACGTTCACCAACACCTGCGGTGCCATGTACGGCGTGCCGTCCTTGTCGGCGGGAAATTCCTTCGAATCAACAAGCGACTTCGCGCCCTGGGCAATCGCCTCTTTGACTTGTCCGCGAGCGAACTCGGCAGCGCGGGCACGTACCATCGGCCCAAGGTTCACGTTGGCGTCGAGCGGGTTGCCGAGCCGGTACTGACGCGTGAGTTTGACGAAACCATCCACGAACTCGTCATAAATCTTTTCGTGAGCGTAGATGCGCTCGATACCGCAGCACGACTGGCCGGAGTTGAAGAACGCCCCATCCGCCAGGTTTTCGACCGCATGTGTCATGTTCGCATCGGGGCGCACGTAGGCCGGGTCCTTGCCACCCAGCTCCAGGCCGATGCCGATGAAGCGGTCGGCCGCTGCTTTCTGCACCGCATGGCCGCCGGCGACCGACCCCGTAAAGGCGACGAAGTCGATCAAGGGTGACTCCACCATCTTCGAAGTCTGCTCATGGCCGCAATGAACGAACTGGAACACGCCTTCCGGCAGGCCGGCGTCGCGGAAGCATTCGTCGTAACGTTCGGCGCATAGCGGCGTCTGGTTCGAATGCTTCAGGATCACCGCGTTGCCGGCCATGATCGCCGGCACCACCGAATTCACCGATGTCAGGTAAGGATAGTTCCACGGCGCCAGCACCAGCACCGTGCCCACCGGCTCACGCCTGATGAAGCGGCGAAAGCCCTGTTTCGGACCCGCGTCGATGTCGGCCAGCGATTCGGCGGCGATCGACACCATGTGACGCGCGCGCTCCTCGAAGCCGCGCACCTCGCCGGGCGACTGCGCCAGCGGGCGGCCCATCTGCCGGGTGATCTCCTCGGCAATCTTTTCCTTGCGCGCCACGAAGGCATCGACGAAGCGGTTGACGATGGCCGCGCGGCCGGAGATCGGAACCTGCTTCCACGGTGTCTGCGCACGCCTGGCCCGCTCCATGGCCTGCTGGATCCGGGCGTCGGTGGCAAGGGGCCGCTCGACATACACGCTGCCGTCGATGGGGGAGATAGTCTTTTGAATGTCGGTCATGGGCGAATCAGCGACGGGTGACGTGTGACGGGTGACAAAAATCGTGAAGGGTGAATGAGTGAATGTGTGAAGGGTAAGTTCGTGAAACGCCCGGGATCGAGAGCATTGCGCTAAAAGGGAAAACGGAAATGATTGGGTATCGGTATAGGGTGCGTTGTAAGTTGAGGAACTCTGCGCGCTCCACTTCTCGCGCTTTTACGCTTCACGCCTTTGCCTCTTCACTCATTCACTCATTCACACATTCACACATTCACTCATTCACCGCTAAATAATCTCGAAGTAGCGATCCAGTTCCCAGTCGGTGACGGACTTGCGGAACTGGCGTTCCTCCCATTCGCGGGTGGCGGCGAAGTGCTCGACGAACGCATCGCCGAAACAGGCGCGTGCCGCTTTCGAGGCCCTCAATCTTTGCGCCGCATCCCACAACGTCGTCGGCAGCGCGCCCGTGGCCGGCGGTTTCTGGTCGTAGGCGTTGCCGCTGATCGGCTTGCCCAATGCCAGCTTGTGCTCGATCCCCCACAGGCCGGAGGCCACCGCGACGGCGAGCCCAAGGTAGGGATTGCAGTCGGCTGCGGCAATCCGGTACTCGACGCGCTGGCTCTTTTCCGAGCCCGGAATCACCCGCAATGCGCAGGTGCGATTCTCCGCGCCCCAGGTCGCGTGTGTCGGCGCCCAGTAGCCCGGCACCATGCGGGTATAGGAGTTGACTGTACTCGCCACCATCCCCAGGAATTCCGGCATCAACGCCTGCTGGCCGGCGACGAAATGCTGCATCAACGTGCTCATGAGAAGCGGGCCCTTGGGATCATGGAACACCGGCTTGCCCGCCTTGCTCTTGAGCGAAACGTGGATGTGACCGCTCTGGCCCGGCAGGGTCGGGTTCCACTTGGCCATGAAAGTCGCCATGCGGCCGCGGCGCTGCGCGTGCACCTTGACGAAGGTCTTGAATAGCCCCGCCTTGTCGGCGGCGGCGAGGCCTTCATCGACCGCGATCGCGGCTTCGAGTACGCCGGGGCCGGTTTCCTCGTGCAGGGCCTCGAGGGGGAAGCGCATTTTCTCGCACAGGTCCAGCGTTTCGAGGTAATAGTCCGAGTGCACCGTGTTGCGAATTACCGAGTAGCCGAAGTATCCCGGCGCCATCGGCTTGAGATCGCGGTAATGCTTGGCGCGCACCGATTCCGGCGTTTCGTCGAAGACGAAATATTCGTACTCGAAGCCCGCATAGACCTCGAAGCCCATTTTGCGCGCCTTGTCGAGCACCCGTCTCAGCACGCCGCGCGGACACGGCGCCTTGGCCTCCTCAGTGAATTCGGCGAGGAAGAACAGCATTCCGGGTTCGAAGGGGATGTCACGGCAGGTGTCCGGCAGGATCCGCACCTGCGCATCCGGATAGCCGGTATGCCATCCGGTGAATTCGGTGTTGTCGTAAAGCTGGTCGTTCGAGTCCCAGCCCAGCACCACGTCGCAGAAGCCGAATCCCTTGTCCAGCGAACTGAAGAATTTCTCGCGCGACATGTACTTGCCGCGCAGGATGCCGTCAATGTCGAAGACGCCGACCTTTATATGCGTGAGCTTGCGCTCATTGACGATTTTTTTGGCGTCAGCGACGGTTTTTACGTCTTCTGGTTTCATGGGCGGATCCAAATCCGGTTTATGGGAACACGCAATACCGCGACAAAGCGGCGTCATGACCTGAACGGCTGTCGCCGCGCGCATCTGTTCCGCGCGCCGCAAAGCTTAGCATGCTGGATAAGAATTTCCGTGGCACCCGCGCCGCGTCGGGACGCAGACACGGTCGCCGCGATCGCCCCCGCTCAGGCTTTCACTCTTTCCGCTCGAGGATCGTACAACGCCCCAAGATGCAACCGGCAGGGAATGCGCCCGGTCGCAACTTCCAGCTCATAACTGCCGGAGGCCAACATGGCGTCATCCACACCTTTCTCGCTGCGCACGTAGCCGAAGCCGATGTTCTTGCCCACGGTATAGCCCCACCCCGCGCTGGACAGCCATCCCACGCGTTCGCCGTTGCGGTAGATCGTTTCGCGTCCGAGCAGCACAACGCCAGGGTCGTCCACCGTGAAGCAAGCCAGCCGCTTCCCGAGCGGCTGCGACCGCTGCGCCAACAGTGCATCGCGCCCCAGGAACGGCATCCCCTTCGCCAGCTTGACGGCCCAACCAAGTCCTGCCTCGAGCGGCGTGTGGTCGGGGCCGATATCGGCTCCCCAGGCCCGGTAGCCTTTTTCGAGCCGCAGCGACTCGATCGCGCGATAGCCGGCGTTGGCGATTCCGTGCGGCGCACCGGCTACCATCAACCGCTCATAGACCGCGAGCGCGCACTCGACAGGAATGTGCAGCTCCCAGCCCAGCTCGCCCACGTAGGTCACCCGAAGCGCGCGCACCGGCGCGCCCGCAAGGTCGATTTCGCGCCATGTGCCGAACGGGAAGGCCGCGTTGGACAGGTCCGCGTGAGTCACTCTCGCCAGCACGTCGCGCGCTCTCGGACCCATCAACGCCAGCACGCACCAGGCCGACGTGACGTCGACCAGCGTCGCGTCGCCGCAGTCCGGCGGGATGTTGCGACGAATCCAGGCGAAGTCGTGGGTGGCGAATCCGGTACCGGTTACGATGTAGAACTCGCTCTGCGACAGCCGGGCAACGGTGAGGTCGCACTCGATTCCGCCACGGGCGTTCAACATCTGGGTGTAGGTCAAACGCCCCGGCGGTTTGGCTACGTCGTTGGCGCAGATCCACTGCAACGCCCGTTCGGCGTCCCTGCCGATAAGAAGGAACTTGGCGAAGCTGGTCTGATCGAACAGCGCGACGCGCTCGCGACACGTCTGATGCTCTGCACCGACGTGAACAAACCAGTTCTGGCGGCCGTAGGTATATACATCCTTCGCCTCGACACCGGGCGGTGCAAACCAGTTGGGCCGCTCCCAGCCGAGCTTTTCGCCAAAGCACGCGCCCTGTTCCTTCAGCCGCTGGTAGAGCGGCGACAGGCGCAATGGACGGGCGCTGCGATACTCCTCAAACGGCCAGGCCATCGTGTAGTGCTTGCCGTAGGCCTCCACTGTGCGTGTGCGCACCCAGTCGTCCGAACGATGGTGGCGCCCGAAGCGCCGGATGTCCACCGGCCACAAATCCATGGGCGGCTCACCGGCGGCAATCCACTCGGCCAGTGCACGGCCGGCGCCGCCGGCGGATGCGATGCCGAAGGCGTTGAAACCGGCGCCGACGTAGAAGCCCCTCACTTCGGGCGCCTCGCCGAGGATGAAGTTGCCGTCCGGCGTGAACGACTCCGGCCCATTGATGAGCTGCTTGATGCCCGCGTTCTGCAGTGCGGGTACCCGCGCCAGCGCCTGCGTCATGTGCTGTTCGAAGTGGTCCCAGTTCTCGCCCAGTAGCTGGAACTCGAAACCCTCGGGAATGCCCTGTTCGGCCCAGGGAATCGGGTCCGGTTCATAGCCTCCCATGACAAGCCCACCTACTTCTTCCTTGAAATAGATCAGCCGGTCCGGATCGCGCAGCGTCGGCAGGTTTTTGGGCACCCCTGCAATCGGCTCGGTCACGATGTACTGATGCTGCACCGAGACCAACGGTACGTTGACACCGGCCAGTCGCCCGATCTGCCTGGCCCATTGCCCCGCGCAATTGACGACGATCTCGGTCTGGATCGCACCATGTGATGTCGCCACAGCGGATACGCGAGCGTTGTTCATCTGAATTCCGATGACCGGGCAATCTTCGATGATCTTGACGCCGTGCATGCGCGCGCCCTTGGCGAGCGCCTGCGCAATGTCGGAAGGATTGGCCTGGCCGTCGGTGGGCAGAAACGCGGCGCCTACGACATCGGAGCTGTCCATGATCGGCCATAGCGCCTTCGCTTCCGAAGCGGACAGCACATGCATCTCCAACCCGAAGCTGTGGGCGGTGGTCGCCTGGCGCTTGATCTCCGTGAGCCGATCCTGATTGCAGGCGAGGCGCAAGCCTCCGTTGCGCTTCCAGCCGGTCGCCTGGCCGGTCTCCTTCTCCAGCTCGTCGTACAGCTCGACGCTGTACTTGAGAAGCTGCGTCACGTTCGCAGACGTGCGCAGTTGACCGACCAGGCCGGCGGCATGCCACGTGGAGCCACTGGTGAGTTTGGCACGCTCAAGCAGGACGATGTCCTTGAAACCCGCGCGCGCCAGATGGTAAGCGGTACTGCAACCAATAATGCCGCCACCGATGATGACGACCTGCGCAGCGGAGGGCACCGCACTCATTGCGCGCCTCTCGTGAACTCGTCGTAAGCGCGGCCGAAACGCGCAAGGTAGTCGCTGGTGTAAGCCTTGTAGTCGAACTGGATTTTCGAGTGCGCCTCGGACACCATGCTCCACATCGTCTCGCGCAGCAGCGAAGCGCATTTCATCGCCGCGAATCTGCGCTCCAGTCCGAGGTCCACTTTGCCGAAGTAACGCTCCAGCACGAACCGGGCTTGATCCGCATCGAGATCGCTGTTGGAAACGAGCCCGCCGAGGTCGAACAACGGACTGTTGAATCCGGCGTAGTCCCAATCGATCAGCCACAGCCGCTTGCCGTCGTCGATGAAGTTGGCCGCAAGCAGATCGTTGTGGCCGAATACGATGGACACCGGTACGACTTCGCGCTCGAGGCGCTCGGCGCGCTCCATGAGCCGGGGAAGCAATCCGACATGCGGGCTTGCGCAGGCCTGAAGCTCGGTTGCGTAGCCGCGAATGACCTGGAACACCCAGAACACCAGTGCCGGCCCGCGCAGATAGTGGGGCACTTGTTCATGGCAACGCTTGACCAGATCCACCACGCCTGGAAGCAGTCCGGCGTCGCGCACCAACTCGGGGGACAGTGCACGCCCTTCGATGTAGCGCAGCACAAGGGCCCCGGGTTCGGCGTAGATGACCTCGGGCGAGATGCCGGCCGCGAACGCTGCGCGGCTGGCGGCCAACTCGTTGAAGCGCATCACGCCGTGGATGGGAATGTCCTCGCCCAGGCGCACGACGAACTTCTGCCCTCGGTCGGCGACCAGATAGTTCTTGTTGGTGATCCCACCCAACAACAGTGTCGGATCGACCTTGCCCGACCAGCAAGGCAGTCGCAGGATACGATCGAGAGGCTCGAAATCCATCGCCATGATTCGGCGCAGCGGCTCAACATCGTCCAATAAATTATAGGTCGCTTGCTCGAAAACCTATCTGCTGTCGCCGTCTGGAGGTGTTGCGGCAATAGCAAAGCGCACTAACTCCGCGACATTTCGCACATCAAGTTTTTCCATTATGCGTGTCTTGTGTACTTCGACGGTACGGGGGCTTATGCCTAGGGCGACCGCGATTTCCTTCGCGTGTAGCCCACGTGCAGCGTGCTCCAGTACCTCGCGCTCGCGGCTTGTGAGGCGGTCCAGCTTTTCCGTGTCTGCACGGCGGCTGTCTTGCCGTTGCATACGGCGCTCCTCTAGCGCGAAGGCCATCTCGATGGCCGCGCACAATTGCACGTGATCGAACGGCTTTTCGAGAAAATCCACAGCTTGCGCCCGGAACGCGGCGCGGGCCGTCGGCACGTCTCCATGGGCTGTAATGATTACGAATGGCAAAGCTATTCCGCGTTTTCTCAATTCATCCTGCAGCTCAACACCACTTTGCCCTGGCAGTCTCACGTCCGCTATGGCGCAGCCCGCCCAGTCTTCTTTCCAGGCAGCGAGAAACGCTTCGGCGTCAGCGAAGACCGAGGTGCGATACCCGGCCAGCCCGAGCATGAGGGCAACGGAATCGCGCACCGAGGCATCATCGTCAATGACAAATACGGTCAGGCGTTCTGAACGCATGGCAGGATCAGATGAAATTCACCGTGCTCGACGGTGGCTGCTTCAAGCGTGCCGCCGTGGGCTTCAGCGATTGCGCGGCTCACAGCAAGGCCAAGCCCCATCCCAGTGGGCTTACCCGAAACAAACGGCTCAAAGAGGTTCTCGCGAGTCGCGGACGAGACGCCCGGTCCATTGTCAGCGACCACAATACGCACGCGAGTGTCATCATGACGTTCCACGAGGACCCTTATACGGCCGCCGAGGCGTCCAGATGCCATCAATGATTCGACCGAATTCGCGAGCAGGTTTCGCAGAATGACTTCGATTTGCAAACGGTCGACAAAGAGCGGCGGCAAGGCTGGCGCATTATCGATCTCGAGGGAAATCCCCTTGGTATCGATTGCGGAGTCGCCCATGCGGCGCACGGTCCTGAGCAAGTCTTCGACCTCCACCACTTCCAGCCGGGTGGTGCCCGCGCGAAAGAAGTCGCGAAGTCTACGGACGACTTCGGAAGCGCGATCGGCCTCCGAGAGAATCTTGCCGATGATCTCCTGCATGTGCGCTGACCCGCTCTGCTCCCGTTCGAGGAGCATTTGCGCCGATCGTCCGTAGTTCGCTACGGCCGTAAGAGGCTGGTTCACCTCGTGCGCAATGGCGCCCGCCATTTCACCCGCCGCAGCAAGACGGAGCGTCTGTCGCAGCCCTTCCTCGGCGCGCTGGCGTTCGTCCACCATCACTCCCAGAAAAAGGCCGGTCAAAGTGAGCGCAGCCATCAAAGCCTGCAGTTCGACGACAGGCAAAGGGATCCCTGCCTCTCCGTGGATGCCAAGCACGACCCCAAGCTGAACGATGGCGGTGGCCACTATTGCACCGTTCATCCCGAAGCGAACGGCGATCCAGATGAGGGGTAGAAAAAGCAGATAAAAATGGCGCGACGGATCAGTGCCAAATCCCTCAAATATCAACCAAACCGTCGCTGCAAGAGCAGTCGTTTGCAGCAGCGCTTCCGGTCTGCGAGCGAGGGTGAGGAGCGCCGACCTGCGAGCGCCGTCCGCCGCAGCGAAAAGAAGCGGCGCCGTCACCAGGATGCCGACAGCGTCGCCGATCCAGAAGCGAAGCCATGCGCTGCTGAACGGCGTCCCGACCAATAGGCCCGACGTGTGGAGTACCCCGATAAATCCCGCACCGACCACACCTGTCCCTGCGACCACGACGCTGGCGAAGAAGGTGAGCTGCCGCGTCGAACGCAAACCGGTATCCCTCAGCAAGGCCTTCAATGCCCACGCGATAGCTGCGTAGCCGCTAGCGAGGACTAGTCCAGTCATCACTGTGATCGCATAACCGCCGGGCGCATGACGAATGACAATGTCTGCCAATAGGATCGTCGCCATAACTGCCGGGGCGTGCACGAGGCCGCCCATCATCATCCACACGATCGCGAGCGCAGGCTGCGGATTCCAGGGCGTGATATTGAAGGGGCCAACCGGATCGATGTAGCTAGCCCAATCAAGCGCGATGTAGCAGGGCGCAAAAACGGCCACGTCGCGGAGATATCGGAGGATTCTCATTGCGGAATTTGCATCTTGCGACGGACGTTTCCGCAACGCAAGTAAGCGTTTTTACTTACGCGGATTTGCGACTGACGCTCAAGAGTCGGGTGTCCTAACATTCCCTCTATGACGAGCCACATCGGAAGCTTAGAAATCGTCGGCGCAGCGTTGTTTGCGTTGGCGGTCCTGCACACGTTCTCGACACGCTACTTCGAGCACCTTGCTCACACCCGGACGGCGCACTCCGGGCTGTGGCATCTGCTGGGGGAAGTCGAAACCGTATTTGGTTTCTGGGCCTTTGTATTGCTCGTCTTCATATCGCTCGCCTATGGGTGGGGCACGGCCTCGGTTTACCTGGACAGCCGGCACTTCGTCGAACCGATGTTCGTCTTCGTGATCATGGTTATCGCTGCGAGCAGGCCCATCATGCAATTCGCTTCCGACAGTGTGCGGTCCGTAGGCCGGCTTCTACCGGCACAGCCTGGCATCGCCGGATACTTCCTTAGCCTCTCCCTCGTGCCGTTACTCGGTTCGCTCATTACGGAACCGGCAGCAATGACACTGGCCGCGTTGATGCTGCGTGACCGCATCTTCGCCACCCAGGCCTCCAATCGCCTCAAGTACGGAACCCTGGGTGTGCTGTTCGTCAACGTGTCCGTGGGCGGCACGTTGACGCACTTCGCTGCCCCGCCGGTTCTCATGGTTGCGGCGAAGTGGGACTGGACGACCGGATTCATGCTTTCTACATTCGGCGCCAAGGCGGCGCTTGCAGTTCTCATAAACGCCCTCGTTCTCACCTACCTCTTCCGCCGCGAGTTGTCGGAGCACGCCGCGCCGCCGGCGCAGAGTACCCAGCCGCGCGTACCCGCCGCGTTCGTGATTGTGCATCTCGGAATTCTCGCTGCAGTGGTGTTCACAAACCACGACCCCGAGGCATTCATGGGGCTATTCCTGCTCTTCCTCGGTCTCGCAGAGGCTTACCGCCGCCATCATGACCGCCTTATGCTTCGCGAGGGACTAATGGTTGCGTTTTTCCTCGCAGGGTTGGTAGTGCTTGGGGGCCAGCAACAGTGGTGGCTCCAGGATGTGCTCTCCCGTCTCGATGAATCCGCTCTGTTCTATGGCGCTGCGGCGCTTACAGCCATTACCGACAATGCTGCCCTCACATATCTCGGCTCGCTCGTGGAGGGTGTTTCCGACGAATACAAGTATTCGCTGGTGGCGGGAGCGGTGGCGGGCGGTGGGTTAACGGTGATCGCTAATGCGCCCAACCCTGCAGGCTTTGCGATCCTCAAGGACCACTTCGAAGATCAGTCGATCAACGCATTGGGGCTATTCGTCGCTGCTTTGCCGCCGACGCTGGTAGCCGTCGCCTGCTTCCGAGGAATCAAGGGCCAGGTAGCGGAGGTTTTCGATTGGGGTCTCTGGGTCCAGTGGTTCTCGGAATTGGACCGCCCGTTTCTGTTCCTGCTGATTCTGCCCTTTGTCGTGGCCGCAGTCGGTCTCTTGGCCGAGCTTTCGGAACGTCGCGACAAGTAGTGCGCGAGCCCACTTCAAGGTGCTTCGCAGAAGAAGAGCACGTTTGAAAGGCGGTTTCTTCGCGAAGCACTTCCCGCCGACGCGCCGGCGGAGTGCCGCTTGGCGAGGACGGGACGGAGCGGATTTTTGTCCTTTTGTCGTTTCGGGAAAATAACAACGGCCGCCGGCGTCCCTCGCCGGCGGCGGCCTGAAACTCCTTGTTGCGGAACCCGAGTGCGACGAAATCAGGCCTTGTCGAGGCCGGCTGCGGCACGCGCCTTGACCGCGAAATCTTCCTCCGGCGAATACACCAGCGTCTTGCGGCCGTAGGCCGCGAAATAGACGATGCCGGCCGCGTACCAGATGGCCACGCCGATCATGCCGCCGCGGTAGGCCGGATCCTGGAACTGCATGTACAGGGTCACCAGCGCGATCACGATGGTAACCCAGGCACCCCACTCGCCCATCGGGCTGCGGTAGGGCCGTGCGATATTTGGCAGGTTACGCCGCAGCAGGATGAACGACAGCGCCTGCAGGGCATAGGAAATCGTCGCGCCGAACACCGCCATGTTGAGCAGTTGCGCGCCGATGAAGGCGCCGGCTCCCTCGCCCTTGATCAGGTAGACCGCCATCATCACCACAAAACCGAGCACCGCTCCGGCGACCAGCGCCACATGTGGCACCTTGTGCTTGCCGTGGGTGACCGAAAGCCAGTGCGGCACATAGCCGGCGCGCGACAGCGAATAGATCTGCCGGCCGAAGGCATAGATGATGGTGTGGAAGCTGGCGATCAGGCCGATCACCGCGCACAGGGAAAGAATGTTCGCAGCCGCGGTGCCATAGAGCGCCCGGAAGCCGTCGAGCAGCGGCTCGCCGGAACTGCCGAGATGGAAGGCACCGTGCACACTGCCGTCAGCCGACTGCACCGGAATGCTGGAGTTGAGGAACATGGTCATGAACGCCGAGAACACCAGCGTGGCGATGCCGAGCATAAGGCCCTTCGGCATATCCTTCTTGGGGTCGTGCGACTCTTCGGCCGCCAGCGGCAGTTGCTCGATGGCGAGGTACAGCCACACCGCAAACGGCAGTGCCGCCAGGATGCCGTTGATACCCAGGGGCAGAAACGGTCCGCCGCCTTCCGCCAGCTCGATCAGTTTGCCTTCATCGCCCAAACCGATGTTGAGCGCCCAGCGCGAAAAGTCGAACTGTCCGGAGATGATGGCACTGGCCCAGAAAATGGCCAGCACCCCGAGCGCGAGCACGGTAACCAGCACCGAAACCCTGAAGGACAGTTCGACGCCGAGCACGTTCAGGCCGACGAAGACGACGTACATGGCGATCCACCATACCGGCTGGAACGCCGCCGACGTTCCGAAAATGCTGCCGAGATACGCGCCGATGAAGAACACGATGACCGCAGGCGTCAGGATGTACTCGATGTTCTCCGCAAGGCCGGTGACGAAGCCGCCCCATGGCCCCATCGCGCTGCGCGCAAAAGAGTAGGCCGCGCCGGTGTGCGGCAGAGCCGGCGACATTTCCGCCAGGCAATAGCACAGGCAGACGTACATGATGCCGATGATGATCCCGGCAAAGAACAGGCCGCCGAAGCCGCCCGCGCCGAGGCCGAAGTTCCAGCCCGAAAAGTGACCCGAGATGACGGCGCCCACGCCCAGCGCCCAGAGTGACCAGACGCGCGCGTGTTTGCGCAACTGGCGTTTGGCGAAATAGTCCGCGCCGGCCTCGTGATACTCGACGCTCCCCACTTTTTTCTTTTCCATGTTTCCCCCTGGAAAATGCAGTGATGGACACATTGCCGCGTCTAGCAACGCGGCACGCTCTGGAGGCGCCTGAAGTACCGGGCGGCGCCGCGGCAGCAGAGGACTGCATGACAACGGCCTGATGCGCCTGTCCTATGCTGTCGCCGCCCAGTATGGTGGATAACCGGAGTCCGGGCAACGGGGCATGACACCGGTTTAGAATGTCACGAACATCGGTCCAGAGCCCCTCGCCAGCATGCCCCGACGCCAGAACCCCCTAATCGGCCTGACCACCTACGGACGCGGCGCCGACAACCGTTATACCCTGCCCGCGGAATATCTCGATGCGGTGCGCCGCGCCGGCGGCGTACCGGTGCTGATCGCGCCGGGCGAGCCGCGCTGGGAAGCTATTCTCGACGTGGTCGATGCCCTCATCCTCAGCGGTGGCGGCGACATCGACCCGAGCCGCTACAACGGCAAGCGTCACGAAACCAACTACGCCATCGATCAGGAGCGCGATGCGCTCGAACTGGAACTGGGGCGGTGCGTGATCGCCTCCGGCATGCCCACGCTCGGCATCTGCCGCGGCGCCCAGATCCTGAACGTGGTCCAGGGCGGCAAGCTGATCGAACACATCCCGGATGAGTTCGGCGAGAAAGTGCTGCATCGCGCTCCGCCGCGCGAACCGGTCA
>DASYUW010000272.1:0-7105 GCA_036000845.1 Burkholderiales bacterium
AGTACGGCGGCGCGGAGGCCGACGCGCTGACCGCGTTGGTGTTCGCCGAAGCGGTTTCGCGGACAACCTTCGGCGGTTTCGCAGCGACGGTCCTGGTACACACCGACATGGCCTCGCCCCACCTGGTCAACGCGGGCTCCAAGGCGCAGCTCGACAAATACCTGTCCGCGATCATCCGCGGAGAGCGCATCACCGCGGTCGCGGTCACCGAGCCCGACGCCGGATCCGACGTTGCGGCAATCCGCACGCGCGCCCGCAGGGACAGCGACGGCTGGGTGCTGAACGGCGCCAAGATGTTCATCACCAACGGAGTGCATGCGGATATCTACTTCGTCGCGGCGCGCACCGACCTTGAAGCCAAGGGGTCGCGCGGCATCTCGATGTTCATCGTCGAGAAGGGCCTGCCGGGGTTCCGCGTAGGCCGCGCGCTGAAGAAGACCGGCTGGCTGTGCTCGGACACCGCGGAACTGGTGTTCGAGGACTGCCGCTTGCCGGCAGCGAACCTGCTCGGGGAAGAGAATGCCGGCTTCTACGCGGTGATGAAGAATTTCCAGACCGAGCGCATCGCCGCGGCCGCCATTGCGGTCGGCCACGCGCTGACGGCGTTGCGTCTGACTGTCGAGTACGTCAAGAGCCGCAAGGCCTTCGGCGGGGTGCTGTTCGACCAGCAGGTGATCCGCCAGCGCCTGGCGATGCTCGAGGCCAAGACGCACGCGGCGCGCCAGTTTCTCTACCACTGCGGTTGGCTGGCGGCGCAGCGGCGCGACTGTGTGCGCGAAGTGTCGATGCTGAAAGCCCTGACCGGCGAGCTGGTGAACGAAGTGCTTTACACCTGCCAGCAGTTCCATGGCGGCATGGGATACATGCGCGAGAGCGCCATTGAGCGCCTGGCGCGGGATTCGCGCGTGCTCTCCATCGGCGGCGGTGCGACCGAGGTGATGCTCGAAGAAGTGGCGAAGCGCTTCGCACCGGACTGAACACCCTCTCCCCGGCCCTCTCCCATCCAGGGAGAGGGAGAAAAATCTCCCAGGGAACGAGGACTGAGGATGTGATGAGGAATCGCATGCAAGCATGCAGTCCGATTTGATGGTGGTTACGAGTCCAAATTTACGATGACGAATCAAGCATTGCAGACGGAGATTCAGGGGGGCGTCGCCACCGTCCGGATGAACCGTCCGGACGTGCACAACGCCTTCGACGACCACCTGATCGCGGAGCTGACCACGGAACTGCGCAGCCTCGACCAGGCGCCGGAAGTGCGCGTGGTCTTGCTCGCCGCCAACGGCAAGAGCTTCTCCGCGGGCGCGGACCTCAACTGGATGCAACGCATGGCGAAATATTCCGAGGCCGAGAACCTGCGCGACGCGGTGGCGATGGCCGGGCTGATGCGCACGCTGCATGCAATGCACAAACCGACGATTGCGCGGGTGCAGGGCGCGGCGTTTGGCGGTGGCGTCGGGCTGATCGCGTGCTGCGACATTGCGGTGGCTGCCGCTGAAGCGTCGTTCTCGTTGTCTGAAGTGCGGCTGGGCCTGATCCCTTCGGTGATCAGCCCGTACGTCATCGCCGCCATCGGCGAGCGCGAGGCGCGGCGTTATTTCCTTACGGCCGAGCGCTTCGGCGCCGAGGAGGCCATGCGCATCGGTCTGGTGCACGAAGTTACTACCGGCGACCGGCTCGACGAGACGGTGAAGAATTTCGCTGATCAGTTGCTCAAAGGTGGACCGAACGCGCTGGCAGCGGCAAAGAAACTGATCGCAGACGTTGCCCGCCATCCGCTGGACGATGCGCTGATGGAAGAAACCGCACGGCGCATCGCTTCGATCCGAGTCAGTCCGGAAGGGCGCGAAGGCCTGAGTGCTTTCCTGGAGAAACGCCCGCCTGCCTGGACGAAAAGGTCTTGAGCCGCCAAGACGCCAAGAGCGCCAAGAGAATCGACTACTCAAAATGCAACAACACCTCGATGAATTGCAGATATCCGGAATTCGGTTGCGGGAAAGTCCTCTGAATTCTCTGCGATTCACGATTCCTGAATGTGTTTCCTTGGCGCTCTTGGCGTCTTGGCGGCTAACTGAATTTCATGTTTGAAAAAATACTCATAGCCAACCGGGGCGAGATCGCCTGCCGTGTCGCGCGCACCGCAAAACGGCTCGGCATACGCACTGTCGCCGTTTATTCGGAGGCGGACGCAACCGCGCTGCACGTCGCGAGCTGCGACGAGGCCTGCCTGATCGGGCCGGCGCATCCGCGCGAATCGTATTTGCGCGCGGACCGCATCCTCGGGGCTGCGAAAAAAAGCGGGGCGCAGGCGGTCCATCCCGGTTACGGCTTCCTGTCCGAGAACGCGGAGTTTGCGAAGGCCTGTGGGCAGGCTGGAGTGGTGTTTATAGGTCCTCCAGCCGAAGCGATCGAGTCGATGGGATCGAAGAGCGCCGCAAAGGCGCTGATGGAAAAGGCCGGTGTGCCACTGGTGCCCGGCTATCACGGCGCCGCGCAGGACGCCGCGACGCTCAAGAAGGAAGCCGATCGAACCGGGTACCCGGTGCTAATCAAGGCGTCCGCGGGCGGCGGCGGCAAGGGCATGCGGGTGGTCGAGAAGGCGGCCGACTTTGCCGACGCGCTCGCTGCGGCGAAGCGTGAAGCGGTTTCCTCGTTCGGCGACGACCGGGTGCTGATCGAGAAGTATCTCGCCCGTCCACGGCACATCGAGGTGCAGGTGTTCGCGGACACGCAGGGGCATTGCGTGTACTTGTTCGAGCGTGACTGCTCGGTGCAGCGCCGCCATCAGAAAATCCTCGAGGAGGCACCGGCACCGGGAATGACGGCTGAACGCCGCCGCGAAATGGGCGGCGCCGCGGTTTCGGCGGCGCGGGCGGTCGGCTATGTGAATGCCGGAACGGTGGAATTCATCGCCGACGAACACGGCCATTTCTTCTTCATGGAAATGAACACCCGGCTGCAGGTCGAGCATCCGGTGACCGAGATGATCACCGGGCTCGATCTGGTTGAATGGCAGTTGCGGGTGGCTTCCGGGGAACCGCTGCCGCTGGCGCAGGAGCAATTGGCGATCAAGGGCCACGCGGTCGAGGCGCGCGTGTACGCGGAAGACCCCGCGCGTGGTTTTCTTCCCGCAGCCGGGCGCATCGAGCACCTGCGCCATCCGGAGGAATCTGCGCACGTGCGCGTGGACAGCGGCGTGCAGACGGGCGACGAAATCGGCGTGCACTACGATCCGATGATCGCCAAGCTGATTGCCTGGGATTCGGATCGTCCTTCCGCGTTGCGCCGTTTGCGCGCTGCGCTCGGCGAATTTCAGATCGTCGGCCTGACCAGCAATCTGGCGTTTCTTTCCGCCATCACCGGGCATCGCGCGTTCGCCGACGCGCATCGCGAGCCTGGATTGCTCGATACCTGCCTGATCGAGCGTTATCGCACCGAGCTGTTCCAGGACACCGGGCCGGCATCCGACCCGATCCTGGCGATCGCGGTATTGAGCGAACTGCTGCGAATGGATCGAGCAGCGGCGCAGGCCGCGATGCGCTCAGCGGACCCTTTCTCACCCTGGAATGCGCGCGATGGCTGGCGCCTGAACGAGGACAACCATCACACCTTCGTGTTCCTCGACGCCGCCAAGCGCGTGGAAGTGGTTGCGCACTATCGAAACCGGGGTTACCTGCTGGAACTGCCCGGCGGAAAGATGCTGGCCTCCGGAGAAGTCGCCGGCGACCGGACGATCGATGCCGATCTCGCCGGCAATCGTACCCGTGCCACGGTGGTCCGCCGGGTCAACGAGTTGACGGTGTTTGCCTTCGGCACCAGCCATCGGCTCGAATTCGAGCCCCCCGCCACCGTCGAGGAAGAGGATCCGTCCGGCAGGCTGGTTTCGCCGCTGCCCGGAGCCGTGATCCAGGTGCTGATCAAGGATGGCGAAGCGGTACAGAAGGGCCAGGCACTGATGATCATCGAGGCGATGAAAATGGAGCACACCATCTCGGCGCCACAGAGCGGGACGGTCAAGCGGATATACTTTGCGACTGGCGAGCAGGTCGCCGAAGGCGCGCAGCTGCTCGAGTTCGAGGAAACGGCCAAAGTATGAAATACCCGAAATGCGTCAGGATGGTCGAAGTCGGTCCGCGCGACGGCTTGCAGAACGAGCCCGGCAGCGTCCCCGCCGAAGTCAAGGTCGCGCTGATTGATCGTCTGTCGGATGCGGGACTGCCGGCGGTCGAAGCGGGCAGTTTCGTTTCGCCCAAGTGGGTGCCGCAGATGGCGGATACCGCGGAAATCATGGCGCGCATCCGCCGCAAGCCCGGAGTCGCCTATCCGGTGCTGGTGCCGAACATGAAAGGCCTGGAAGGTGCGCTTGCCGCCAAGGCCGAAGAAATCGCGATTTTTGGGGCGGCGACCGAGGCGTTCTCGAAACGCAACATCAACTGCAGCATTGCCGAGTCGCTCGAGCGCTTCGAACCGGTGTGCCGGAGCGCGCTCGACCACGGCATGCGCGTGCGCGGCTACATGTCGGTGGTGCTCGGCTGCCCGTACGAAGGCGAGGTCAAACCGCAAGCCGTTGCCACCGTGTCGCAGCGCCTCTACGATATGGGTTGCTACGAGATCTCGCTCGGCGACACCATCGGCACCGGCACGCCGGCCATGGCGCAGCGCATGATCGAAACGGTGGCGAAGAAGATACCGGTCGAGAAGCTCGCCGGTCATTTCCACGACACCTATGGACAGGCGCTCGCCAACATCCTCGCGGTGATGGAAATGGGGGTGGCCATTTTCGACAGTTCTGTGGCAGGACTGGGCGGCTGCCCTTACGCAAAAGGCGCGACCGGTAACGTCGCCAGCGAAGACGTGCTTTACATGTTCGGCGGCCTGGGCATCGAAACCGGCGTGGACATGGCCAAGCTTCTCGATGCGGCCGAGTTCATCTGCGCGCAGCTCAAGCGGCCGACGGTTTCGCGCGCCGGCCGCGCACTCTCGGCCAAACGCGAAAAGGCGGCGGCATGAATTCGGAGCGCAAGGACATCCAGTCGCCCTGCGTCGATGTCTGCCAGATGAATCCGTTCACCGGCCTGTGCCGCGGCTGCTTTCGCACCCTCGACGAAATCGCCGGCTGGCTCGATTTTTCCACGTCCGAGAAACTTGAAGTGCTCAAGCGCCTTGACGAGCGGCGCCCGGGCCACTCCCTCCAACTGAAATGACGCTCAGCACCCCCGCTTCCCGAACGCTCCTTCACAACCGCAAGGTCGAATGTTTCGGCTACCAGCGCAACGACGGTCTCTGGGACGTCGAAGGTCACCTCGTGGATACCAAGACCTACGATTTCGCGAATCGCGATCGCGGCGGCATCAAGGCGGGCGAGCCGTTGCACGAGATGTGGCTGCGGCTGACCCTCGATCTCGACCTCAAGGTGCACGATGTCGAGGCGCGCACGGTGTGGGGACCCTACAGCATCTGCGGCGACATCACCGAAAACTTCAAGGCGCTGATCGGACTGTCCATCAAGCCGGGCTGGACTCAGAAAACGCGCGAGCTGCTGGGCGGCACCAAGGGCTGCACGCATCTTGTGGAATTGCTCGGCCCGATTGCGACCACCGCTTTTCAGACGGTGTATGCGGCGCGCGCGGAGCGGAGCAAGTCCGCGCGCAAACGAGAACGGCCGGCGCTGATCGATTCCTGTCACGCCTGGGCGAGCGACAGCCCGGTGATCGCAAAACGCTTTCCGGAGTTCTATACCGGTCCGAAGAAAACTCCAGGCTGATGCGCGCCAAACCGCTCGCGGGGATTCGCGTTCTCGATCTCACCCGTCTTCTCCCCGGCCCGGTGTGCACGCTGCATCTGGCCGATCTCGGCGCCGATGTCATCAAGATCGAAGACACCGGCGCCGGCGACTACGCCCGCACCATGGGCGTCGGGGCCGGTCGGACGGCACCCCTGTTTCTCGCAATCAACCGCAACAAGCGCGCGTTGCGCCTCGACTTGAAAAATCCGGAAGGCGTCCAGGTGTTCCTGCATCTGGCACGCGACGCGGACATCGTGGTGGAGAGTTTTCGCCCGGGTGTCGTGGACCGACTCGGCATCGGTTATGCAGCATGCAACGAAGTCAATCCGCGCATCGTCTATTGCGCGATTTCCGGGTACGGACAGACGGGCCCTTACCGCGACCTGGCTGGGCACGACGTGAATTACTGCGGCTACGCCGGGTTCATCGATCAGGTAGGTCCGGCCGGCGGCGATCCGGTGATACCGAATCTCCAGGTCGCGGACATCCTCGGCGGGGCGGTGGTGCCGGCCATGGGCATTCTTGCGGCGTTGGTGGACGCCCAACGCAGCGGTCTGGGACGGCACGTCGACGTGGCCATGACCGAGGGCGTGCTTTCGCACAACTTGCAGGCGCTCGCTGCCGTGGCTTCCACCGGGCACGTTCGTCCCCGAGGCGAGGACTTTCTCTCCGGCCGTGAACCTTGCTACGCGGTCTATCGCACTTCCGACGGCAAGTACATGGCGGTCGGCGCGCTGGAGAGGAAATTCTGGGATCGTGTCTGCGACGTGCTGGCGCGGCCCGACCTCAAGGCCTGCCATTGGGAAGTCCGCGACAAGGATCCGCAGTGGGGCAAGGAAGAATTGAGCAGAACCTTCGCCGACCGGTCCCAGGCCCACTGGGTGGAAAAATTCCGCGGTGAGGACTGTTGCGTGACCCCTGTGCTCGCGCTCGAAGAGAGCCTCCAAGATCCGCAGATCAGGGCGCGCGGGATGGTCGTTCGTGACGGCGGAATCCCGCAGCTGGCCCCGCCTCTGAAAATGAGCGAGTACGAGTTTTCGGTAGAGCGCCCTGCGCCAGCCCCCGGCGAACACAGCGATCAGATACTCCGCGAAGCCGGCTACGCCGATGCGGCGATCGGGAAATTGCGCGCGGCCGGCGTGATCTGAGCCGACGCGGCCGGCTCATTCATCCGGATCGGATTCGAGCCAATAGGTCACCGTGTCCGGATGCGCCCCGATCCAGGCGCGCGCCGCATCGCGCGGCGACATCTTTTCAACGTTCACCAGATAATCCATCTCAGTGACCGCCTTCACCGACAGCGACATGCGCTGCAAAACG
>DASYUW010000273.1:0-8440 GCA_036000845.1 Burkholderiales bacterium
GCAGGCGAGGCCGAGCTTCATGCTGCCGGCCAGCGCGCAGGCACGTTTCTCCGCCGTTTCCGGATTGCTGTTCGGTCCGCGCAACAGTACGGCGAGCAGCAGCGACTCGCGCTCGTCGAGCCCGTCGGGGCTTTTGCCGAACAGCCCCCGCGATGCTGCCGCGATCCCCTGCAATTCGCCGCGGAAGGTCGAGAGATTCAGATAAGCCTCGAGGATCTGGCTTTTGCTCCAGGCCTTTTCCAGTTCCTTTGCCGCCTTGATCTGCTCCCACTTCTGCGACACCGTGCGCTTCTGTCCGCTTGGGCGCAACGCAGCGTCCAGGTGCGCGGCGACCTGCATGGAAATGGTCGAGGCGCCGCGCGGCTGCGAGAACAGCAGCGTATCGAGTGCGGCGTCCGACAGAGCCAGCCAGTCCACGCCGCTGTGCCGGTAGAAGCGCTTGTCCTCGGCGCGAATTATGGTGGCCAGCGCCGCGGGGGAAATTTCCGCAAGCCTGGTCCACTCCAGACGTCGGCCGTGCTCGATCACCCGCAGCTCATGGATCAGCACCCCGTGGCGGTCGAGCAGCGTACCTTCGGTGGAATGAAATCCATTGCGGACTTCGTCGAACGACGGCAACGCCGATGCCGCCTGCGCCATCAGCACGAACCAAAGAAAAGCAAGACCTTTCACCACAGAGCGCACAGAGAACGCGGAGAAAAAAATCACAAGGATAAAAAGAGCTCTCCGGAAAATGACATTCGCGATATTTGCGGTTTTCTGCATGGTCTGGAAACGAAACATCTGATTTCGCTTCTCTCCGTGTTCTCTGCGTACTCCGTGGTTCAAGGTTTATTGGTTTACAGTAACAGCGGCATTGGGAAGTTCGCCGAACATCTCCGGCGCGTACATCGCCTCGACTCGCGTAGGCGGGAGTTCGAAGCGGCCGGCGTTGTTCAACCGCAAGGTGTACTCGACCACCCACGAGCCCTTCGGGACGAAGCGGTAGTAAGCGCGGAAAGCATCGAAAGTCCGCTCCTCGAACGCCGGCCAGACGAAGCCGCGCTGCCGCTCGCCGGAGGACAGGATCTGCGAGTCCTTCGCAAGGCCGGTACCGAGTATCGCCGAACCGGCCGGCACCGGGTCATCCACCACCACCCAGGTCATGTCGGACTGCGCTTCCAGTTCCAGCCGCACCCTCACCACGTCGCCGCGCCGCAGCTCTCCAGGTACCTTGGTCTCCACCGGCGTGACGGTCTTCACGACTCTGAACCCGCTCGACAGCGCCGCTTTCAACGGAATCGCCGCACGGCTCTGCACAGTAACCCACGGCTTGCCGGTACCGGACTGGCTGACCGACAGCGCCGCCTGCGCCGGCGGCCACTTGAACTCCAGCACGCCGCCCTGCGCCTGTTTGCCCCAGTCAAGCGTGCCCTGCTGTTCGTTGAGCCGCGCCTGGGTCTGCCCTGTGACCGATTCCGACTCGAACTTTGCAGAGAACTTCTCCATCGCCAGGACGCCCCAAGCATTGGCCACCGTGGTGTTCCAGCGGCCGCGATGCTGCCGGCCGAGCGCGCCGCGGGTGAGCCGCGGCATGTCTTCGTGCCACTGGTTGGCATCGAGGAAGGCGAGCAATACCCGGTTGGCGTTCACGTCGCCGGAGATCATCAGCCACCACAGGTAGTCCGTGCGCTCTGTGGAGAAGCCCATGGTCGTGCCCTGGAAGTTGAGCCGCGAACGCACGATCTGCTCGGCCTCGGCAAGGCGCTTAGCGCGATCTTTCAGCACCTCGCCACGCTTCATGAGCCCGTACCAGTCGAGCACCGCCGAAGTCGGCCACAGGTTAGGCTCCGCGGGAATCGAATCGAGCCAGTTCGGCTCGAGCGCCTGGTAGCGCGACAAGGCTTCCAGCGCCGCCACCTTGCGGATCGTCAGGTCTGCGGTCGGCAACGGCGAATCGCGCCTGGCGCGGCCGGTGACGAAAGCGGTCAGCGCGTTCTGCATCCTGCCGCGCGCGCCCTCGGGAACGCTCCAGCCGGATTCGTGCGTGATCGCCAGGATATAAGCGGTCAGCGTGTCGCTGCCCGTGCGCTCCAGCGCGAAGTATTTGGCGAAGCCGTCCCGATCGAGAAACGAAGGCAACTCATCCATGGTCCGCTGCCACAGCGCCTGGTCGCGCAGCGCGACCGCGCGCGATATGCGCTGTTCGAGGCAGGTGTAGGCATACGCCCCCATATATTCGCGCACGCCCGGCATCGGGCCGGCGAGCTTCGGCGCCAGCGCGACGCGCACGCCGCCGCGTTCAGGCAGCGCGTCTTCCGGGATCTTCACCGCGATATCCATAGGCTGCTCGAGTTGGCTGAGCGTGGCCTGGAACGTGCGGACCGGAATCGCCGCGATCACCTTCTGCGAAACCTTGAGCCGGTCCGCAACCAACTTGCCCGATGCCGGCAGTTCCGATGCGATGACTTCCCAGCGCAACACACTGGCATTCACGGGAACCGTCGCCTCCCAGCCAATGTCGCGTGCCTCGCCGGCAGCGAGCGTCAGGCGCGACGCCGGCAGCGCCTGGCCTTCCACGTTTCCGTTCACTTCCACGTCCATCACGCGCTCGGAGGCATTGCGAACGGTGAAGCGCGAATCGAAACGGTCGCCCTCGCGCACCAGCAGCGGCAGGCCGGAAAGCAACATCAGGTCCTGCGTGGCGCGGATCGAAGTCTGGCCGGTGCCGAACAATCCGGTGCCGGACTCCGCGACGGCGATGATGCGAAACGATGTGAGCGAATCCTTGAGCGGGATGTCCACCACCGCCCTGCCCTTTGCGTCCAGCGGCACGCGCGCCTTCCACAGCAGCAGCGTGTCGAAAAGTTCCCTGGCAGTCTGGCGACCGCCGCCGCCGCCCTGCGGCAATGCTTTGCGGCCGTAGTGGCGCTTGCCCATCACCTGCATGGATGCGGTCGAAGTATCCACCTCGATTCCGCGCGGCCGCATCATCGCATCCAGCAATTTCCACGAGTCGTTGGGCAACAGCTCGAGCAGGCCTTCGTCGACTGCGGCAATCGCCACTTCGCCGGACTTCACCGGCACCGGTTTGCCGCCGGCACGCTGCGTCACCTGGATTGCGACCCGCGCCTTCTCACGCACTTTGTACGCCGCTTTGCCGGCGCTGACGTTTACGCCCAGTTCGTGTGCCCGCCATCCGACGCTGACTTCCGCCACGCCCATCTTGAAAGCCGGCTTGCCGAGGTCCACCAGTGCCGTCGGCTGCAGGTCCGCAATGCGCCCGCGCACCACCAGCACCGACACGAAAACATTGGGTGCGTAATTGCCCTTGATCGGCACCTTCACCACTGGCGCGGCTCCCGAGAGCGGCTGCACGAAGGATTCGACCACGCCCTCGCGCTCGACCGTGATCAGCGCGGTGCCCCTCTGGAACGGCATGCGTACCTGTAACTGCGCGGTCTCGCCCGGTTCGTAGCGCTTGCGCTCGGGGATCACGTCGATGCGGTCGTCGTTGCTCTGATCGAACCACCACGCGTCCTTGCCTGCAACCCAGGCCGAGCCGTTGGCGTAGGCGACGTTGCCGTTACGGTCTTTCGATTCCGCCGCCATGAGGATATTGCCGGACACCGGCGGCTTCACCGCGCAGAACAGCCGCCCGCGTTGGTCAGTCTTTCCGGCGCAGGCAACGTCGAGCTGCTTCACCTCGGCGCCGCTCTCGTAACCGTAAAATCCGCCGACCAGGCGTTTTCTGTGGGTGAACATGTTGCGCACGTAAAGCTGTACCTTGACCTGCTGATTTTTGACCGGCTTGCCGGCGAGGTCGAGCGCGACCACCTGGAACTTGAGCTGCTCCTGCGACAGCGCCCAGGAATCCGGCTTGATGCCGAGGATCACTTTCGACGGCCACAACGCCACTCTTGCCGATGTGGTCAGCACTTCGCCGTTCGGGTCGGAGTATTCCATCTCGGCGTTCAGCTCCTGCGGGCTGTCGGCGGCGGGCAGCCCCGGCAGGGTCACTCGCGCGGAGCCGGTGGCGTCGAGGTCGAGTGCAATGGACTTGAGCGGCCGCACGCCGCTGCCCGGCACCGACGGGGCCGGCGTATCGGCGTCCGCTTCCTCGAGTTCATACTCGTCGGCAAACCATTGGAAGCCGCCCTGCTGTTCGATGCCCGCGACCACCCTGCCGTTGGCGAAAGTAAAGCCGTCGTAATCGCGGAAGCTCACGAACTTCGGGCGCACCACCGCGCGCACTTTCACCGGCGCGTAGCCGGCGCCGCCGCCGGAGAGATAACGCAGGCTCAGGTCCAGATTCACGCTTTCCGGTTTCACCTGCGGCGCTTTCGGCCCGGAAAGCTCCGCCTTCATCAGCGGCACGCGGAATTCCTCGACGCGGAAACTGCCCGAAGTGCGGGTGTTGCCACGCGAACCCGGCCGCGCGTCCAGCATGTCGGTCATCAGCACCGAATAGCTGCCCTTTTTCGCGCCTTCGGGGATTTTCCACGCGGTCTCGGAGGTATTGCGCGCGTCCCAGATCAGAGGGATTTCGTATTTCTCGTCCGATCCCTGATGCTGGATCACGACTTTCTTCGGCAGACCGTCCACCGGAACGAACGCAAAGCTCTTGGCGCCATGCCTGCGATAGAAGTGCTTCATGCTCACGGTCTCGCCGGCACGCAGCAAGGTGCGGTCGAATACCGTGGTGGCGATATACGGGCCGGCGAAACTTCCGCTGCGCAGGTTGAAGCGCCAACGCGAGATGCCCTCGTTCCATTCCGACATGACGAACGACAGGTCGTCACCCACGCGTGCGGAGGCTACCAGTTGCCTGTCATAGCCGGTCAGGCAGGCCGGGAGGCGTTCGCGCTCGGGCAATACCGCCGCGATACGGGCACGGCCCTGCGCGTCGGTCTGCCCGCGGTAATACACCTTGCCGCTGCAATCCTGGATCGCAACCTGCGCCTGGGGTACCGGCACGCCGGTATCCAGCGTGGTCACCCAGACCAGCGAGATCTCGCGGCCCCACTTGAAATGAACCGCAAGGTTGGTCACCAGCGCCGCTGACTGCACGTAGTAGGGCTTGTTGCGCGCCTTGAGCAATGCCGCGCCGAGCCGCGGGCTCGCCAGTTCGACCACGTAGAACCCGGGTTTCTTCAGCGGTATGCCGACCACTTCGAAGGCGCGCGCACCCTGCGGTTTGGGCACGTGCATGCGGCGGACGCGGTCGTGCTCGTTGAATATCGACGACTGGCCTACCCGGTACTCGATCACCTGCTCCTGCTTCTTTTCGTCGTATCCCCAGCGGTCGTGTTCCATCTGCCCAAGACGCTTCATCCACTCCAGCATCGCCATCACGTCGCCGTCCGCCACCCGCGAATAACTGCCTGGCACGGTGCCCGCCTCGTCGTGCTTGGACTCGTCGAGTTTCTTCTTCAGCCAGTTGATCGCCTGATCGGCGCGGTCTGCGGCGTCCGCAACAGGGTCATCCTGCTTGCCGGTCTTGATCATGCGCGCCTCGACCAGCGCTTCCAGGTTGCGCAGCGTCACCGGCATCATGCCGTCGCCCCTGAGTTCGACGATGCCGAAGCGCGCCGGGAACTTGGCCAGCGGCGGGTACTCGTCGGTGCGCACCGGAAGCGGAAAGCGTGTCTGGTTGGCGAGCTTGCGTCCCGCGTCGTCGGTCAGGTCCACAGGAATCTCGACTATGAACTGGGCACGCTCGGGGAACGGTCCGGTGAAACTCACTTCCTCGACGAACTCGGAGGCGTTGCGCGCATCCGGCAATTCGGCCGGGTAGACCTTGCCGGCCGCGGTCCTGAGTGCGATTCGCTCGGCCGCGGTTCTCGCAACCGGCGCAGTGAACGAAAGCCGCATCGGCATGATCGGCAGGCACTGCGCATCCTTGTTCACTCGATCGCAGGTGAACCGCGCCTGGAAGGTGTCGCGCACGCGGTAGGCGATCACCTGGTCCCGGCTGGTGGCCACACCGCTTGCGGATACGATTCCTTTGCCCCACACCAGGCGGATTTCGGCGTTGTTCGGCAACCGCCGCTTGCACTGCACCACGGCGATGGGCAATCCGTCCGCCTCACCGCTCCTGAGCATCTTGTCCATGCGCGCGCCGCGCATCAGCGACTGCACGAATCGATGCACGAAGTCCCTGCGCGCTTCGAGCATCACGCGGCGATCGTTGCCGGCGAGCACCCGCACTTCGACCCGCTCGGTGATGCCTTTGATGTCGCAGTACGCGTTGGCGGCGACGGATTCATCGGTAGCTTGCGCGTCGAGTCCGAGGATGAAGATCTGCTCTTCATCCACCGGCACGCCTTCGTACGGCAGCGTTTCCACGATCCCCGGTCCGCCGGTGGAAAATTCGAATACCTGCCCGCCTTCAAACCTGCTGCCGGCCAATGACACGAGATCGGCCTTCAAACGAAAACTGCAGCGCACGCCGGCCGGCAGATCACGCCCGAAGTCATATACCCAATTCTTCTGGTCGGCCCAGCGCGCAGTGCCGGGCTCCGAACATTCGATGTCGAAAGGCTCCGGCAGGCGCGTATCGCCGAAGGCGACCATAGGCTCGGAAAAGCGTACCGCCACCTGGCGCACGCCCTTGACCTCGCCCTGTGGAGAGAACACTTCCACCTGAGCCGCAGAGACCGCGCCGGCGGCCATCAACAGCAGGATCGCAGACCAGTTACCATTCATTCTCTACGCACCATCCGTTCGTCCTCCGTGAACTGATCTCGATCCGTTTCGTCGTGGTGCCTAATGGTAGGGGGCGAAGGAAACCCGGGCAACAGGAAATAAAAAGCCGCCTGGATGGCGGCTCTTCCAGAGAATCAAAAGATTCGACGCTAAGACGCAAAGGCGCAAAGTAAAGACAAGAAACGAACGGTAGTACGAAGCCCTTGACGGACGGGCCAACAAGTTTTCGTCGAAGGGAGCGAAAGGGAATTCCCCGACCCGATGTCCCGCTACGTTCAAATCCCGTTCAGGGTTTCATTGCGTCTTCGCGTCTTTGCGTCA
Source organism: Burkholderiales bacterium (assembly GCA_036000845.1). Lineage (GTDB taxonomy): Bacteria > Pseudomonadota > Gammaproteobacteria > Burkholderiales > JACQAP01 > JACQAP01. The sequence continues at coordinate 7,009 of DASYUW010000273.1, forward strand.
AGATCTTCCCGTTTTCAGGTTGCTTTCGGTATGACAGGTGAACCATGCTTTCGTGGCCCTGAACGCGCTTAGATTCTGTTCAGCCGTCCGCAGACGACTTCCAGTGTGGCCTCGGCGTGGCTGTTAGGTCTCACCTCTTCCCACATGCGCTTCTGCATCGGACCGGAGGACCAAACCACCTCGCCGTTCTCGCCGATCATGTCGATCTGCGTGACGCGATTGATGCGGCGGGCGCAATCCAGCTCGATGGTGCCGATGGATTCCTTGAACGTGGTCGGGTGGCCGCCGAAGTTGTCCGTGAGCACGTGGGTGTAGACGCCGCGCTTCTGCACGCTGACGTTGTCGCCGTCTACGCTGATCGAGTCCACGTCGACGTAGTACCTCGCTTCGGTATCCGCGCCGACTTCCACCCAATTGGTCGCGTTCGCCGCCGCCGCGAACAACACCAGGCCTATCAGCCATGCCCGATTCATGTGCTCTCTCACTCCGGACTATTGTTGTTGCTGCGCCTGCTGCGGCGCTGCTTCGAAAGCCACAGCGTAATCCGGCTGGCGGCGCAGGTCGAGAGTCAGCGGGAAATCAGGCGACGGCGCTTCGGGCCTGATCGTCACCGGTCCCGGTGTGTGCCCCTGCGGCATGAACCGGGCCACGCGCCGCGCCTCTGCTGCGTTCGCATTCACCGGCAGATTTTCGTAGCTGCGCCCGCCCGGGTGCGACACGTGGTAGGTGCAGCCGCCGATCGCGCGCCCGCTCCATTTGTCCACCATGTCGAACACAAGCGGCGCGTTCACGCCGATGGTCGGGTGCAGCGCTGACGGCGGCTCCCAGGCCTTGTAACGCACGCCGCCGACAACTTCGCCGCGGGTGCCGGTCGAGGTCAGCGGCACGGCCCGGCCGTTGCAGGTGACGATGTAACGCTCGGCGACCATGTTGCCGACTTTCACCTGCATGCGCTCGACCGAGGAATCGACATAGCGCGACGTTCCACTGGTCGCCGCCTCCTCGCCGAGCACGTGCCAGGGTTCGAGCGCCTGTCGCAGTTCCAGTTGCATGCCGTCGCAGTCCAGGGTGCCGTAGCGCGGGAAACGAAATTCAAGGAACGGCGCGAACCAGTCCATTTGAAAGGCATAACCGGCGTCGCGCAAATCGGACACGACATCCTTCATGTCTTCGGCGACGAAATGCGGCAGCATGAAGCGATCGTGCAGGCTGGTGCCCCACGCAACCAGCTTCCCGGCATAGGACGTTTTCCAGAAGCGCGTGATCAGCGTGCGCAGCAGCAGCATCTGCACCAGGCTCATCTGCCAGTGCGGCGGCATTTCGAAAGCGCGGAACTCCAACAGCCCGAGCCGTCCGGCCGGTCCGTCGGGAGAGTAGAGCTTGTCGATCGAGAATTCGGCGCGGTGGGTATTGCCGGTGACGTCCACCAGGA
>DASYUW010000274.1:0-3968 GCA_036000845.1 Burkholderiales bacterium
GGAGACGTAGATCATCTCCTTGCCGGTGACTTCCTTGAGCTTCCACGCGGCCGCGAAACCGACCGGCATCAGGCTGGTCAGCGTGGAAGATTCGATCCTGGTGTGCAGGTAGCCATCGCGCACCGCCCAGTTACCGCTCGCTGTGAAGTAGTAGATCAGCCTGCCGTTCTTCACTTCGAAATTGGGCCTGTTCGGCAAATAAAAGTCCGCCGGAACGAGCAGACGCACCTGTCCCTGCCAATTGACGCGCCCTCCGGGCAACAGGGTGAACTGGGTCTCGACGATCACGTCGTCAGGCGCCACTTCCCGCGAACCCCATGTGCCCACCACGACTTTCGCGAACTGGTCGTCCGACGCACCGCAGCCGGACAGCGCAAATCCTGCGTACATCAGGACGAAAGTGGCCGCGATGGTCCGCGCCATCGGGTAACGCGGGGTGCAATCGTTCATCAGACGATGCTTGGCCACTGCGCCGACCAGTACTCGGTCGGATCGCGCCTGAAACCGCTCTTCGCGAATTGATGCCAGCGGCCCACCACGAACGCCAGCATCAGATTCGCCTGCGCGGTGGCATCCACGCTTTCGGGGATCTCCTTTTCCGAAAGCGCAAAGCGCAATGCCTGCTTGAGCGTGGCTTCGAGCCGGTCGTGCAACTGGTTGATGCGCGCCTGCAGGCGCTCGTCCTCGTTCACCAGAGCATCGCCGATCAGCACCCGCGTCATACCGGGGTTTTTCTTGGCGAAGCCGAGCAGCATGGTCAGTACCGCCTCGAGTTGCTTCAGGCCGCTTTTCTCTTCCGCGGTGATCTTGTTGACCAGACCGAACAGGGTCTGCTCGATGAACTCGATCAGCCCCTCGAACATCTGCGCCTTGCTGGCGAAATGCCGGTACAGCGCCGCCTCGGAGACGTCCAATCGCTTGGCCAGCGCCGCCGTGGTGATTCTCTCCGCCTTGGGATCCTCGAGCATCGCCGCGAGGGTCTGCAGGATCTGGAGCTTGCGTTCTCCCGGCTTGGTCGGCATGTTGCGGTGGGATGGCTTGGGATGAGTAAGAGAAAGGTTACCCGAACGGCCAGGAATTTAACACGATCCAGCGGCGTTTGTTCGCGTTCAGGACAAGTACTAACCACGGAGGACACGGAGGACGCGGAGGAAAGACAAGAGCAAAAACTTGCTTGGGTTGAAATGTTTCATTGGCTAATGATCCACCGCAGTGATCGTTGGCGCCAAGTGTTCGCGAACAGTCTCTCCGCTCTTAACCCCATTTTGCTTTTCCTCGTTTTTGTTTTCCTCCGCGTCCTCCGTGTCCTCCGTGGTAAGAGCAGGTCTAGAGAAGGTGCAGCAGCCGCGGCAGCCGCACGATGTGACGGACGTTCGCGTCCACCCAGGCGGGTGCGCGGCTCGACTGATCCACCCAGACCGTCTTCATTCCCAGGCGTTTGGCGGTGCGCAGGTTCTCCAGGCTGTCCTCGACCATGATGCAGCGCGACGCCTGCAGCCGATGCGTGCGCAGCAGCCTGCGAAATCCATGCGCATCGGGCTTGGGCCGGAAGCGGGTGCGCTCGATCGAGAACACGTCGTCGAACAGGTCGTCTACCCCCAGCGCCACCAGGATCGCCCGCGAGTAATGCGCCGGGGCGTTGGAGAAAACGATCTTGCGTCCGGGCAGGCGCCGCAGTACCGATCGCAGTTCGCGACGGCCCACCACCAGGTTCCCGATTTCAGGGAACTGGTGGGTTTCGCGCAGGAAATGATGCGGGTCGATGCCGTGATGGCGAATCAGCCCAACCAGTGTGGCGCCGTAACGCCGCCAGTAGAACTGGCGCAATTCGTTGGCCGCATCCGCGCCGAGATCCAGATGCTCGGCAAGATATGCGGTCATCGACCGGTCGATGTGCGGAAAGATGTGCGGGCGGGCGTCGTGCAGGGTGTTGTCCAGATCGAAGATCCACGTCCTGCCGCTGAAACGGGATTGCACTGCGACTACCGGTTGCGGATCAGCGTGCCTACGCCCTGATCGGTGAGCACCTCCAGCAGCAGCGCGTGCTCGACGCGCCCGTCGATGATGTGCACGCTCTTCACGCCGCTCTTGGCGGCATCGAGCGCCGAACCGATCTTCGGCAGCATGCCGCCGTGGATGGTGCCGTCGGCGAACAGTTCGTCCACCTGTTTGGGCGTGAGCCCGGTCAACAGATTGCCGTTCTTGTCGAGCACGCCCGGCGTGTTGGTGAGCAGGATGAGCTTTTCCGCACGCAGCACCTCGGCAAGCTTGCCGGCAACGAGGTCGGCATTGATGTTGTAAGACTGGCCGTCTTCGCCCACGCCAATCGGCGCCACCACCGGAATGAACTCGCGGCTTTCCAGCAGCGAAATCACCTCCGGATCGATGCTCTGGATCTCGCCAACCTGGCCGATGTCGAGCATTTCGGCGGCGTTGTCCTTGTTCTGCACCAGCATTTTCTTGGCGCGGATGAAGGACCCGTCCTTGCCCGTCAACCCGATGGCGCGGCCGCCGTGCTGGTTGATCAGGTTGACGATTTCCTTGTTCACCAGTCCCCCGAGCACCATCTCGACCACATCCATGGTCTCGCGATCGGTGACCCGCATCCCCTGGACGAACTCGCCCTTCTTGCCGACGCGCTTCAGGACGTCGTCGATCTGCGGCCCGCCGCCGTGGACCACGACCGGGTCCATGCCGACCAGTTTCAGCAACACCACGTCGCGCGCGAACGAGTGCTTCAGTTTCTCGTCGGTCATCGCGTTGCCGCCATACTTGACCACGATAGTCTTGCCGTGGAAGCGGCGGATGTAGGGCAGCGCCTCGGCGAGAACCTGCGCCTTGTGCGTGGCGTCGGACGGAGAAAGGGGCATGGCGCGCTCGCTTGGTCGTGGAGCGCGAATTCTACCGCGGGAAATTCTGCCTCAGAGAAAAAACAAAGGCGGCCGCGGCCGCCTTTGCCCGGAGCAACAATGCGATCACTGGATCGCCAGTTTCCTTGCGCTCACGACCGCCTTCTTCGGCAATCGCAGCTCCAGCACGCCCTCGTTGTACTTCGCCTGAGCCGAGGCTTCGTCCACATCCTGCGCCAGGCTGAAGGCGCGATACACTTTGCCGTAATAACGCTCGGAACGCAGGACTTTTCCGCCCTGCCTGTCCTCACCCTCGCGCTTGACCTCGGCAGTGATCGCCACCTGGTTGCCATTGATTGTGACGTTGATGTCTTCTTTCTTCACGCCCGGGATTTCGGCCTGGACGACATAGGCTCCGTCGTCTTCCTTGACGTCCATCCGTAACTGCACCTGAGTCTGGCTTTCAAAGGCCATCGGGCGCACGAAAAAGCCCTTGAAGAGATCGTCGAAGGTCTCGTCAAGGGGGTAGCTGTAGCGGGCCAAACTTGCCATGTCTGTCTCCTTTTGCAAATAGCGATTGTGTCGGGCGTCCAGCGCCCTTGGCCGCTATATGTGAGCGGGCGGCGCCTTTTCAAGACCTGCTCCAGGACTGGCGAACACGACGCTCCCTGCCCCTCGGTGATTCGATTCCGGAGGTAAACGGATCTTCATAGCTATCTGTTTTTACTATTTTTCCCACGACCGGGAATCGCCACGGGCGTTCGGGCTTGGCTGGATGAGCGCTCGACCTTCCCGGATGTGCGGCCCGTGACCGGACCGGGTTGAGCCAAACTGGTTGCGCCTGACCTCGCGTCGCTTCGATCCGCACGGACGGCCGGGAGACATCCAGACGCCCTGGAGCCGCGTATCTGTCCACGCGGTACGCGCGGCGGCATCGGTCCGCGCCGAGCCCGGCCTGCCAGCCGGCGAGCCGGGCAACCGGGCATTTCGACAACTAGCCAGGGAGAATCAAATGGTAGACAGCAAAAAGAGGCTCGCCGGCCTTGCGATTGCGGCGAGCGCGGCGGCATTATTCATGACAGGTTGTGCAGCACCGGGCGGAGGCACCCAAGGCACCGA
>DASYUW010000275.1:0-5256 GCA_036000845.1 Burkholderiales bacterium
CCGCATCATGAGCGACCTGATCGTCGAACGCGGCGGCGAGAAGGTCGCGGAGGTCTACCTGCCGCTTGACGCGTCCTGGGAATCCTACGTCACCGTCGCAAAAAAGATCCAGGCGACGAACCCGGATTTCATTTTTTCGACGGTCGTAGGGTACGGCACGTCCCTGCTGCATCGGGCGTATGCGCAGGTCAAACTGGACCCGGCGAAGATGCCCATAGCGAGCCTCACCACTTGCGAAGCCGAAGTGCGGCAGATGGGCCCCGACATTGCGGAAGGTCACATCACTTCCGCGCCCTACTTTCAGAGCGTCGACACCGAAACCAACAGGCGCTGCGTTGCGCAATTCAAGAATCGTTTTGGCGCGGACGAAGTCACCAATATGTGCTGGGAAGCGGCGTACTTCCAGACTCACCTTCTTGCCGATGCAATGCGCCGCGTCGACACCGACAACGTTCTGGACCTGCTCCGGGTCCTTCCGGGGTCGGAATTTTCCGGGCCGCAGGGCAAGGTGCGCATCGACGAGCATAACCACCATACCTACCTGCGGCCGCGCATCGGCAGGGTGAATGACAAAGGCCAGTTCGACATCCTTCAGGAGGCGGAGCGCTGGGTTCGGCCCGATCCCTACCTGGTGTCACACTCGCTCCAGGACTGGTCAGCCCGCGCGCAGATTCACGCCCGGTAATCGGTCGACGGAAATTCGATGAGAAAGAGCGAAGGCACGCCGCGTCTGCTGAGAGAGCTGCGCTCTCTTCGCGTCCTGGTTTTCCATCCCGACGATCAGGACGGGCAGGAATTGCTCGGCCAACTGCAGCGCATCGGCTGCCGTGTCAAGGCATTCTGGCCTCCGCTGGACAAGCTCCCCGACGAGACAGATCTGGTGATTTTCGCCATGCGGCCCGAGGTGCTGTCCATGGATCTGCCCTGGCTGCGGCATGACGGATCTCCGCCGGTCATTCCAGTGGTGAACTACGAAAATCCGGTGATCGTCGAAGCTGTGCTGCAGCTCAACGCGTACGGCGTGATCGCCTCTCCGGTGAAATCCTTCGGCCTGCTCACCTCGATCGTGGTATCCGTGAACCAGGCCGAGAAAGCACGTACGCGGGAAAAGTACATCGCGCGCCTGGAACAAAGACTCGCCGGAGTGCGCAAGATCAACAAGGCCAAGGCAATCCTGATGAACACCCGCGGCCTGTCGGAAGACGACGCCTACAAGATCATCCGTGACCAGGCGATGAGCAAACGCGTCACCGCCGAGGAAATCGCCGACGCGGTGATCAATGCGAACGATATACTCGGTTACGATCTGAAGTAATAGTGGCGCGGACGCGGACTCGCGCTCAGAACAGGAAATAGCGTTGCGCCATCGGCAGGGATGTGGCTGGCTCGCAGGTAAGATGTTCGCCGTCCGCGCGAACTTCGTAGGTTTCCGGGTTCACCTCGATTTTTGGCGTGTAGTCGTTCAGCGGCAGGTCCTTCTTGCCGATGGTCCGTGTTCCGCGAACGGCGACCAACTGCTTTTGCAGACCAAGCGCGCCGCCGACCCCGTTCCGGATACTCGCCGCCGATACGAAAGTCACCGCGGTCGCCTGACAAGCCAGGCCGAACGAACCAAACATAGGACGGAAGTGGACCGGCTGCGGCGTCGGGATGGACGCGTTCGGGTCCCCCATCGCGGCGGCGGCGATCATGCCGCCCTTGACAATCAGGCTCGGCTTGACGCCGAAGAACGCCGGCCGCCAGAGCACGATGTCGGCAAGCTTGCCGACTTCCAGCGACCCCACTTCGTGCGCGATCCCGTGGGTGATCGCCGGGTTGATGGTGTACTTGGCGACGTAGCGCTTGACCCGGAAGTTGTCGCAGTCGGACCCCTCTTCCGGCAGCAAGCCGCGCTGCACGCGCATCTTGTGCGCAGTCTGCCAGGTGCGCATCACCACTTCGCCCACTCTTCCCATGGCCTGCGAATCAGACGACATCATGCTGATCGCACCGAGGTCGTGCAGGATGTCCTCGGCGGCGATGGTCTCCCTGCGGATACGCGATTCCGCGAACGCCACGTCTTCGGGAATGCCGGGGTCGAGGTGATGGCACACCATGAGCATGTCGAGGTGCTCGTCCAGCGTATTCAGGGTGAAGGGACGCGTCGGATTGGTCGACGAAGGAAGGATGTTGGTCTCGCCGCACACGCGGATGATATCCGGCGCATGGCCGCCGCCCGCGCCCTCCGAGTGGTAGGTATGAATCGTTCTTCCGCGGAAGGCCGCGATCGTGGTATCGACGAATCCCGATTCGTTGAGCGTGTCGGTATGGATCGCCACCTGAATGTCCATGTCGTCCGCCACCGCGAGGCAATTGTCTATCGCTGCCGGCGTGGTACCCCAGTCCTCATGCAGCTTCAGGCCCATCGCACCGGCCGCTACCTGCTCTATGAGCGGATCCCTGAGACTGCAGTTGCCTTTGCCCAGGAAACCCAGATTCATCGGAAACGCTTCGGCGGCCTGGAGCATGCGCGCGATATGCCACGGCCCCGGCGTGCAGGTCGTCGCGTTGGTCCCGGTCGCGGGCCCGGTGCCGCCGCCGAGCATCGTGGTGATGCCGGCCATCAGCGCTTCCTCGATTTGCTGCGGGCAGATGAAATGGATGTGCGAGTCCACGCCTCCGGCGGTGGTGATCATGCCTTCGCCGGCGATGATCTCGGTGGCCGCGCCGACGACGATGTTCACACCAGGCTGAATGTCGGGGTTCCCGGCCTTGCCGATCCCCGAGATTCTTCCGTTCTTGATGCCGATGTCGGCCTTGACGATGCCCCAGTAGTCCACGATGAGCGCGTTGGTGATCACCGTGTCCGCGACCTCCGCGTGCGGACGCTGGCTCTGTCCCATGCCGTCGCGGATCACCTTGCCGCCGCCGAATTTCACTTCCTCGCCGTAGACGGTGTGATCCTTCTCGACTTCGATCCATAGCTCGGTGTCGGCGAGCCTCACGCGGTCGCCGACGGTTGGACCGAACATGTCGGCATACGCCGCCCGGGCCAGTCTGAAAGTCATTTCAGCACCCCCATCACCTTTCCAAGAAATCCATAGACGGTGCGCCCGCCGCCGAATTCGACCAGCTCGACGCGACGGTTCTGACCCGGCTCGAAGCGGACCGCGGTCCCGGCAGGGATGTTGAGCCGATAACCGTAGGCGCTCTTGCGGTCGAACTGCAACGCCTCGTTGGTTTCGAAAAAATGGTAATGCGATCCGACCTGAACCGGCCGGTCGCCGCTGTTGATCACCGTGACTGTGACGGTCTTGCGGCCGGCGTTGAGCTCGATATCGCCCGGCTGTGTCCTGATCTCTCCCGGAATCATCGTTGTTCTCTCCCGAACGTTGGCCGGCATCAAGCAATCGGATTATGGACGGTGACCAACTTGGTTCCGTCCGGGAAAGTGGCCTCGACCTGGATGTCGGGGATCATCTCCGGCACACCCTCCATCACTTCGCCACGCTTCAGCAGGGTCGTGCCGTAACTCATCAATTCGGAAACGCTCTTGCCGTCGCGCGCGCCTTCGAGAACCCCGGCGGTAATGTAGGCAACGGCTTCGGGGTAGTTCAGTTTCAACCCGCGCGCCCTGCGCCGCTCGGCGAGCAGCGCTGCAGTGAAAATCAGCAGCTTGTCCTTCTCCCTGGGTGCCAAATCCATTTTCCTGATCCTCTTCGGTTAAAGACGCTTGCCCGGCTTGCGCACTGTTGCTGCTGCCCGGCCGCGGATCGACTGATTCTGCGTCATCAGCGAAAACTCGACCAAGATGTCAAAGTTTCTCACGAAGCTCAAGTACCGGACTGATGAAGCGCAGGATTTCCTCCCTCCTGGCCATGGTGTCCTTGTAGCCAAGCGCGATCAGGGCGCGGCAATAGGCCGGCTCGAACAGCAGGTAACTGGTCAGCGTCGCGCCGCCGGTCCTGGTCGCTCCCAGCCCGCGCAAAAGAAAACGGATCGAACGCGGCAGTTCGCGTGTATGACGCGCGGCGATCCTGTCTATCTCCTCGCTCGGCGAGATGACCAGAACGTCTATTTCGCGCAGCTGCACATCGTGCCTGGATCGGTCCTCCGGAGAAATCAGCCGGATCGTCCGGTTGATGCGTTGCAGGCGCTCGATGTCCACTTCGAGGCTGTCGAGAAAAATGCTGTTGAGCGCATGGCCGGCGATCTGTGCAAGCGACGGATAGGCGATGGTCTTGATCCGTTCCGTCGCATCGCCTGCCTGACGGCCCGCACCGATGACGATGACCCGGTCCGCGCCGAGGTGCAGCGCGGGGCTGATCGGCGCAATCTGGCGCATGCTGCCGTCGCCGAAAAACTCCCGGCGCAAAGGCACGGCCGGAAACATGAACGGCAGTGCGCTCGAGGCCATGAGATGATCGATGTCGATCATCTCCGGTACGCCGATGCGACGTGCCCTTTGCCAGCCCGCAAGCCCGGGCACGCCCTGGAAGAAGCTCACCGACTGGCCCGAGGTGTATCCCGATGCCGTGACCGACAGCGCGTACAGCGCGCCGGCGTCGATGCTCCTGCGGATTGCGGGAAAGTCCAGGTGGCGGCGCAGCAGTTGAGCAAGCGGCGTGTTGTCCAGCAGCGAGGTCGGATTGTTCTTGCCCAGGCCGCCGAGCAGCAGTGCGGCAAACCACTTGCCGCCGGTACCGATGACACCCGGAACGTCGGAACGATAGACCTGGTCAGCGTGAAAATATTTCCAGACCAGCATCAGCCGGCGCACCGCCCGGTGGAAATCGGTGGCACCAGCGGCCATCGCCGCTGCATTGATCGCGCCCGCGGAGGTGCCGCAGATGATCTGAAACGGATTGGGTGCCCCGCGCGGCAACATGTGCGACACCGCGCGCAGGAATCCGACCTGGTAAGCAGCCCGCGCGCCGCCGCCGGTCAGGATCAGACCGATCTTGGGTTTCGCGCCGGATGTGGATTCGACCATGTGGATGCGGCCGGCCGGCTGCCGGTACGTGACGCTTCTACCGCTAGCGCTCCTGCTTCTTCGCCTCGTTGCGCGCCGCTTCGACCGTCGGGCGTACCAGCTCGAGTGCATCGCGCAGCGAGTCCTCGGAGAGTTGGTTCAGCGCATGCGCGAGGATATCCGCAACCGCGTAGGTACTCTCGGGCAGAGACTCGCTGTCGAGATTGGCTACAAACACCGCCGCCGCGCCGGTGGCGCGCAACAGGCTCTGCCGCTCGTTCATGAGCATTTCGATTTCGGAACGC
>DASYUW010000276.1:0-26782 GCA_036000845.1 Burkholderiales bacterium
TTTCACCGGCACGGCGGGCATCGGCATCAGCTCGAAGCGCGGATCGAGTTGCTTGCGCACCGATTCGGTAAGCAGGATGTCGCGACCATGCTCGCGCGTGAGCGCCTGCACGCGCGCGGCGAGGTTCAACGTGGGGCCGACGACCGTGTACTCGCGCCGGTCGCGGCTTCCGATGAGGCCGGCGAGTCCCGGACCGCGGTGGATGCCGACACCGATGGCGATGCGCGGCAGTCCCGTCCGATCGAGTTCGGCGTTGTAGCGCTCGAGCGCGGCACGGATGGCGAGCGCCGCCCCTACCGCGTCGTCGCACTGCCAGGGGTTCGGCTCCAGCGCGCCGAAGAAGATGAGGATGCCATCGCCGAGGAAGGTGCCGACGCGCCCGCGGTGCTCCACGACGCTGTCGCTGACGAGCTGGAAGTAGCCGTTAAGCACTCCTGCCAGCGTCTTCGGATCGAGCCTCTCGGCGAGCGCAGTGTAGCCCACGACGTCGGTGAACATGGCGGTGAACACCTTGTGCTCGGCGATGCTTTCCGGCCCATCCGAAAACAGGCGTTCGACCACGCCGGCCGGCGCGAGCAGCGCGCAGGATTGCTGCAAGCGCTGCAGTTCGACCGCGGATGCCTCGATGCGCGCGCGCAGCGTACGCAGGCGGTGCTGCTGCCAGGCGAACAGCCCAGCCGCAGCTGCCAGCACGATCAGAAGGAACGCGTAGGCGTAGCTCACGGCCGGCGCGGGAGCGCCGCGCACAGCCGGCACAGGGAATTCGCCAGCGCCACCACACCGAGCGCCTCGACGAACTGCGCCGCCGACAGCCGCTCACGCAGCTCGCGTGCGCGGCGCTGGATCTGGATCGGCTCGTACCAGATGGTGTCGCGCGCAAACGCGAGCAGCGCAGTCTCGTCCGTATCCATGCCTGGACCACCGAGGTGCGCGAGGATCTGCTCCGCGTCGGCCGGCGCCAGGCCCTCGGCCTCGAGGACGCGGGTTACCTCGTCACGGGAGCTCTGACAACCGAGACCGCGGCCGACGACCGCGAACATGAGCGCCTTGCAGTGACGGCCCAGGATGGGAGAGGCCCACAGGTCGTCGAGCGTGGAGGCGAGTGCGGGGCCGATGGGCGAGCCCTCGAACAGCAGCAGCAGCCCGGCGAACGGCCCCTCGGGCGGGCGCGCGAAGGAAGTCGGCCGCCCGTGCTTGCGCCAGCCGCGAATCATGCGCGCGACCAGGGGACGGAACAGGCGCATGAACCATCGGTCGGCTAGTTGCTCCCAGGAGTGCGGTGGCAGCGCCGGGATAGTGGAGATGCGATTGAAAAATGCGATGCAGGCGACAACGAACGCGATCTCGCGTATCTCCGCGTCGCTGTAGCCGGCCGCGCGCAGCGGCTCGAGGTCCTCCGGCGTCACCAGCGGGGTGGAGCGCGACATGCGGCGCGCAAAGCGCACGGCGGCGGCCGCTTTGGGGTCCAGATCGCCGCTGGCAAGGCGCTGCTCGAGCTGCTGCATGCGCTCCTCGCTCATGCCGAGCATGCGCAACTGCATGCGCGTGACCGCATAGCAATAGCGGCAGGAGTTCTCCTGGCTCACCACCAGCGCAATCAGGTCCGCGGTCGGGAAATCGAGGTGCACCAGCAGCTTGTTGCCTATGCCCAGGTGGATTGCCGCCCTGGGCAACCAAGGACAGCTCAGAAAGTAGCGTATCCAGCCCGGCGCGGCGCCGGTTTCGCGGCGCAACGCCGCCTCGGCCTGCCGGTCGGGCGCGGGCTCGAGCAGGCATTGGTCCCAGGACACGTCGAGTAGCGGGCTCGCCATCGCACTACTTTACAGGCCGTTGCCGTTCTTTCCCAGCACCACCCGAAAATCCCTGCTGAACGCGGCGAACGTGCTGCGCTCCGGCAGCCGCGGCGCGAATCCGCCCTATCCCGGTGGGGGCGACCGGGTGTTAAGCTCGGCAGAGTCTCGCAGCCCGAAGCGGCGGGTCAAGACCGGGGGTCGACCTTAATTTTCTCTGGGGGAGGAATCGGCGATGAAGACTTTCGTGGCATTCGTGCTTGGGGTCCTGATGACTGTTGCAGTGTTCCTGTCCGGATCGAAGACGGGCGTGGCGCAAGACCCCGTCGCGTCAAATCCTGACATGTTCAAAGTGCTGGCTGAAGACGAGCGCGTGCGGGTGATCGACGACAGGGTCCCGCCTGGGGCCAAGGTCGCGATGCACAGCCATCCTCCTTACGTCGTCTTTCCTCTCAGCTCATACCGGATGAAGTTCATTTTTCCGGACGGCACCACGAGGGTCGTCGATGTCGAAGCGGGCAAAGCCCGCATCGCACCACCCATCGTTCACGCCGAAGAGAACATCGGGACCACTGAAGCCCACGCCTTGCTCGTAGAGCTCAAGGAACCGAAAAAATAGGCGTCGCGACCGCGTTCCTGGCAGAAGATTGCGCGCGTCCTGATCACTGATGCCGGCGCGGGTCGTCGGCAGGGTTGACAAAGGTCGTGCCGGTGGGTCCGATCGCAGTGCACTCGGCGATCACCGGCTCGTCGCGCGTCTCCGCGAAATGGTTCATTCCCGCCGGTTCGGTGTAGTGGCTACCGGCCGTGAGCAGCTTAAGCAGCGACTCGTCGGCCCGCTCGCCGTAGCCGAAGAACCAGTTCCCGGAGAGCACGAAGCACGAGCGCACATCCGGGTGCGAGTGCGGCGGGATCCTGGTGTTGGCCGGAATCTTGAACATCATCGTGAACAGGCCGCTGCTCTTCGCGTCTCCGGCCACCACTAGGATCTGCAAGCCCGAGCGCATGCCGGTGCCTTCGACCCGTGCGGAGCTGTCGGGCCAGGGAATCTCGCCCGCCGGAATGCGTGCCGGCTGAATGTCCCCGCCCGCCATCGCAGATGGGGCTGCCAGGCAAAACCCAAATGCCGAAAGCGCACATGCAAGATCACGAACGGTGCGGGTATTCATCTGTATCCTCCTGTTCCCGGTTGCCTGGTCTTCGAGCTACGCTGCCAATTCACTTTGGCGGTGAGCGCCAGCGACAATTCGAGCTCCGAACTGTCCCTTTAACCCTGCTTTCGTCGTTCTACGTCACAGGGTTCTCGCTCGGTCCTCGGCCCCGTCTTTAATGCTTTTGTCCCCAAACCTCGTTGACACGTGCATCGCGGCGGCAGCCCGTCCGGTAGTACTTGTAGCGAATCGGATTCTTCTTGTAGTAGTCCTGATGGTATTCCTCGGCAGGATAGAAGGCGCCGGCCGGCACGACCTCGGCGTAGATCCTGGGAAATCGGCCGCTCTTTTCTAGCCGCATCTTGCTGGCCTCGGCCGCAAGCCTCTGCGCGTCGCCCTGGTAGAAAATAGCCGAGCGGTACTGGTTTCCGGTATCGCAGAACTGCCGGTCCCTCACCGTCGGATCGATGTGGCGCCAGAAATAATCCAATATCTGTTCGTAAGTGACCTTCTTCGGATCGTAGGTTATACGCACCGCCTCGGCATGACCGGTCCCGCCGTGGCTGACCTGTTCGTAGGTCGGGTTGCTGACCTGGCCGCCGATATAGCCGGACTCGGTATACGCCACGCCGGGAAGCTTGTCGAAGTCCGCCTCGACGCACCAGAAACAGCCGCCTGCAAAAATGGCCGTGACGTTTTTCGCATCCGGTGTTGCCGTGGCCGGTTGCGCCGCCATGCCGTTGACAGCGGGCAGAAGAACGAATCCACCGACGATCAGAATCCCGATTCGAAACTTCACTGTTCGTGCTCCCGGCTGTCTTCTATTCGAGCTACGCCATCAAATCAGTATCGCGGTAAGCGCCAACCAAAAATCGTGGACTGAGTCGCCCCTACCGTACATTGCGCACTGCGCACCGAGCGCCGAGCACTTGCCCTTCTTCATCCTTCATCCTTCATCCTTCATCCTTCACCCTTCACCCTTCACCCTTCACCCTTCACCCTTCACCCTTCACCCTTCACCCTTCACCCTTCACCCTTCACCCTTCACCCTTCATCCTTCATCCTTCATCCTTCATCCTTGCCCTTACGCTCACCCGCGCGTGACGTGGGCGGCAACGCAAAGCCAGCGCCCTTGCCGCCGCGTCCAGATGTCCGTGTATCGGCCCGATGCCATTTGGCCGTCCGGCTTGGTGTACGTCGTGCGCGCATGGATGATCGCGACGTCCCCAATGAGTCGAACGCGCACGTCCTGGGCCTCGAGATTCCTGATCGCCACGGGCCGCGCGATCTGCGCCAGGAAACCGGCACGGTCGACGAGCGAGCCTTCGGGATTGCTGTTCAGGAAATCGTCCGCCAGGTTTTCGTCGAACCAGCGGACATCCGACATCTGGACCGACCTGATATAGCCTTGATTGAGCTTCCGCAGGATGTCGACGTCGTTCGCAACGATTTCGGCTTGCATGGGTCTGGCCTCCGTGGTTGATTCGAGTGCGCTCGTTTTTTGGGGCCTTGGATGCGCCGCATGGCACGACTTCCCGAATCCCCATTCGCTATTCGTCTCGATTTAAAAATCTTCAGAGCTTGATGCCTTCGCTTGTGATATAGGCATTGATGACGCTGTCGATATCCGTATCGGCCTTGAAGCCCATTTCCACCGCCCTCGGTGTCTTGAATCGCGCTGGAAACGTCACGATCATTTTCTGAATCCGCTCTACGGGCTTGAACACCACTCGCGCGGCGACCTCGTCGCCGGCTATGCGGCGCAGCGCTTCGACACCCTGCTTCACCGATATCGTGATGCCCGGAAGGTTGATCGAACGACTGGTGCCCCATGTGGCCGCTGGCAGGTCGTGGGCGTGCACGAACGACTCGATCACCTGCCTGGGCGACAGGATCCAGAGCTCGGTCGAATCGTCCACGGGGACCTCGCACACGACACCGTTCAGCGGTTCCCGGAACATCCCGCTCGCGAATGAGGTCGAGGCGAGATTCGGCTTGCCCGGGCGCACCACGATGGTCGGCAGCCGCAGGCTGCGGCCATCGAGAAAGCCCTTGCGCGAGTAATCGTTGACCAGGTACTCGCCGATCACTTTCTGCGTACCGTAGGAGGTCTGCGGATTGGGCGTGATCGAATCGTCCACCACCGCCGGCAATTTCCCGCCGAACACGGCCAGAGAACTGGCATACACCAGCCGCGGCGGAGCTTTCAGTTTGCGGCACGCCTCGAGCAGATTACGCGTGCCCTCGAGGTTGACGCGGTAGCCAAGATCGAAATCGGCTTCGGCGCCCGCGCTGACCACCGCCGCGAGATGAAAAACCGAACCCGTATCGGCATCCATCGCGGCCGCGATAGCGGCAGGCTCCGCGATGTCGCCCTTCACGCACTGCAGCCTGGTATCGGGATTCGGCGGAAAAGCGGCATCGAACAGCTTGATCTCGGAAATGGATGCGGGCTTGCCGTCATGTCCGGCCAGGGTCTTGCGCTCCAGCAGCCGCAGCGCCAGCCGGTAACCGAGGAACCCGCCGCCGCCGGTGATGAACACCTTCATGTTGGATTCTCCATGGCAAAGGAAAATCTTACGCCGGTGCCGGAGAGCTTGCGGAGAGTCCAACTCGGATTGTCTGGCTACCGCGGGCAAGGATCACCGCGTTGACGATTCCGCCTTTTCCCGATGTCTCCGATCCGCCGAAAACCAGTGTGGCCTCCTCCCGCCGTCCCTCCGCTTGGTACTCACGAAGGGTAAACTATATTCGGGATCAGGGATTCGCACCCGCGGGACGGCAGACAGTAACTTTCCTGATCATCGATCGACGCGAGCACGATTGCAGATTCAGACGCCGGGGCGTGGAATGCTGATATTCAGGCAGTTATTCGACACGCAGTCCTCCACCTATACCTACCTTCTCGGCGATAGCCGCAGTCGCGAGGCGGTACTGATCGACACGGTCTTTGAACAGGCGCGCCGGGACGCGGCGCTGGTGAGCGAACTCGGGCTGCACCTGCTTTACACCCTGGAAACCCATATTCACGCCGACCATGTCACGGGCGCATGGCTTCTGAAGCGGCGATTCGGCAGCCGAATCGCACTTGCGCAAAGCAGCGGCGCCGAGGGTGCAGACCGCTATCTCGCGCATGGCGACGAGATCGAATTCGGCGCACGCCATCTCCAGGTCCGGGCCACGCCGGGTCACACAAACGGCTGCCTGACCTACGTGCTTGACGATGAAAGCATGGCCTTTACCGGGGACTGTTTGCTGATCCGGGGCAGCGGGCGCACGGATTTCCAGCATGGTGACCCGCACGCACTCTACCGTTCGGTGCACACCCAGATTCTCACGCTGCCGCAAAATTGTCTGCTTTACCCCGGGCATGACTATCGCGGTCTCACCGTGACGAGCGTGGCGGAGGAGCGGCGCTTCAATCCGCGCCTGGGAGGCGAAATCGGCGAAGCCGACTTCGCCGGCTACATGGAGAACCTGGGCTTGTCCCATCCTAAACAGATCGACGTCGCCGTGCCGGCCAACCTCGAGTGCGGGCAGCGGAAGGACGGGGACGTGTCGCTCACGGCGCCGACCTGGGCGGCGCTGACCTACACCTTCGCGGGCATCTGGGAAATCCAGCCGCAATCGCTGGAGGAAGCCGCTGACAGGGTTCAGGTCATCGACGTCCGGGAGCCGTCAGAATACTACGGCCCGCTGGGACATATTCACGGCGCGTTATTGATCCCGCTCGGTGAACTGGCCAGACGGACCGGAGAGCTCGACCGCGAGCGCCCGGTCGTTGCCGTCTGCCGATCGGGTGCCCGCTCGGCGCAGGCAACCGTGATTTTGCAACAGGCTGGCCTCAGAGATGCCGCGAACCTCGCAGGCGGCATGCTGCGCTGGCGTGCGGACGGCCACGCTGTGGAGGGCGGCAGCAATTAAGTGTCCCGCTGCGCAGCGTGCAATGACAAACGAATGTTTCTTGCGCCGTGGACCGCTGCCCATCCGAACCGTGGCCGCGCTCCTGTTCGGTGTCCTGTTGATTGCCGGGACGATTGATGTTTCCAACGGCACTGAAATGCCTGGTTACCGGGGCGATCCGAAGAAGGGATTGGCCAAGTCCGCTGCCTGCGTTTCCTGCCATGAAGGCCACGGCCGCTCAACCGGCACCTCGCTGTTCCCGCGAATAGGCGGACAGAACTTCGAGTACATTTATCGTTCCCTGCGCGAGTATCGCGATGGCCAGCGGCGCATGGGCTGGGCGCCGGCGATGATGAACGATGCGGTCAAGGGCTTTTCGGATGATGACCTCAAGGATATTGCGCGCCATTTCCACTCGATGCGCTGGTAATCGGGATTTGCCCGGGGTCGCAGCGGCGCTAGTGCTCGCGTTGTGTGCGCCGGCCCAGGCTGAGAGCGGCTTGCCGTTCGAAACGCTGGTCGCCGTGTGCGCCTCCTGCCACGGCGAAGATGGGAGCACGCGCCTGGTGCCGGGCTGGGGACGAATCGACGGTCAGAACCGGGAGTACCTGGTCTACGCGCTCAGGCTCTACCGTGCCAACGGCCGCCGCGGGATGAACGCGGGATTGATGATGCCCTATGTGCTGACATTATCCGATCGGGAGATCGAACGCCTGGCCGCCCATTTTTCCGACTCGCGTTAGCTTGTCGGGACCAGTAAATGAAGAGCGGACGGACAATTGGCAAGCTCTCCGGTGCCGCTATAGTTTCCGGTCACCCGTAACAGAGGGGGGATACCAATGACCGTTTATCCTGTTACCGAAAGCCTCGCCGCCGAGATCGGTGATATCGACCTCTCGCAACCCCTGTCGAGCGAAGAACGCGCCGAAATCGAAGCGGCGTTCAATCGTTACTCGGTACTGATTTTTCCCGACCAGGATCTTTCGACCGACCAGCACCTCGATTTCGCGCGCAACTTCGGCCCGCTGGAATCCACCATTCATGCCGCGCGCAAAGACGCCAAGCTGCGTGTTCGCCCGGAAATCGCGGACGTGTCCAACCTGGACACCGGCGAGTCGATCTGGGGCAAGGAAAGCCGCAAGCGCATGTTCGAAATGGGCAACCGCATGTGGCATACGGACAGTTCCTTCCGCCGGCTGCCGGCAAAGGCCTCACTTCTTTACGCGCGCAGCATTCCGCCGGTCGGCGGTCAGACCGAATTCGCCGACATGCGCGCTGCCTACGATGCCCTTGCGGATGAAATGAAGCAGCGTCTGCGCGGGCTGGTGGCCGAGCACGCCATCATGTATTCGCGCAGGAAACTCGGCTTTACCGACTTCTCCGACGAGGAGAACCAGACGCTGCCGCCCGTGCCGCAAGTCCTGGTCAGGCGGCACGCCGGATCCGGACGCATGGGGCTGTACCTGGCTTCCCACGCCGGGCGCGTCTTCGGCATGAAGGAAGAAGAAGGCCAGGCGCTGCTGCAAGAACTCATCGAACACGCGACCCAGCGGCAGTTCGTCTACACGCACCGCTGGCGCCTGCACGACCTCGTGATGTGGGACAACCGCTGCACCATGCATCGCGGCAAAGGCTACGACGACTTGCGCTGGCCGCGAGACATGCAGCGCGCCACCGTGTCCGACGTTGCGCCGACCTGCGAACAGGAAGGCATCGCGGTTCCGGCTTCGGCTGCGGCCTAGGCAAGCTCTGAAAGTTCCGGAGCAGGTCGGCATCGTAAACGTCCAAATTCGAGGCGGCCGCGCTGAAAAAGAATCGGGCACCAATCGGTGCCCGATTCATTTCATCCATATACCCTCAGATTCGCTTGAACCTAAGTAAATCGAGGCGCTGCGCTCGATCAGTACCTCATGCAAAATTTACATCGGTGGTGGCGCCTCGCTTCGCTCCGGGCTTGGGCCCGGTGGCTCGCGGCGGCACGTAGGCGGACAAGCGGCAACTCACCCCTTCGATCGGCTTCCCGCCGACGTATCGCGTCACCTGGCAGCAGATTACCTCGCCCTCGGACGAAAGTTGCGAAATGTGATTCAGAACCAGCGGCTTGGGCATGCGGAGCGCCTTGGCAATGTCGATGTCCAGTTGCTCGCCGTTGTCTCTCAGATATTGAAGAAGGGTCTTTTTCATCAAGATTTCCTGTGCTGACTTCGGTTCGAGTGGGGGCATGCATTTTAAGCTACAGGCCTTACCCCGGGCAAGTCTCATTGTGTACAGTCTTGTCGCCGGAGCAGTGACTTACGCAACAGTCCTCGTGACTTCAGACTCGTTGTGTCGGCCGTTCCCGGACGTACGGGGCAAGCGGGTATCAGGCTGAGCCAACCCGGGTTTTCGGTACATTTTTGAAGGTGGACAATGCCCGGGGAGGTGTGCCATGCGACTGGCGCGAAGGTGCGCAGCTTGCGTGTTGGTGCTTGCAGCGACGTGGCTTCGGGCCGAGAACCTGCCCAATGAAATTCGCATCCTCGTTCCGGTAACCGCCGGCAGCAGTCTCGACGCGCGTGCGCGCGTGATTGCCGAGGCGATCGGCCAGCGGCTCAAGCAACGGGTCATCGTCGAAAACCGGCCCGGAGCGGGCGGAACTATCGGCGCCCTTGCCGTGGCCAGATCGAAGCCGGATGGGTCAACCCTGCTGTTCGCCAACAACAGCCATGTAGTCAGCCCGCATATTTACGCTAACGCCGGCTACCACCCGATCAAGGATTTCGCGCCGGTCGCGCAGGCCTATGTTTCCGGGATGGTGCTGGTTGCCCATCCGGACCTTCAGGTCGCTTCCATCAAGGAACTGGTCACGCTGGCACGCGGTGAGTCGCGGCCGCCGGGCTATGCGTCCAGCGGCACCGGCGGGCTGCCGCATCTCGCGACGGAGTTGTTCAAGCAGGTCGCCGGCATCGAGCTGCTGCACGTCCCCTACCGGGGCGACGGTCAGGCACTAACCGACGTACTCGCCGGACGGGTTCCGCTGATGATGAGCGGCTATGTCGTGGTGATCCCACATATCAAAGCGGGCAGGCTGCGTGCGCTGGCGGTAACAAGCCGGAGCCGCGCCGGGATCTTGCCCGAGGTCCCGACCATCGCAGAGTCCGGCTACCCGGCCTACGTACTCGATACGTGGACCGGCTTCTTCGCGCCTGCAGGAACTTCTGCCGAGTTGATCGACAAACTTAGCCGCGAGATCGCGGCCGCCCTGGCCACGCCCGCGGTGCAGGTGCATCTTGTGGCCACGGGCGCAGAAGCCGCTGTCACCTCACCTGCCGAGTTCGCGGCATTCGTCAGGCAGGAGTGGGCAACGTATGGCAAGCTGGTCCGCAAACTGCGGTTGACGGCGGAGTAAAGCCTGGCGTCTGTCTATCCCGGGTCTTCGAGCACTTTGGGATTGCGAAGCGCCCCGCCAAATAGCGCCCGGAGCGAGAGCGTTTTCTTGCGATTGCGCAGACACTCATGTCCCATACGGCACCGGAGCGAATCCATCAATGACAACAATCGCTTGCTGTCCACGTCGGGGCGCTCAGAACTTGACCTGCCCGCTGAGCGAAAGGGCGCCGTAGCCGTACTCTGCCTCCAGCCCGCCCACCGAGTGATTGACGCCGCCGAAAAGCTCGAGGTCGGCACGCAGACTGAACTTGGGCGTGATGCGCCATCCCACCCCGCCTCCCAACAGGCCGGCGACGCCCGATTTGCTGGTGTTGACGAAAATACCGCCGCAGCTCGAGAGGCAGGTGTAGTCCACATTGGTGAAGGCGAGGCCGAGTTTGAGGGTGAGGTCAGAACTCGTTCCCATCGGTATCGCGTACGTGCCGGAGACGGCTAAGGCGCTCACCTCGAATTCGTCCGACTTGGTGCCGCTAGCTAGCACCTCGTACGTACCCAGGTTGTAGAGGCCGGCTTCGATGCCGAAGCGGTTGGGCCACTGGTAGCCGCCGTAGAGCTTCAGGCCGCCGGCCGACTTGTCGGCGCTGCCGCCGGGTCCGATGAAGATCGAGGCAAAATCGCGCGCGTTGTCGGTCGAGACGGCCATCACGCCGATACCGGCGTAACCGCCCGGGGTCTGGGCCTGCGCCGGGGTCATGAGACAGGCGCCGGCAAGCGCCGCAACGAGCAGTAAAGCCCTTCGCATGGTCCTCTCCGGTGGTCGCGACGCAGGGATTGTGCTCGCATTTCGGGAGGGTGAGAATTGGTTTCTTACAAGGCGCAATGCGGCGCCCGTCGTCGGCGCGCCGCGCTCTGTAACTATGGGAGCCTGGCCAGCCTTTCGTTCAGGTTCTTCGCGTCCTTCAGTTCATCGAAGCGCGCGCCCATCGCCTCACCCAGCCGCGCCAGGCGCTCGTCCGGATGCGGATGAGTCTTGAACAGCAGGGCCACGCTCGAGCTGTCGCCCGAAGCAGCGCTGATCTCCTGCAGAACTGCGGGCAGGCCGAATGCGTCGTACCCAGCCCGGGCAGCCAGCACCACGCCGATGCGGTCGGCCTCGAACTCGGCGCTCTTGTCCAGGCCGCGTGCCAGAATTTCGGCGCCGCTGCCTATCAGGGTCTTGGCGATTTTCTTGTCGCCGATCCGTTTCTTGAGCAGGTCGCTGCCGGCGCTGATCGCCTGGCTCTTCTGCAACACCTTGAGATGATGCTTTCTGACCACGTGGCCGATTTCGTGCCCGAGCACGCCGGCCAATTCGGCTTCGTCGCGAAGCAGTTGGTACAGGCCACGCGTGAGAAATACATATCCCCCGGGCGCCGCAAACGCGTTGACGTCGTTCGACTCGATTACGCCGAACGTCCACTTGAGGTCGGGCCGCTCACTCGAACTGGCCACCCACCGGCCGACGCGATTGACGTAGGACTGCAGCAGCGGGTCGTTTACCAGCGGCGCCGCGCCAAGCAGGTTGCCGGCGATGTGCCGGCCGATGCGGATCTCGTCCGCCTCCGGCACCTCGCCGAAAGGCGGAATCGCCGGAAGCTGTGACGACGGCGAAGGCTGCGCCGCCACTGGCGCCTGCGGCGCCGGGCTCGACTGCCGCGCCGGATTCTTGAGCTTGTCCTGGAGTTGTTTCAGCTTGTCGAGGTCGATCGCGTTCGATCCGGTGGCCGCTGTGGCAAGGATTGCAAGCAGGAGAAGCCTGGTCATGTGTGTCCTCAATTGGCTGGAAGATAATTGAACGCCCGCGCCAGCAATCCGCCCTTTTGCGCGAATGCACTGGCATCGCTCTTCGAGACGCCGAAGGACTCGGCCTTCTTCAGTTCGTTCTCGTCGAACCGGGCCGATTTGAGTTGCTCCTCGCTGAGTCCTCTGACACCGGTGGTCGACACGATCTGTCCGGTGCCGGCGCGCCCGGTAGAAAGCGCGGCGACATCTTTCGCGGCGCTGGTTTTGGCCGCTTCGCCCCGACGCACCGAGAGCATGCGTATCCATCCTTCCGCGCCCGACGCCTTCACCTGGTACCAGCCGCCGTTTTTCTTCAGGATGGTCACCGCATCGCCTCTGGCCACCTTGCCGACCTGCTTCGCGTCGGCAAACGGCTCGGACAGAAGCTTGTCGGCCTTGAGCGCCACGCCTTTTTCTGACGCCTGCTTGTCCTGCGCCGCTTGCGATTCCCCCGTCCCCGCGCCGAGCGGCAACAGAAGGCAAATGGCCAGCACCAGAATCCGTCGCATTGCTCTTTCCTCCAAGAAATTCGCCCCACGCCCGCGGCGGCGCATCAGTTTCCGCCCCGGCTTACCGACCCGAGCGCGGCGGCAAACAAAGCGCGCCATTCCGCGCGCGCCGCCTCGCTGCCTGCCGCGCCGATGGAAACGGACCGAACCGCCTCGCCCGCAAGCGTCTCGTTGGCCACACGCAGGCGCTCGACCAGCACCGGCATCGCTTCGCGCAGCCGCCGCAGATCCTCTTCCACGCGTTCCCGGCGCTGCGGGTCCTCCAGCGGATAGGCCCAGGAAGCGGTCACGGTCGCCTCGAACAGGCCCCAGAGCCCCCGCTGCCTGCCTTTAACGATGTCCACGTACATCGGTTCACGCGCCAGCCTGAACATTTGCGTTCGGAGGCGCTTGAGGAATAGGCGACTGACCGGGTCGGCCCCGCCGTCGAACTGAAACACCGCCAGGGTCGCGCCATTGGCATGGCCGGCGTGCAGCGTTGCCGCCACCGCACTTTTCTCCAGCGCGCGGGCGGTCACAGCCGAATAGACCTTCGCCACCGAAAAATAGATAAAACCAATGAACACAGGGCCGGTCAGGTTCAGATGGTAGGACGAAACATTAATCATGGCGTACGAGAAACCGAGCAATCCGAACTGGGCCAGGCCGAACACCCGGTTGAAGCGGTCTGAATCCGGATCGCGGAACAGCGCGATTGCAGTGGCCCAGACGATGAGAAGCGCCATGATCAGATTCGGGACGCTCGAAGCGGGCGAGCGGATGTAGTCGTCATGCTTGAGGTTGTCGATGGCGGTGGCAAGGATTTCCACGCCCGGGAATTCGCGCGCCATCGACGTTGGCTTGATGTCGAACAGACTGGGCGCAGTCGAGCCGATGATGACGATCTTGCCGGCGAATTCGTCCTGCGGGCGCCCGCGCTCCTTGCTTTGCATGTCCCGGAATACGTCGCTGAAAGTGACGTAGCGGTAGGTGAATGGACGGCCGCGCCAGTTCAGCAGGATGTTTGCGTGGGGCGGCTGGGCGAAACCGAGGTCCGCTGCCACGCGCAGCGGCAGCGACGGCAGTCTCCAGCCGTGCTCGTCGTGGAACAAGCGGTAGCTGCGCGCCACGCCGTCGCTGTCCGGATAGATGTTATGGGTGCCGATGCGACCGCTGTCGAGCACAGCCTTGAAGAACGGCAATACGGCGGCGATCGTCGCCTCCGATGCCGGTGCGCCTTCGAGGCGCTTCGCGCCCGGGATCATCGACGGTTTCAATTCGGAGAGCTTGTCGCTTTCGGCGGGCAGGCGCAGCCACGGAAAGTAGGTGTTGTCGGTGCCCGCGACCGCTTCGCCGAAGTAGGCGTCGCTGTCGGCGTTGTAGACGTCCGGGTCCGAGAACAGGATATCGAAGACCACCGCCCGGGGACGCTGCGCTTCCAGGTGCTGCAGAAACTCGCCCAACACCTGCCGCGGCCACGGCCAGCGCCCGTAGTCCGGCGCCATCGCCGCCAGGCTCGCTTCGTTGATGTCGACGATCACGACCTGATCGTCGGCTGCCGGCCGCACTATCCGGTAACGTACCATCACGTCGTAAGCCTTGTGCCGCATGTCTACCACCGAGCGCAGGGTGAATGCATCCGCCACCGCCAGGACGCTGAGCGCGGCGGCCAGGTAAAGATAGAAATTGTTCCTGAGCCGGCGCGCTACCCGCTCGGTGATGTGGCGCAAACCGCCAATGACGACACGCGCGAAAAAGACGCTGAATTTCACTCGGGACAGACTCGGAGTTTTGTCTTGGCACCGATTATAGACTTACAGGCAGGCATGCCTGAATTCAAGAATTGGCTGATCGATTTTCCAGCGATGCCTGGAAGTTCATAAACCAATAATCCACGCCCGACGCCGTTCCTGGCCACACGCACACCGCAGTCTTGACATCGTTTTCCCGAGACACCGTTTTCCCAACAAGGCTGCAGTTTGTCGGGCGATGCGCTATGTTGTTCTTGCCTCTTTCATGGAGGACCTGATGGGCGAAGAGCAGAAGCTGAGCGGACCGGACCTGTCCGAAGGTGTTGCGCTAGCGGAACTGGCCGACGGCAAGTTGCTGCTTGGCCACGCCGGCGGCGAGGCGGTCCTGTTGGCGCGCCGGGGCGAGGAAATCTTCGCCGTCGGCGCCACCTGCACCCACTACTCGGGACCGCTCAGCGAGGGACTGCTCGTCGACGGGACGGTGCGTTGCCCGTGGCACCACGCGTGCTTCGATCTGCGCACCGGCGCGCCGCTGCGCGCGCCAGCATTGAACCCGATCCCGTGCTACGAGGTCATGCGGCAGCACGGGCTGGTGCGGGTAGGCAAACGCATGCCGGAGCCGAAGGAACCGGCCAGACTCGAAGGGGCACCGGCGCGGATGGTCATCCTGGGTGCCGGGGCAGCCGGTCACTCCGCCGCTGAAACCCTGCGCCGTGAGGGCTACCACGGCCAGTTGGTTTTGATCGGCGCGGACGCGGACTTGCCTGTCGATCGTCCTAATTTGTCCAAGGACTACCTGGCGGGCACCGCGCCCGAAGAGTGGCTGGCGCTGCGCCCACGCGAGTTCTTCGAGGAGCACGCGATCGAGCTGGTGCTCGGCGCGCGGGCGCTCTCTGTCAACACCGCGCGCAAACAAGTCATCCTCGATGGCGGCCGCACCTACGGTTACGACAAGCTGCTGCTCGCTACTGGGGCCGATCCGGTCAAGCTGGACCTGCCCGGCGGCGATTTGCCGCACGTGCATTATCTCCGCACCCTCGGCCACAGCCGCGCCATCATCGCCGCCGCCGGGACGGCCCGGCACGCTGTCGTCATCGGCTCCAGCTTCATCGGTCTGGAGGTTGCGGCCTCGCTGCGGGCGCGCAACCTCGAGGTGCACGTGGTCGGCCCCGATGCGGTGCCGCTTGCCAGGGTCATGGGCCCGGCGCTCGGCGCGTTTATCCGCAAGGTGCACGAAGAGCACGGCGTGTTGTTCCACCTTGGAACGCGCCCGCGAGCTATTGACGAGAAGTCGGTGACGCTCGAAAACGGCGAGCGCTTGCCGGCCGAGCTTGTGGTTATCGGAGTCGGCGTGCGGCCCGAGGTGTCATTGGCCGAGAAAGCCGGGCTCGCTGTCGACCATGGCGTGATCGTTGACGAATACCTTCAGACCAGCGTGGCGGACGTGTTCGCCGCCGGCGACATCGCCCGCTGGCCCGATCGGCACTCGGGCGAGCGGATTCGGGTCGAGCATTGGGTGGTGGCCGAACGGCAGGGACAGACGGCGGCGCGCAACATGCTCGGCAAGCGGGAGAAATTCGACGCGGTGCCGTTCTTCTGGAGCGCGCATTACGACGTGGGCATCAACTACGTCGGCCACGCCAGCGCCTGGGATCGAATCGAGATCGAAGGCAGCTTCGACGAACGCAGCGCGGCGATCCGGTTCATCGCCGGTGAAAAGACACTCGCGCTGGCAACGATTTATCGCGACCAGGAAAGCCTGCAGTTCGAGCGGCAGCTCGAACTGCGCGGCGCGTCAGTAACGTAACGGATTCATACCCGGCCCGACACCGGAATCAGGGCGCCGGTCACCGCGCGTGCCTGGTCGGACAGCAGGAATACGATGCTGACACCGCCAGCTCCTATTTCTCCAGCGCGGCTTCGATGCCGACCAACAACTGGTAGCGGATATAGTCGTAGGTGGTTATGCTCGATTCGTTTCGATAGTTGCTGTAGTCGATGAATACGCGCCACAGAGCGGTCAGACGACGATTTGCGCGCAAGGCGACACCGTAACGGTCGTCGTCGCGCGTCACCTCGAGGCTGCCCCCGTTGAGACGATAAGGATCGTTGTAGCGGCTGATGCGATACTCCCCGCGCACGTCGGTCCACCAGCCACCGACCCTGGGCAGAATCGCGGTCACGAACAGCGAATGCCGCGTTGGCGAATAGCTGAAGAACTCGCCCCCCTGCTGGAGATCCCTGCGATTGTTGAGCTCGAGCTGATAGCCGACGCGTGCGCGGGCAGGCGCCGACGCGAAGCCCGCATCCGCTGTAAAGCGGTGTTGCCATCCGTCGAGATAATCGAACCCGCCGCCCCCGTCTATGCGCGCCAGTTGATAGCGCCCGCGTAGATCGCCGCCGGCATCCAGGCGGCTACGCACCTGCACATCGACCACCGCATCCTGCTCGAGGCGTTCGCCGCCGACGTAGATCATGTCGAAATAACCGCCAGCACTGGTCTGCAAGCGACCCGAATCGGTCCTGTAGCTCAAGCCGCCACGCAATCCCACCAGGTCGTATTGATCGAGATCCCCGTATTTCCGCAAGACCAGACCGCCGTCGGCATATGACCCGCGCGCGGTGTTTCCGGCCAGACGGCGACTCGCTGCAGCGAGCGCCTCGGCGAAGAAGTCGCTCTTATTGCTGCTCCCGAGCGTTGCGGCATCCTGTGCCAGCGTTACGTTGCTGTCGTAGCCACCGGCCAGCGAGACCACGGAACCGGTACTCCGCGGCAGCAGCGGCGCGTGGCCGAGCCGCTCGAGCGCCGTGCCGGCGAGAGCACGCAGGTTCGGGTCGTCGGTCATGCCGTACGCCCGTTCAAAGTACTTTATCGCCTGCTCCTCGCGCCCCATGCGCTGCGCGGTCAGGCCGAGGTTGTAGTAAGCGACAGGGGCCCACTCCGGATCGCCAGCGAGCGACTGGAACTCGCCTTCGGCCTCCGGGTAGAGCTGCAGCCGGTAGTACGTCGCGCCGAGGTTATAACGCAGACCCTGGGTGTCCATGCCGGCGCGACGCGCCTGGAGGAACGAACTGAGCGCCGCCGGGTAATCGCCCGCGCGAAACGCCTTGACAGCCTGGTCGAAGGCTTCCGAGCCGGGCGTGGCAGCACCGACAGGCTGCGCCGGAACGACGCCCAGGAACAGCGAAACGACGATCATCAGGCGAAAAATCCGGAGTGGCATGTTGTTCTGTTCCGTCGCCTGCAAAATAGCACACCCGCCGGAAGATCCTCCGGCGGGTCGGGACCGGCGAGGGTGACCTGTTACGGATCCTTGCGGTTCAGCGGGAGGCGGTCCCGGACCAGCTCACGCGCCTCCTCGGATATCTCTTTTATTTCTTTTCCGATCTCGCGGCTGTGGTCCCCGTTCAGTTCGCGAGCCCTGTCGGCAGTCTCTTGGCCGAAGGTCGCAGCATCCTGCGCCTGGGGCACAGCGGTTTCAGGCAGCTTGATCTCGCCGGCGGGCGAGTCCGCCCGCGAAACGGGGAGCGCGCCGAGGCTATCGAACGCCGACGAGGCCGCGCTGGGCAGGGCGCCTGCAGGAATGGTAACCGCGAGCGTCGATGAGGTCGCGATCGAGCCGAACGTTTCCGCCTCGAACGCTACTGTGCCCGCGACGTTCGTTGCCGCGACGCTCCCCTTGAGTACCGAAAGGTAGGCGGGATTGACGATCGCGACCATGAAGTCCGTGCCTCGAATGCCGATCGTCGACTGCGGCACGTGCAGCGCGAACGCGTCACGGTTGCGTTTCCCCAGCGCTCCGGTCACCACGCGCAACGCGCCTCGCAGGAGGACGAGCACCGCGCGATCAGCCGTCGGCTCCTGAGGCCGGTAATAAAACTCCGCGATCCGAAACTCCGTATTCTCGTGGAGCGCCACCACTTGGCCATCGTCGAAGCGCAGCGTGACCCGGGAACCGGGTGAGGTGATCAACGAGGTGCCCGACAGCACACGCTGTTTTGGGGCCACCGGTTTGCTTTGGGCGGGCGTCGCACCGGCGCGGACATCGCCTTTGAATTCCTGTACAACCGCCGCGCTGAACGCGCTTGCCGCTGAAAAAAGACTCGCGATCCCAAACAGGAGAATCGCGAACGAAAAAGGTTGCCCTCTCGTCGTGTTCATCTTCCCTCCCTTTCGGCACCGCGGGTGGACCGCTGGCCGGGATACGACAAACAGCGTTAACTAGTGTGAATCGGTTGTGGTTTATTGATTTTGGTGTATTGATTGTGAATTATTCTGCGATCCGCGCTCCCGGCGCGGATTCCTCTGCCCAGCAGTGACGACTGCGTTACGGCCGACTGGATGCCGGCGGGATATTCGGGGCGTGTTCGCGTGCCCGGTCGGATACTTCTTCTCCGAAGGCGCGGCCTAGATCCCCCTTCAGTTCGTGAGCCCTGTTGGCGGTCTCGAGGCCAAAGGCCGAGGCGTCCTGCGCCTGGGAGGCCGTGTCGGGCAGCTTGATCTCGCCGGTGGCGGCGTTGGCGGACGCGTTAGCGGGCAGGACGTCCATCGTCACCTCGAGGTCCTGCTGCTGTGCCCAGGCTGCGTTTGACAGCCCGAGGGCAAAAATCGCACCGATCGTATAACTCTTCACGTTCTTCATTGCTTAACTCCTGACTATGGTTGTACTACTAAGTCGCGCGGCCAATCGGCGACATGCCCGACCTGCCCGCGTATTTAACTTCAATCTTCACCCGAAACGTCTTGCCGCTCGCGCCGTGCGACAGACGCGCCACGAGTTCGCCCTTTGCCGGCCCGTGTGCGATGAGCGGGAGCTGCAGCAGATTCCCGCCCTCGCGCAGATCCGTCTGCCAGCTCAGCTCGCGCCGGCTGCCGTAGCCGACCAGCTCCACGTTTTCAGGCAGCGTCAGGTTCAACGTCGCCGCCGGCAGCGGCTTCGCACTGTTGAACACCAGGCGTACGGTCCCCGGCTGCGCGAGGGTCAGTTCCACCGTCTGCACCGGCGCAATCTCCGGTCGCGGGGCGAAAAATACGCCCAAGGCCACGCCAAGCACCAGCGTCGCCGCGAGAGCCAGGCTCACGACGGCGCGCCGGGGAGGCCAGGCAGTGCCGGCCGCCGCGCCGGTGGCGCGCCACAATGCCTGGTCCACAAAGCCCGGCCGCGACGCCGGCGCCGGCAACGTGCGCAACATTGCCTGCAACGCCACCGCGTGATCATGCCGGCGGCGGCAACTCAGGCAATGCTCCAAATGTTCCTGCATCGACCGCTGGCGAGCAGGGTCAAGCCGCCCGTCAAGATAATCGTCCGTTTGCAGTGCGAAGTCGCGGCATTCCATTTGGTTACGCTCCTAGTCCTTGACACGCTCGCCGGCGGCAAAAGGTTCCATTGCCAGGAGCGCCCGCAAACGGCGGCGGGCCCGGTGCAGGCGCGATTTCAGGGTGCCGGGCGGTGTTTCCAGGATCGCCTCGAGCTCTTCGAGGCTGTATCCCTCGATGTCATGCATCGCGACCACCGCACGCTGATCGGGATTGAGCTGGTCCAGTGCCCACAGGATGCGCTCATGCCGCTGCCCGCGCTCGGCGTGCTCTTCGGGGCCATCCTGGACTGCCGGCAACCCGTCGAGCAAGTCGTCGTCGGTGCCGGTCTCAGGATCGGCGACCGGCGATCGCGCCCGCTCGCGCACGATGTCGATGTACCGATGATAGAGGACCCGTGCCAGCCAGGGCCGGAGCTGCTCGATACCGGACAGCTCCCGGGCACGGGGATAAAGCTTGATCAATACGTCCTGAACCAGGTCTTCGGCGTCGGCCACGCTGCCGGTGAAGCGCCAAGCCAGCCGATAGAGGTACTCGACATGCGGGCGCAATAGATTCTCGAAATTCGACGCGGCGGTCCGGGTTCGGCGGAAGGGTAAAAGCGGCGGCATAGAATGAATCTAATGGTCGGCCGACGCGCAGTGGGTCGAAGGGGGTCTGGTGCGAATGGAGCAACCAAGCCGTGCGGGCGATGCGACTGGCCAGAATAACCAGGGCTTCGATTCACTCAGCCGCGATGACGAAATCGTCTCCCTCACCAGGAAGGCAGTGTATCGCATGTCGTTATGGCCGGTGAAAATGCCGGGAGCGCTACGGTGAAGGAAACAGCGGAGGTGATCGAGGGGAACTGCAGAAACAAGCATCATCGCGTGCTCTCGATGGACATGTTCAATCCTTTCGGCGAGCGCAACGCGGCGATCCTGTTCATCGCCGGCGGAAAGACGGCCGCGCTGGCGACGATTTACCGCGATCAGGAGAGCCTGCATTTCGAGCGGCAGCTCGAACAGCGGGGCGCGTCAGTAACGTAACGGATTTATACCCGGCCCGACACCGGGATCAGGGCACCGGTCACGGCGCGCGCCTGTTCGGACAGCAGGAACACGATGACGTCGGCGATGGCCTGCGGCGTAGCCCAGCGACTGAAATCCGCACTGGGCATGTCCGCGCGATTCGCCGGCGTATCTATGATGCTGGGCAGCACGGCGTTGACCGTGACGTTGCGGTCCTTCAGTTCTTCGGCCAGCGCTTCGGTGAACTTGGCCACTCCGGCCTTGGAGGCGGTATACGCGCCCATGCCGGCGCCGGCCTTGGCCGCGGCGGCACCGGCGCCGATGTTGACGATGCGTCCGCCGCCGCGTCGCAGGAGGTGTGGCAGTGCCGCCTTCGAGGTACTCACGGCGCTGCGCAGATTGACCCGATAAAGCAGATCCCAGGTGTCCAGGCTGCCCTTTTCGAGCGTTTCCCAGCGGAAGGTACCGGCAATGTTGACCAACGCGTCCAGGCCGCCGAAGCGGGCGGCGACCTGGTCCATGGCGCGCACCGCAGGGTCTGGTTCGGCGAGGTCGAGCTCGCCCAGCGCGAAGGCACCGGCAGGCAGCATGCCCTCAGCCGGCGGCCGGGCGCGGTCCAGTGCTGCCACCTGCGCGCCCGCGTCGAGCGCGGCGCGCACGACCGCCTGACCCAATTGCCCGAAGCCGCCCGTAACGGCCACGATCTTGCCTTGCAACGTCATGATGTCCTTGTCCTCGGATTGAATCCGTCGATCCTGCCGCTTACCTGTAGAAATCGGCATCCGATCTGACAGACCCTGTCAGTCGGAAGTGTGATTTGCTTTAAGGAACGCTGAGCCTGTCGGGCTGCACCGTTTTCCCTCACCCTCGATCCCTCTCCCGGGCGACGCCTCCCTCACCCTGCCCTCTCCCGGAGAGAGAAGATAACTCCCTTCTCCCCCCGGGAGAAGGGTTGGGGATGAGGGAAACGCAGGAATGTGGTTCGATCTGATCTGACATTCCTCGATCGATCAAATCTCAATTACTACAGCTTACCCGTTGGGCTTCACCCTATCCGGAAATCATGTTAACCGTAGCTACTCTTCACCGAGCCCTGCCTTGTTACATGCTGGCCGTTGCCGGGCACTGTGCACCAAGCACTGAGCCCTTGCCCTTTCGGGGCACTGCGCACCGAGCACTGAGCCCTTGCCCTTCTTCATCCTTCATCCTTTGCCTCCGGCGCAACCCTGATCCGAGCTTCGCATGGCTAAAGGTTAGCCTGCGCCGCAACAAGCCCTACGGGCGTGTTGTCGCCTTCATCCTTGCCTTTGCCGGGCACCCAGCACCCGGCTTGTGTCGGGCCTGCATCGGCGCGATGATTTTGTGATGTTCAGCGTTCGACAGGGGTTGGATAGCCGGCATCGAAATGTTCGCCGGTGAGGAGTAGCACCCGGTAATTGGACTTGATCGAGAACCCGCTCCTGCGCCGCATTGGAAGCGCCGCAGCGGGGCCAGTCCCGAGTCTGGCCGTGTCGGGGTTGCATCGCTCGGACGTGTGTTGCTTCAAATTCATCATCAAGGGAGGTCCGATATGGCGACAGGAGAGAGAGGCAAGCTGCTCAAAGTTCCCGATCCGTATCCGCTGACGATTGCGGGCCTGATAGCGGCGCTGGGTCCGATGGCGATCAACTTCGGGATTTCCGTGGGTGGAGGCGAAACCATGCTCCTGCCCAATCTGGCGGCGCAGGGCGCGGTCAATCTGTTCTGGATCATGACCATCTCCACCATCGTGGAGACGGTGCTCGTGATCGAATGTGTGAAGTACACCGTCGTAACGGGACGCTCGTTCTTCACGATGACGCGCGATATTCCGCCGCGCGGGCTGTTCTGGCCCTGGGCCTGGGCCATCTTGGCGGTACTCACGTTCGCCTGGCCGTTCTGGCTGGGTGGCGCTTCGAGCGCATTGCTCAAGGCGACCGGCGGTACGGCCGAATCCACCCTCTGGGGAATCAGGACGTACTACCTGTGGTGCTGGGGAGCGCTCATCGTCGTCCTGCTCGTCTTCCTGTTCTCGAAGACCGTCTACGGGACCATCTCGAAGATCTTCCAGTGGCTGATGTGGATCAACATCATCGGCATCATCATTACAGTGGCGGTAGCCGCAAGCTGGGATGACTACCGGGCGGTGCTGTGGGGCTACTTCAACTTCGGCCTCGCCGATACCGACAAGCCGATCTCATGGAGATATATCGCGGCA
Source organism: Burkholderiales bacterium (assembly GCA_036000845.1). GTDB lineage: Bacteria > Pseudomonadota > Gammaproteobacteria > Burkholderiales > JACQAP01 > JACQAP01. The sequence continues at coordinate 22,837 of DASYUW010000276.1, forward strand.
CTGTACAACCAGCCCGGCGGCAGCCTGATGTGGGTGTCGTTGTGGGCCCTGGAAGCGGGTTGGGGAATGGGCCGCTATACCGGCAAGGTCACCGGCGTGCTGCGGCCACCCGAGAAGGTCAACACCGAAGTGATTCCCTGGGACTATTCCGACCCGCAGGAAGTCAAGAAGATGAAGGGCTGGGTGGACATCGGGAAGTGGAGCCTGATCATATGGTGGAGCGTGCTTGGCGCGATGTTCATGACCTACCTTTATTCCACAGCGGGCTACGCCTACTTCTACAAGCAAGGAATCGTCATGAGCGGCCTGGAGATCCCGATCCAGATCGCGACCATCGTGGGCGGCATCTTCGGGCCCATCTTCTTCTCCATGTTCCTGGTCTTTGTGTTCGCGACGCTCTACGACGCCGGGTTTGCCTTTATCGACACCTTCATCGGCCGCACCGTTGCGGATGCCATTGCGGTGACGCCCGGTCTCAAGGAAAAGCGCTCTTACCGGTTCTACTATTTCGTGGTGGTCATCGCAGTGATCGCCGCGGGGTTTTACTTCGTCACGATCAAGGAACCGTACGTGCTCTGGCTGTTTGTGGCCACGGCAGCCGTGCTGCTTCGTGGCATCGCATCGATCCAGATACTGTACGTCAACTCGAAATATTTACCGGAGCCGTTCCGCCCAGGTATCGTGACCAAGGCCATCCTCTGGTTCACCTTTATCTCGGGTGTGATCGTGTTTCTACTGGGGATGTACGCTACCTATTACAACGTTTGATCAGAGCGCCGCACGGCATGCGGCACCTTCGTACTCACCGGGTCGGGCTGATGAGGCCCCGATCCGGTGTGCACGAAAGCGGGCCCTCTCGGGCCTGTTCCTCGGATGGATCTGCCTGGCCACGGTCCTGCTCACCGGACCGTAGTGCCTAAGGTATTGACTGACCGCGAGAAACAGCGGTAGGCTGTTTACCAGCCGCAGGTTTTGTGACCAAAAGACCAAGAGATTGGCTCGGTCGTGCGGCTGCTTCTAAAGGGAGGAGAAAATGAAAGAGTTTCATTGCCCGTATTGCGGGCAGTCGACCTTCGCGACCCTCTGCACGGACTGCCAGGCCGGGGGAATCAGGATTCAAGAAACTAAATCTGTGTTCCACATCGGGCGGTGCCGCCGCTGCGGGCATGTGGACGACGAGCCTTGCTCCGCGCGGATAGGATCGCACCCGATCGTGGCCCGCGCCTGGCAGAGCGGGAGTGGGGCACTAAAAGACTTCACCCAATTGGCTTTCAGACTCGCAACGCGAGCCGCGGGAGCAATCAGGAGTGGCTCGATCCGCGCCCGGTAGCGCAGCAAGGCCAGCTCGTCGAGTCAGCGGCACAATTTATCGCCCGGCCCCCGCAACAAAAGGCCGGCCGCGACTGCGGGGAGTCGCGCGCTGGTGAAGTACGTGTTCGATCTGCTCGCGAAAACACTTGTTGCCGATGGCGTAGCCGCCACTAGCCGTCTATATACGCGACAGCTTCCATTTCCACTTTCAGCCGCGGATCGACCAGCGCATTCACTTCCACTAATGTGGAGGCCGGCCGGTTCTCGCCGAAGTATTCGATCCTCAACGGATTGATCAGCGGGCGCTCGGAGATATCGGTCATGAAAATCGTGACCTTGACGACATGCGCGGCCTTCGCGCCAGCGTGTCGCAGGCACGCGTCCACACTGGCGAGCGCGACTCGGAATTGCTCGACGGTGCTATCCGGGATGCTCCCGTCCTGCTTGATCCCGACGGCGCCCGAAACCCAGACGTTCCGGTCGGCTCGCACGACGTGGCAGTAGTGGCTAACAGGCTTTGGCTGGCCGGGCACAAGGTGGCGTTCGATCATAGATGGAGTCCTCACTGGGTTACGCAAAAAATACAAAGCAAATCGCTTTCGTTCCGCCCTGCATTCTTGCTCAGATCCCGATTCAAGAAACGTTACCTGAGCTGAACTACCCTCGGCTGCAAGCCCAGGGGTTCGAATAATGTCGGCTGGAAGCCGACTGGACACCCTTCTCCCCCCGGGACAACACGCTGCACAGCAGCTTGTTGCGGCGCAGGCTAACCTTTAGCGGGCAGAGCCGATCAAGGTTATGCCGAAGTCACAAGGGCCGGGGATGAGGGATGCAATTCTTGAATCGAACAACCGCATCGCCACTGCTACACCTTCTCACCCTCACCCTGCACCCTCTCCCGGAGGGAGAGGGAAATTTGCTCAGGCGCGCTTCGCTCGCCTATCGCACGTTTTCTCTTCTCCTGAAGGCGAGGAGTTTCAACCATCCCCGATGGGGACACTAACCCGGATTTTCCTTTCCTCTCTTTTCCCTTTAACCTTTCACCTGCTTTTCCTCAGCACTCGCCTTTCCTCGCCCCTGTCCTTCACGCACTGCGCACTGAGCACTTGCCCTTCTTCATCCTTCATCCTTTGCCTCCGGCGTAACCTTGATCCGAGCTTCGCACGGCTAAAGGTTAGCCTGCGCCGCAACAAGCCCTCCGGGCGTGTTGTCGCCTTCATCCTTGCCCTTCCCTCGCCCCAGTCTTCTACCCCACCGCCCTACTGCGGCGCGGCGCAGTCACGCCCAGCGCCTCCGCGACGCGGAGCGCGTCACGTCGCTGTTCGTCGGTCAGGCGATTCACCGGCGGGATCGAGCGTCCGCAATCGACGCCGAGCCGGGCCGAAAGCACGGTCTTGCAGACATCGGCCGGCGCACCGAACATCCACACCAGGTCGACATATTTGCGCACCTCGTTCTGCAGCGACTGCGCCAATTTTATGTTGCCAGCCTCCCAGGCGGAGAAGAGCTCAGCGTAGTGCCACGGCGCGATTGAGGGCGGCGCATCGATCGTGCCCACCGCGCCCATGGTGAGCGCCGGCAGCGGAAACGCCCCATTACCGGAAAAGCAGGTAAGCCCCATGTCGGCGAACAAACGGATCTGGGAGAAATCCGGCGCCGAGTGCTTGAGACCCTTCAGGGTCGGAATCTCGCGCGCCAGCTTTTCCATTATCGCCGGGACGAACTCCACCTGCGTGAGCTGCGGGAGGTTGTAGACAAAAAACGGAAGGTCGCCCGCCGCGTCGGCCACCGCCTTGTAGTACTCGACGATGGAACGCTCGCTGCTCCGGAAGAACAACGGCGGCAAGCAGCACACCGCGGCGCAGCCCGCCGCGCGGGCGGTCCTCGCCGCCTTCACCGCGCTGGCCGTGCTCATGGCGCCGACCTGCATGATGACCAGCGCCCGTCCCCTGCACGCTTCTCCGGAGATTTTAGCGACGGCGTCCCGCTGCTCATCCGTGAGGATCGGCCCTTCGCCGGTGCTCCCGGCCATCCAGAACCCGCCGCATCCGTGCGAGATATTGTCATCGAGCAGCGCACGCAAGGCCTTCTCATGGATTCGCCCATCCTCCGCAACGGGCGTAGGGGGAGCAGGGAACACACCTTTGAATTCGAGTTTCATGCCGGGTCTTGGGTTATTGGAAAACGTGTGGGGAAGTCTAATCGGGGAGTCCAGCTTTGCGCAAAGCTTCCTCGAGATGGTTGCGGTCATTCATTTCCCGATAGGCAAGCGCCCGCACGAATCGCTTGACGCCGAAATCGGGCTCGAGCTTTAGGACCGCAGCCGTTTGTTCGCGCGCCTCGGCATCCCGGCCGAGTTGGGCGTAGGACGCGGCGAGGAATGCAAGATGGCTATAGCGCGGTGCCCCGATCTGTTTGTAGGCTTCGAGCGCCTGGGCGTAGTGACGCGATCCGAATAGGGCGCGTCCCAGCAGATGCGCCCGGGTATGTGTGCCATGGGGATCGAGGCTCGAGGCCATCTTCAGCCAATCCTCGCCTTCGCCCGGCTTGCCCAGCCAGGTGAGGAGCTCTCCCTTCTGCGCCACGATGCGCGGATCGTTCGGGTTGAGTCTCAGCGCCCGGTCGTTATGCACCA
>DASYUW010000277.1:0-5400 GCA_036000845.1 Burkholderiales bacterium
ATCAGCACGCCGGTGCGCGATTCCGCGCGCCGGATCGCCTGGATGATGTTGCCCGGCAGCGCGCCGATGTAGGTGCGCCGGTGGCCGCGGATCTCCGCCTCGTCGTGGGTGCCGCCCAGCGCCACGCGCTGGAACTTGCGCTCGGTGGCGCGCGCGATGGACTGCCCGAGCGAGGTCTTGCCCACGCCAGGCGGGCCGACGAAGCACAGGATCGGGCTTTTCCCTTCGGGGTTGAGCTTCCTCACCGCAAGGTATTCGAGGATGCGGCGCTTGATCTTCTCCAGGCCGTAGTGGTCCTCGTCGAGCACCTTGCGCGCTTCCGCGATGTCGATCGGCTTTCCCGACCCTGCTTTCCAGGGCAGTTCGCTAAGCCACTCCAGATAGGTGCGCAGCATCGAGCCCTCGGCGCTGCCTTCGCCCATTCTCTGAAGGCGCTTGAGCTCCTTCACGGCGTGCTTGTGCACGTCCTCGGGCATACCGGCTTCTTCGATGGCCTTCTTCAACTCCTCGATCTCCGCGGCGGTTTCTTCGCCTTCGCCCAGTTCCTTCTGAATCTGGCGCATTTGCTCGCGCAGCACGTGCTCGCGCTGACGCTCGTCGAACTCCTTGCGGGTCTTGTCGCCGATCTCCTTGGAAAGCCTCAGTACCTCTACACGCTCGCCCAGCAGCGCCAGCACCTTGTCCAGGCGCTGCTTGAGGTCGAAGGTTTCGAGCACCGCCTGCTTCTCTTCGTTCTTCACGTCCAGCAGGTTGGCCACCATGTCGGCCAGCAGCGCGGGCGAGTTCATCGCCTGCACCACGCCCGCGAGTTCGTCCGGGACGTTCGGCAGCAACCGGATAGCCTCGACCGCGCGCTCCTTCAGTTGCAGGAAGCGTGCCTCAATCTCGGGGCTGGATTCTTCCGCGGTCTCCACCAGCGCCACGCGTGCCACCATGAACGGCCAGCCGTCTAGGAACTCCAGCACGCGGAAACGCGACTGCCCCTGGATCACCAGGTGGTGCGCGCCTTCGGCGCCGGTGATGTAGCGCACCACCTGGCCGGCCGTGCCGACCCAGTGCAGGTCGTCCGGCCTGAGTTCGTTCTTCTCCGGGTCGCGTTGTAACAGGAAGCCGACGCGCCGTTCGCTGCGGGTCGCTTCCTGCGCCGCGGCGACCGAGGACGCGCGGCCGATCGTGACCGGCGACATGATGCCGGGGAACAACACCGCGTTGCGCAGCGGAATAATGATCAGTGCGTCCTCCGGCAGCGGCTTAAATGCCGTGGCGGCGCGCCCGGCATTAGGCGCCGGCGCGGACTTGCCTGCGTCGTCTGGCGAAAGCATTTCCTGCATCGTTGGCCAGAAGTTCATGAAGACTCCTTCTTGCTGAAAATGAGCCTGAGACAGCCGTCCTGCAACTTCTTGCCGGACAGGGTAAGTGCCTGTGTGGGCAGGCCGATCCGGCGCTCGAAGCGCCCGTACGGAATTTCCAGCGCATGGATGCGCGCTGCGCATTCGCTTTCGGATGAGCCGAGTGGGAATGGCCTGTGTGCGGAAATGGTTATCGCACCGGGTTCGAGTTTTACCGCGACCGAATCCGCGGCCGCGCCTGGTAGCGCCACGTGCACCCGGACCTCGTCGGCGGTCTCGACGATGTCCACCGGCGGCTCCCAGGCAGGCACTTCGGCCGCGGCCGGGCGAATGAACTGTCGGTGCAGCCGGTCGGCTTGCTCCAGGAGCGAAAGGGCTTCGCTCCACATCAGGCGGGAAAGGTCGCGCGAGGTCATCCGGGGTCTCCGTTATGAACCCTAGATGGCGGCGTTCAGGCGGGAATCAAGTCGTGCGGTCGGCAGGAGAATATCTGGCTGGATCAGTGACTTCGGTCAGGGCGCACGACCGCGACCCGGTGGGGGGGTGCTCGATAATCGGGGCCGAGTTCTGAGTCCCGAACCCTGCCTTGTTTCATCCTTCATCCTTGCCTTCAGGCCTTACTACGGATTTGCCTTCAGATACTCGATGATCTTGCGCCGGATTTCCGGATCCTTCTGGCTGTAAAACATGTACGTTCCCGGCACCATGGCCTGCGAACTGGTGATCCATTTGTTCATGGACGCCTCATCCCACGCCACTCCGTTCATCTTCTTCAGAAAAGTTTCCGAATACTGATAGCCCTTCACCGTGCCGGCGGACCTTCCGAGCACCCCGCGCAACTGCGGTCCATACAGCGGCACAACGGCGACACGCTCAGGGGTGTACACATCCTCTCCGGGCAGGATTCCGGTCGCAGTTCCCTCGCGCCAGCGTGGCGTCATCGGAACGTCCGCCATCGTTGCTCCGGTCGATTGCGGTATTTCCGCGTGCACGAATCGCCGCTGCGACCGGACGGGTGCAAGGTCACCCGTTGCAGGTTGTGCGACGTTGCCGTGGCAGACCGCGCATTGCTTGTCGTACAGCTTCTTGCCTTCCGCCAGATCGCCATCCTGGGCGCTCACGCTTGCCGCAACCAACAACGCCATGAGCAAACCGGCACCCACCAAACTCGAGCCCATCACCAGCCTCCTCGTTCCCAAGTGGTTCGATAACAGAAGCACCCGCCACTTCCGCGACCCGACACAAGCTCAAAAATGCTCCCAGGAACACCGAAAACCCTTGACCTGGATCAACAAAAAGAATGCTGCCGCTTAAACTCGTGCGAGGCAAGTGTTCTGCCGCCTTATGGTTCATCTCGTCCGCTCCCCCGACCGCGCAACGCACGCGGCAAGACGACGTGCCGCTTTGCGTGGTCGGGTGAAGACCCTCGGCGCTGTTTTTTATCCTGAGTCCTTTCTTGATTCATCCTTCCTCCTTCATCCTTCCTCCTTCATCCTTCATCCTTGCTTTTTGCCGTCCTGAGTCCTGTATTTACGCCAATCTCGCCTGCACCCGCTGCCGCACCAGATTCACGTTCTGCCGGAACGCGTAGAGGTTGTCCGAATACGCAAGCGGCGTATTGATACGGTTGACCGAACGTTCGATCTGTTCGAGCCGCTCCAGAAGTTCCCGCAGCTTTCCCGGCGGAGGATCGTCTTCGAGTTCGAGCTCGACTTCCTTCAGCCGGGCATACCAGCGATAGATGCGTGAGCGCACGCGCCAGCGGTAAACCGGCGGAATGATCTTCGTGAGCGGCACCAGCAGTGCCAGCGCCGGGAGCAGGATGATCCACAGCCGGTCCACCATCACCGCGATCCAGTAAGGCAGATAGCGTTGCAGGAACGGCGGCCCGGTCTTGTAGTAACGCTCGGCCTCGCTGCTCAGCGGGAACTCGGAATTCAGCGGCGCCGGAAATTCGCCGATGCTGCTGAACAACCCCGCGTTGCCGTGGATTTCCCCGGCGGCACGCATCAGCAGGAAAGCCAGCGCCGGATGCAACGTGTCGCGGGCCAGCAGGTTGGCGGTGGGTGACACCAGCGCCACGTCCTGCGCCGGGTTGTTGCTGACGAAGTCGAACACGCCTCGCGGCAGAGTCAGCCTGGTCAGGTAGGGGAAGCGGCGCGCATAGGCCTCCGCGCGTTCGAGGCTGAGCAGCCGGATCCCCTGCGCGGAAACCAGTTGCTCGACCAGCGGCGACTCCGGCGGACCCACGATAAACACCGCATCGAGCTTGCCTTGCAGCAGCATCTCGTTGGCCTTCACGCCGCTCTCAGGCAAGAGCACGGTCGGCGGCATAACGGTGGCATTGACCGCCAGCAGTTGCAGCGCGAGCGCACGCGTGCCGCTTTCTTCGGGACCGATTGCGAGCCGCTTGCCCTTCAGGCCGCCGAAGTCGCGAATCTCCGCGCCGCGGTAGAACACCCACAACGGTTCGTAATAGATGCTGCCCAGCGAGCGCAGATTCGGCGCATTGGCGGCAAAGGCCGAGCCGCCCTGGAAGAAGCCCACCTCCACATCGGATTTGTCGTCCAGCAGGCGGCTGACGTTCTCCTGTGACCCGGCGGAGGTGTGCAGATCGACCGTGACCCCATCGTGCGCCAGGATCTCCTTGTAGCGCTGGGCGAACATGTGATAACCGCCGTCCACCGCCCCGGTCGCCATTACAACCCTTTTCGGCGGCGCCGGCTCGATGAAATGGAATGCGAAAACGAGTGCCAGTACGGCGGCAACCACTGCCGGCGCCACCGCCATCCAGAGATCACGCGTACTGATCCGCCGGAACGATTTTCCGATCATGCGGCGATTGTAGCCGGAGGCTATACGACCGGTGCGACGGCTGGATGTGGCGGCGCGCTGCGCGCCGTCCAACTCGGTGATTCAAACGGCGAAGCGCGGCTTCTTGAGGCCGATCAGATAGGGCAGCGTCCGAATGACGACGCCCCAGGTCTCGCGCTGTTGAGCAAGCCAGGTGGCCTCTGGTTTGGGTGGAAGCTCGGCAGCCACGTCCTTGATGTCGACGAAGTAGGTCTGCACCGGGCCCAGGCCTTCGAATTCCTGCGGCAGCGACCGGGTATGCGTGCGAATCTTTTCATCGCTCAGCCGGAACAACGGCTCGGACAGCAGCATGTACTCCGGCAGTGGCACGGTATTCTTGAGCATGCGATGGACCAGGATCACATCCAGTCCGGCGAGCTTGCTGACGTGCTTCACACGCTGGATGGCGACGTCGCCGAGGTGCGCCACAAACTTCACTTTGAGATTCCGCGACCCCGTGCATCCCTCACATGAGCAAACATTGAGGGTCGTGATGTTTTGCCGGACCGTATGGAAGGCGCGATGCATTGCCACGATCTGGTCAGCCACCATGTGTGCGGACGCGGCATCCTGACCATCCGGCGGCCAGGCATAGAAGAACGCGGCATCGCCCTCGATCTCGAGCAAGGTCAGGTTCGGCGCCGCGTCGATCACCGCCTCCAGCAGGCGCGCCACCACGTCCTGCGCATGCGCTAGGCTCGTTTTGTGGGCCTTCATGAAGGCGGTGTAGCCCCCGATGTCGGCTATGACCAGAAGGGCGGGACGGATGGACACGATTTATGATCGCATTGCCGCGGGAAGTTGTCACCCGTCAGGTAAAGGGACGAGGGGCGAGGGACGAGGCCCGAGGTTCGAGGTCCGAGGTCCGAGTGACACCATAAGGCCTTGAGTACCCTAGGATCCACTCACACCTCGGCCCAGGCCCCGCTTTTCGCAGCACTCAGTCCCGCACCTTGCCTTTGCCGTTCCTTCATCCTTCATCCTTCATCCTTCCGCCTTCATCCTTGCCCTTCCTTCCCTCCCGCCGACTACGGCGTAAGTGACGACCGGCTCGCCAATGCCTTTCACCGGCACGGCGGGCATCGGCATCAGCTCGAAGCGCGGATCGAGTTGCTTGCGCACCGATTCGGTAAGCAGGATGTCGCGACCATGCTCGCGCGTGAGCGCCTGCACGCGCGCGGCGAGGTTCAACGTGGGG
>DASYUW010000278.1:0-8366 GCA_036000845.1 Burkholderiales bacterium
GGTGCGGCTTGCCAAGGTCGAGGCCGAGCGCAAGGCCAAGGAGGCCGCCGCGCTCAAGTTGCGCGAGGAAGCCGAGCGCAAGGCCAAGATCGAAGCCGAGGCGATGGCGCAGACGCAGCGCGACCTCGGGAAGATACTCGAGGCCGAGCGCAAGGCGCTGGAACAAACCGACCGAAAGAAACAACAGGAGACGGAGCGCGAGGCACGGGAGCACGCCGAGCGGCGCAACCTCGAGGACACGGAACGCCGGGGCCGGGAAGACGAAGAACGCAAGAAGCACGAGCTGGAAGAACGCCGCCGCCGCGAGGAGGAGGAACGCAAGCGTGCGGAAGAGGAGGAGCGTCGCCGCAAAGAGGACGAAGCACTGCGTCGCCGCGAGGAGGAGGAGCGCAAGCGCAAGGATGAGGAACAGGCACGCAAGCGCAAGGAGGAAGAGGAACGCAAGCGCCGTGAGGACGAAGAACGCAGGCAGCGGGAAAAAGAAGAGGAACAACGCCGCAAACGCGAGGAAGAGGAGCGGCGCCAGCGCCGCGAGGAGGAAGATCGCCGTCGCGTGGAGGAAGACGAACGGCGCAGGCGCGAGGAGGAAGAGCGCAAGCGTCGTGAGGAAGAAGAGCGTGTGCGCAGCGAAGCAGCCGCGAAAAGCGATCTTCCGGAATTCGACCTCTCGGGCCTGAGGTCGATGGAAAGCCAGATTGCCTCGGAGTTCGAAAAGCAGCAGGAAGAACTGCGCCGCCGCGAGGAGGAGGAAGAGCGCCGCTTCCTCGCGCAGGAAGAGTCGCGACGTGCCATGGAGCGTGCCGAACGCGAGGAAGAAGCGAGGCTGGAGGCGGAACGGCGCGAAGCCGAAGATCGGGAGCGGCGCGAGCGCATGGAGCGCGAACGCCAGGACCGGGAAGAACGCGAGCGCAAGCGCCAGCAGGAGAAAGATCTCCGGATCAAGGAGCAGGAAGAGCGCAAGGTCAAGGCCGAGCTGGAGCGCAATCGCCAGGCGGAGGCGAAGATCGAATCCGAGCGCAAGGCGCGCGAGGAGGAATTGGCGCGCCGGCGCAAGGAGCAGGAGGAACGCGACCGCAAGCGCGCCGAGGTCCAATCCCTGAAAAAGCAGAGGGCGATTCGCACGCCGCTGGAGCGCTTCAAGCCGGTCATCATAGGCATCGTTGTCGTCGCGGTACTGTTAGTCGGCGGTATCCAGGTGATACCGATAAATACCTATATTCCATCGATCGAGAAACTGGCGTCCGACCATATCGGGGAACCCATCACGATCGGCTCGATGCGGATATCGGTGCTCGGTGGATTTTCAATGAACCTCGACGATGTAAAGGTCGGCACCACACAGGACGTCAAGATCGACAAGGTCGAGCTGTCGCTGGATTTCGGGTCGGTGTTCGGCGAGGTCAAGGTCATCAGGAACATCAAGGTTGAGTCGTTGAGCGTGGCTCAGGAGGTGTTGCCGCGTCTGCCGAAGTGGATGGACACGGCAGTAACCGACAAGAACGTGCAGGTCAAGCGTGTACTGCTCAAAGGCGTGAAGCTGGAATCGCGAACGGTTAAGGTGCCAAACTTCGATGCGGAGTTCGATCTTTCCCCGGAGGGCGTCATCCAGCAGGCGGCATTGGAGGCTGCCGACGGCAAGTTTTCCGTGCAAATCACGCCGCGAGGCGGGGAATTCGAAATCGCCGTGACCGCCGGAAAGGGATGGGTCCCTCCGATCGGCCCGCAGATCGAGTTCACCGATTTCTCGGCCAAACTCGTGGCCTCGCGCAATCAGATCCGGGTCGACGAGTTCCGGGCTCTTCTTTACGGCGGCGCCGCAAAGGGTTCGGCGTTGATCTACTGGGGCGGGCCGTGGTCGATCGAGGGCCAGTTGAATTCAGAGCGCATCGCGCTGCAGGAACTGATGCCGGTGTTCACACGGGATGCGAAGTCAAGCGGGCAACTGCAAGCCACGCTGCGCTACTCGATGGCCGCTCCCGACCTCGTCATGCTGTTCGATGCGCCCAGGATTGACGGTACGTTCGTCATCAGGAAGGGAGACCTGGATGGCGTGGACCTGGTGCGCGCGCTGCAGATGGGGGGGAGGCAGAACGTGCAGGGTGGGGCGACCCGGTTCGAGGAAATCTCCGGCGCGGTAGGCGTCGCGGGTGGCCGCTACCAGTATCGCAATCTCAAGCTCACCTCCGGGCTGCTGTCGGCAACCGGCGGCTTCGATGTATTTCCGAGCAAGGACGTTAACGGGCGCGTCTTCGTCGAGCTGAGGTCGCAGGCCGCGCAGATCCGCGGCAACTTCATCGTCGACGGCAACCTCAAGGCCGTCGTCCTCAAACCGAATTGATCGGGCTCAGACCGCGTCGCCCGGCGCGTCGATGTCGCGCAGTATGCCGGGATCTTCGCATTCGATGATCTCGACATCCTGGGCGTGACGCTTGACCAACGAGCGCGCGCCTTCGTCTCCGTCCAGGCCGAGCAGCTCGCCACGGTAGCGGCTGCCGAAACCGACCGGGTGGCCGCGTTCGCCGCGGTATGCGGGTACGACGATCCGGCCCGAATCTGCGACATGCTTGGCGACCGCGCTAATTGTTGCCGGCGCGACGAAGGGCATGTCCCCCAGCGCGATCACCCAGCCTCTAGCGTTCATGCTGGCGCGGATCGCGCAGGCGAGGCTGCGCGCCATGCCCAGGTATGCGTCTTCGCAATGAGTCACGACAATGCCTTCGTTCTCCAGCAGTTTTGAAAGCTCATCATCCCCGACGCGAACCACCGCGATGACGTCGGGCAGCGACTTCCTGAGATTTCGCAGCGAAGTCACGCCGATCGGCGTGCCGTCGTGGAGCCGATGCAGCAGCTTGCCGCCGCCGAAGCGACTGCCGCTGCCCGCGGCGAGGAGAATTCCCGTGACCGTCAAGGATGAAGGATGAAGGCGGAAGGATGAAGGCAGGAGAGCAAGGGTGAAGGTTGAGGGCGGAAGGAGGGTTAGAGCAAAAAGGCAACAGTTCGCGGTGCGCTCCCCGTACTCATAACTTCATCCTTCATCCTTCCGCCTTCATCCTTGCTCTCAGTTCTGCGCCAGCTTGGAGCGAGCTACCGGCGGATTGGCCGCGAAGTATTTGCGGATGCCCTCCACAATCGCCTGCGCCATCCTGTCCTGATACTTTTCGTCTTTGAGTTTCCGTTCCTCGTCAGGGTTGGTGAGGAAGGCGGTTTCGACCAGGATGGAGGGAATGTCCGGGGCTTTGAGCACGGCAAAGCCGGCCTGCTCGACCTGCGCTCTGTGCAGGTCGTTGATGCCGCCGATCTCGCCCAGCACTGCCCTGGCGAGTTTCAGGCTGTCGTTGATGGTTGCGGTCTGCGAAAGATCGAGCAGTACCTGCTTCAGGGTCGGATCGTCGACGTCGATATTAACCCCGCCGATCAGGTCGGCCTCGTTTTCCTTCTTCGCCAGCCAGCCGGCAGCGGCCGAGGTCGCGCCGCGTTCCGAGAGCGCGAACACCGAAGAACCGCGGGCGTGGGGTTTGATGAAGGCGTCCGCATGGATCGAGACGAACAGGTCGGCCTGGACCTTGCGCGCCTTGACGACGCGATTGGCGAGCGGAATGTAGTAGTCACCGTCACGGGTCAACACGCCGCGCATGTTAGGCTCGTCGTCGACGAGCGCTTTCAGTTTTTTCGCGATTGCCAGCGTAATGTGCTTTTCGTAGGCGCCGCTGCGGCCCTTGGCGCCCGGATCCTCTCCGCCGTGTCCGGCGTCAATGGCGACAGTGACCAGGCGTAGCACCTCCGCCGCCGGCTTCCTGGCGCTCGGCGTTGCCGGTGCCCGCGCTGTGCCGCTTGCGGGCTGGTCCGATCCTGTTTCCGGTGTTGCGCTTCCGGTGGCCGGCGCCGGGACGATGTTTTTCTCGAGCAGGGCGAGGATCGGGTCCACCGGTTCGACCGGATAGACGTCCAGCACCAGCCGATGGCCATAGTCCCCGACCGGTTTGAGCGTGAAAACCTGCGGCTTGACCGGTGCTTTCAGGTCCAGCACCAGACGAATGACCCCGGGCTTGAAGCGGCCGATGCGCACGCCACTCACGTAGGGATCATCCGGCGAAATCTTGGTGGACAGCACATCGAGAGCCGTACTCGATTCCACGTTCTCGAGATCGAGTACCAGGCGATCGGGATTGGTGATGGTGAACACGTTGTGCGCGATCGGTGCTCCCGATTCCAGCGTGATGCGCGTGTATTCCTGCGCGGGCCATATGCGCGCAGAACTCACCTGCGTGGCGGCATGCGCGCCGGACAGTGACGCCAGAAAAGCGGCCAATGCCGTGGCGAGCAGAACAACGCTCCAGCGCGATCGCTGCCGCCCGCGATTTTCACTCGAGCGATCGTTCCACTGCTCTAGGTTGCGATCCGTGCCAGACAATTTTTTCCCAGCTCCGTTTGTGCGGCGATCCGGACACGCCGTCCGCCACCCTCTACGACAAGCGAAACGCTCAGGTCTGCGATGGGCAGCAGGTCCTGCGCCCGTTCGGGCCATTCGATCAGGCAGACGTTGCGGGAATCGAAGTCGTCCCTGAAGCCTGCCTCCAGCAATTCTCGCGAATCTTTGAACCGATAAAAATCAAAGTGATATAAGTCTAACCTAGAAAGTTTATAAAGTTCAACCAGAGTGTACGTCGGGCTCTTCACTTTTCCATGGTATCCGAGACCGCGCAGGATGCCGCGGGCCAGCGTGGTTTTCCCGCTGCCCAGCTCGCCCGAGAGCGCGACAAACAGTCCGGGCTGCAGTACCTGTGCCAGTTTTTCTCCGAAACCAAGCGTGGCTGCCTCGTCGGGAAGGAACGCTGCAAGCCCAACGGCGCCGCCACTCACGCGGTTGACCTCTTAGGTTTTGCCGGAATCCTGGATCCGGCGGTCTGCAGAGCCAGATCAACGAATACGCGCAGCGCAGGCAGTTCGTCGCCGCGCCGCCAAGCGAGATGGATTTCGGTGAGCGGACTTGCCTCCCTGAGCGCTTTGTAGGTGACGCCGGTACGACGCAGGTTGGTCAGCGAGGCAGGGATGAGCGCGACGCCAAGTTCGGCCGACACCAGGCTGACGATGGTCTGCATCTGGATCGCTTCCTGTTCCACGCGCGGACTGAATCCGGCGGCTCTGCAGAAGCTCACCACGTCGTCATACAGTCCCGGCGCCATCGGCCGCGGGAACAGGATGAAAGGCGTGTCCTTCAGAAAGGCCAGCGCCAGCTTGCCCGGTCGTTGCGCCAGCGGATGGCGATCCGGCAGCGCCGCGACCAGCGGCTCGCGCACAATGCAGACCGACTCCAGTGCCGGCTCATCGAGCGGCGGCAGCACGAAGCCCACATCGATGCGGCCGCCGAGCAGATCGCGGATCTGCGCGTCGGTGGTGGATTCGCGCAGGGTCAGGTTCACCTGGGGGAATCGTTGGCGGAATTCGCGCAGTACCGCCGGCAGCACGTTGTAATCCGCAACGCTTATAAAACCGACCGCGAGTTCGCCGATCTCGCCGCGGCCGGCGCGCCGCGTCATCAGCACCGCCTGCTCGAGCCGTGCCAGGATCTGCCGCGCTTCCTGCAGAAATGCGTGCCCGGCCTGGGTCAGCGACACATGCCTTTGAGTGCGATGGAGTAGTGTTACGCCCAGTTCCTCCTCCAGCGAGCGAATCTGCATCGACAGCGGCGGCTGCGAGATATGCAATTTCTCCGCGGCCCGGCCGAAGTGCAGTTCCTCGGCGACCGTGACAAAGTAGCGCAGGTGGCGCAGTTCCATTTGATTCGTGATTAGTATCAAAAGTCCTCTAATAATATATTAGACACCTGTGGACAGCGCGTCCAAACTTGCGGTCTTCATCCGTGCCATGGAAGCATCTGCGGCCCGGGCACGGCAATTCTCAAGCCGCATTTCACAGCACCAGGGGGAGAAAATGGCAGATAACTGGCGCAGTAAATTGATCACGGCGGGTGTGGCCCGCTCGCCCAACCGAGCGATGCTTCGCGCCGTCGATTTCAACGACGGTGATTTCGACAAGCCGATCGTAGGCGTGGCCAATGGGCACTCCAACATGAACCCCTGCAATGCCGGCATCCAGCCTCTGGTGGATCGCGCCATGCAGGCACTGCGCGAGGCTGGAGCAATGCCACAGGTGTTCGGCACGCCCACCGTAACTGACGGCATCGGCATGGGCACAGACGGCATGAAGTATTCGCTGGTCTCGCGTGAAGTGATCGCCGACGCCATCGAAACCTCGGTCAACGGCCAGATGATGGATGGCGCGCTTGTCGTCGGCGGCTGCGACAAGAACATGCCGGGAGGCATGATGGCGATGGCGCGCATGAACGTGCCGGCGATCTACGTTTACGCCGGAAGCATCAAGCCCGGCCACTGGAAGGGGCAGGACCTGACTATCGCCAGCGCTTTCGAAGCAGTGGGTGCATTCAGCGCCGGCAAGATCAGCAAGGAAGACTACGATGGCATCGAGAAAAACGCCTGTCCGACCGTCGGCGCATGCGGCGGCATGTTTACCGCTAATACCATGTCCACCTCCTTCGAGGCGCTGGGCATGAGCCTGATGCATTCCTCGACGATGGCGTCCCCGGACGCCGAAAAGGCCGATTCGGCGATGGAATCGGCGAAGGCATTGGTCAATGCGATCAGGAAGAACATCCGTCCGCGCGACATCATCACCCGCAAGTCCATCGAGAACGTGGTCAGCCTGGTGATGGCCACCGGCGGCTCGACCAACGCGGTGCTGCACTATCTCGCGATCGCCTCGGCGGCGGAAGTCGATTGGACCATCGATGACTTCGAGCGGGTTCGCCGCAAAGTGCCGGTGCTGTGCGACCTCAAGCCGTCCGGCAAGTATGTCGCCACCGATTTTCACAAGGCGGGCGGCGCGCCGCAGGTACTCAAGATGCTGCTCGTCAACGGCCTGCTGCACGGCGACTGCATGACCGTCACCGGCCGCACCATCGCCGCGGAACTGGAGAACATCCCGGCGGAACCGCGCAAGGACCAGGATGTCATCCGCCCTTTCGGCAACCCCATCTATAAGCAAGGGCATCTGGCGATCCTCAGGGGCAACCTTGCCACCGAGGGCTGCGTCGCCAAGATCACTGGACTTAAGAATCCGGCGATCACCGGACCGGCGCGAGTGTTCGATTCAGAGCCGGAGGTCATGGCGGCGATCATGCAACGCAAGATCAAGCCTGGCGACGTGGTGGTGATCCGCTACGAGGGGCCGAAGGGCGGGCCGGGCATGCAGGAGATGCTGGCGCCGACTTCCGCGCTCACCGGCCAGGGTCTGGGCGATTCGGTTGGACTCATCACCGACGGACGCTTCTCGGGCGCGACCTGGGGCATAGTGGTCGGCCATATCGCGCCGGAGGCCTTTGTCGGCGGCACCATCGCGCTGGTGAAGGAGGGCGACTCGATCACCATCGACGCGCACAAGCAACTGATTCAGCTCAATGTGCCCGAAGAGGAGCTGGCGAAGCGCCGTGCCGTGTGGAAGCAGCCCAAGCCGCGTTTCAGCCGCGGCCTGCTGGCGAAGTACACGCACCTGGTGTCCACCGCGTCGATCGGCGCGGTGACAGATCTGCGACTGTTCGACGAGAAAAAATAAAGCGCGAAGTCGCGCTCAACCTGTCAGCGGCAGTCCCGGGCAGGTGCTGCCGTTTGTTTTCGTACCGTCCCGGTCTTCCCGCGGCGCCGGGACACGCGGCGATCCTCACAGGCCCGGCGCATGAACGATGCCGGTTGCGACCGATCGGCGCGGGGTGCTTAATTCTGGATACTGCCCTTGCCCCAGCTCTGGTAGCGAAGGCGGTGAAATTCGATGAATTCCGCAAGCGCTTTTTTCTGCAGGGCATCGAGCACCGGATCAGGCACGCCTTCCGCATGAAGTCCCGCGAGTTCCGAGCCTTTCAAACCCACGGTGAAATGAGTGCTGATGTTCGAGATCCCGCCGCTCGTGTCGATGAAGTCGTGTATGCGCGAGTTGTCGATTTCCGCAACGACGTCGTTGGCAGGTCTCCCGTCCCTGACCATCTGCGCCACCTGGTCGACCGTGATCCCCGGCGCAGTCACTTTTCCGGGAACAGCGGTAATCCAGTCGGGCAAGCCTTGCGGGCGGGAGAAAGTGGCGTAGTTGGAAATGTCACCCGGGTCTGCCATGCCGTTGCCGTCCTGGGCCAGGGTCGAAAGGTCCACGGGTAGCGGATAGCACGAGGTGCACCCGCCCGGCGATTCACCCAATACCCAGTAACGGGTTAGCAGGTCGACATCGTCATAGAACGATTGCTGCAGGTGGTCTAGCACCTTGGGCTGGACGCCGGCATCGGCGAGTTTGCCGAAGTCGGA
>DASYUW010000279.1:0-5642 GCA_036000845.1 Burkholderiales bacterium
GGTGATCTCGTCCGAGAGTTGCACGAACCACTCGACGCGATCGTTGCCGTGGATGATCGGCAGGATGTACTCCTCGGTGGTCGGGCAGAACAGGCTGTTCCTGCACACCGAGGTCACCGAGGGGTTCCAGGTCACGTCCGATCGCGACAGGTACTTGAAGAGGTTGAACGCGTGCAGTTCCTTCTCGAAACCGGGCTCGGCCTTGATCTCGGGCTCTTCCTGCCCCACGTCGGCGAAGGCACGATTGATCGCGTAGCCGTTGGAATCGTTGCGCAGCGGCGAATCGCCTTCCAGCCCAGGCATGCGCTTGGTCGCCACGCGGAACCGGTCGATTGCGGCCATGTTATTGCCGTTCTTCTCGCCGAATGCGGTGTTGCCGGTCTCGGAGGGAGCGGCAAACGGATCGAAGCCGGCGTTCACCCAGTCGGAGAGGATTTCCTTGAACTTCGCCATCGCCTTCGGGGTTTCGAAGGTCTCGACATATGACAGTCCGGCACCGTGGATGGCCTCGTTGTAGCGGCCGGCGAACAGTTCGACCTTGCCGTACAGATTACGGGTACCGAAGACGGTGTCGAAATTGACCAGGCCGTAGAAAAAGCCCCAGGCCACGTCGCGCATCATCGCGCGCAGGAAAGCGTCCGCGCTCATGGTATGCGACTGGCGTTGGCCTTTCGCCGGCCAGGTCAGGGTGACGAAGTACTCGTCGCGGGCTAAAGTGAATTCGCCCAGGGTGAAAGTCTTGTAGCCGGCGATGGTTTCCGGCAGTTTGAAATCAACGGGTGCATTCATGTTGGTTCTCCGAACTGATGACTGATAATTGGTCTTCGGTCCAAGGGTTCTCGCCTCTCCCCCTCACCCCTCGTCCCTCGCCCCTCACATTCACTTCGCGCAGATCTCGCCCCACTTCTCCCTGGTGAGTTCGCCCTTCAGGGTCTGCTGGATCATCGCCGACGGGCGCGCCGCCTTGAAGCGGTAGGCCGCACCCTTGGGCAGCAGCGCCTGATGGCCGCGCTTGAGTCTGACGGTACCCATGCGTTTGCCCTTGGGTTCGCCCTTGACCAGCACCGTGCCTTCCTTTCCGGCAGGCGTGCCCGACTCCGCGGCTTCGAGCTTGACGTACTCGATCTCGACCTCCCCGTCCATGACCACCGCGAATTCATCGTGCGAGCACGCCATCCACGGTGACGTGCCCTCGGCGCGGATCGCCTCGATCACGTATTCAAGGTTCTTCGCCACCGCGACTTTCTCGTACGGCTTCGATTTCGACGCCACCTCGAAGACGTTCGAGAACACGTAGTACTTGGGATTGTCGTTGATGATTTCCATGGTCCCCTTCTGGTACTTGCCGAGGGACCCGAAAACGGTGTGATAGGTAGCCATACGTTCTCCTCCGTCAGCTTTTTCTGGATTCCGGCGGCTGAGCAACCAACTGCCAGGCGAATCCGGCTGGCGCCGCTGAGTTTGCGCCTCGCGCTTGCCGATTTTTGTTCGCTATGCGAACATTTGTTTTTATAGCGAACACATTAGGCCAATCGCGCGGAGCCTGTCAACTCTTCGGTGAAGCGGTCGGGGAAAGGGTCGGGATGAGACAGAACTTAAAGGCATTGGGCCTGAACGCCGGCGACATGCCCAGGCACAAGGGTCGCGGAAAGGATGCGTTCCTGCAGTCCTTCGCCAAAGGCCTGTCGGTGATCAGCGCCTTCGGCCACGACACGCGCACCATGACGCTGTCGCAGGTGGCGGCGAAGGCCGGACTTTCCCGTGCCGGCGCCCGGCGCATCCTGCTCACGCTACAGACGCTGAGTTACGTCGGCACCGACGGGCGCGACTTCTATCTCACGCCGAAGATCCTCGACCTCGGCTACTCCTACCTGTCTTCCACCCCGCTCTGGGACCTTGCCGAACCTTTCATGGAAGAGGTGGTGAACGAGGTGCACGAGTCGTGCTCGGCATCGGTGCTGAACGACACCGAGATTCTTTACATCCTGCGGGTTCCCACCAAGAAGATCATGACCATCAACCTGTCGATCGGCAGCCGCCTGCCGGCGTGGTGCACTTCGATGGGCCGAGTGTTGCTCGGGGGCTTGAGCGAGGATGAACTCGATGCAGTCCTGGACCGCAGCCAGATCAAGGCGTACACGGCGCGCACGGTCACCGATCGCGCCAGGCTCGAGCAGATTATCCGCGACGACCGCCGCAAAGGCTGGTCGCTGGTCAACCAGGAGCTCGAGGACGGGCTGGTTTCGATTTCGGTGCCTCTGATAAATCGCGCAGGCCGCATCGTCGCCGCGATGAACGTCAGTTGCCAGGCATCGCGGACTTCGGCAACCGAGGTCGCCAGGAATTTCCTGCCGGTGCTGAAGCGGGCGGCGGACCAGATCAATACGGCGCTGCGCTTCCGGCCCGCCTGAATTCCCTCGGCATCAAGCCGCGCTCACCAATCCACGATCGTGCCGTCGGCCAGCACCGCATTGCCGGCGTGCATGATCTCCTGCTTGAACGGATGCTTCGCCACCGTGGCCTCGCTGACTTCGACGCCGAGGCCGGGGCGTTCGGGGACCAGCCAGTGCCCGTCCCTGGCCTTGATCGGGCTTTGAACCACGTCGTGATACCACGGCACCGCGCCCGACATTTCTTCCTGAATCACGAAGTTCGGCGTGGCGATGTCGAAGTGCAGCGCCGCCACCCCGGCGAGCGGCCCGAGCGGATTGTGCGGGGCGATGCCGACACCCGCGGTCTCCGCCATCGCCGAGATCTTGCGCGCTTCGCTGAAACCGCCGACGTGGCAAAGGTCGGGCTGGGCGATGTTGAGTGCACGCAGGCGAAACAGATCGTCGAACTCGCGGCGATCCACCAGGCGCTCGCCGGTGGCGATCGGTACCGGCGATTTATCCATGATCTGTTTCATTCCCAGGGAATCGCCAGGCTGGATCGGTTCCTCGACGAACAACGGCCGATACGGCGCCAGCGCATGGATGTACTGCAGCGCCACGCTGGTCGAGGCGCAGCGGCCGTGGAAGTCGACCATGATCTCCACGTCGTTGTCGACCGCCTCGCGCAACGCCTGCATCATGCCGCCGACGTGGTCCAGTTCCTTCGGTGACGCGGTGTAGTGCGTGTAGGGGATGAATACGACTTTGAGTGCGCGGTAGCCTTTGGCGATCACTTCCAGCGCGCGCTCGACCACCGCGGCGCGGTCCAGGCTTTCGTACACCGAAGTCATGTCGCCGAAGCCGAGGTGGGTGTAAATCTTGATCTTGTCGCGGGTCTTGCCGCCGAGCAGGCGCCACACCGGCACATTGAGTTCCTTGCCCCAGATGTCCCATAGCGCCATCTCGATGCCGCTGATGGCGGTATTGCCGATCACCCCCAGGCGCCAGAACGAGTGCTTCGTAAGAATCCGCACGTTGTTCTCGATGTCGCGCGGATCGCGTCCGAGCAGCAGCGGTTCCAGGTCCTGGACCGCGCCGACCACCGCGCGGGTCTTCCATTCGAGCGTGGCTTCGCCCCAGCCGTAGAGCCCCGGCTGGTCGGTCTCCACCCTTATGAACACCCAGTTGCGCATCTCGGCGTTGCACACCGAGGTCTTGATCGCGGTGATTTTCATTGTTCTCCTCCCGTGGGCGGCACTGACATGCGCAAGATTAAATGCAAGCCCCGATCTTATCCAGCACACCGGATCGGGCATAATCTCTGCCGCCGCAAGGGGCCGCGGGCCGCCGCGAACGGCCTGCCCGGAATCATCCATATAGAGTGAGGGGAAGCGATGGCCCAATCGCCGGGACCATTCGACTACGTCATCGTCGGCGCCGGCTCGGCCGGCTGCCTGCTCGCCAACCGCCTGAGCGCGGATCCGGACGTGCGCGTGCTGCTGCTCGAGGCCGGCGGCAAGGACGACTATTTCTGGATCCATGTCCCGGTCGGTTATCTCTACACAATCGGCAATCCGCGCACCGACTGGTGCTACAAGACCGAACCCGACCCGGGACTGAACGGCCGCTCGCTCGGCTATGCACGCGGGCGCGTGCTCGGCGGCTGCTCCTCGATCAACGCCATGATCTACATGCGCGGACAGAAGAGCGATTACGATCACTGGGCCGCGCTCGGAAACAAGAGCTGGTCGTGGGACGAAGTGCTGCCCTATTTCAAGCGCACCGAGGACTATCAGCACGGTGCCGACGAGCTGCACGGCGCCGGCGGCGAGCTGCGCGTCGAGGAGCGGCGCGTGAACTGGGAGATCCTCGGTGCCTGGCGCGAGGCCGCAGCGGAATGCGGCATTCCCAAGATCGGGGAATTCAACCGCGGCGACAATTTCGGCAACGCCTACTTCCAGATGAACCAGCGTCGCGGCGTGCGCTGGAGCAACACCAAGGCCTTTCTGCGGCCGGTCATGCATCGTCCGAATCTGACGGTGCTCACCCAGGCGCACGTCAAGCGCGTACGCGTGCAGACGCTGGGGTTCCTGAAGCGCGCCACCGGCGTCGAGTTCAGCCTCGGCCCGCGCGGCAACCAGTTTGCCGAAGCGAGGGGCGAAGTGATCCTCGCCGCGGGCGCGATCGGGTCGCCGCAGATCCTTCAGCTCTCAGGCATCGGACCCGGCGCGCTGCTGCAGGACCTCGGCATCAATGTCGAGCATAACCTGCCGGGGGTGGGCGAAAACCTCCACGATCACCTGCAGATCCGGCTGATGTACAAGGTGAAGAACGTGCGTACGCTCAACGAGCGCGCCAACAGCCTGTTCGGCAAAATGGCAATGGGGCTCGAGTACCTGTTCTTCCGTACCGGTCCGCTGACCATGCCGCCCTCGCAACTGGGCGCGTTTGCGAAGAGTGATCCGGCGCAGCCGTCGGCGAACATCGAATGGCACGTGCAGCCGCTGTCGCTGGACAAGTTCGGCTCACCGCTGCATGCCTGTCCCGCAATCACGCCGTCGGTGTGCACCCTGCGCCCCACCAGCCGCGGCCACGTGCGCATCAAGAGCCCCGACCCGAACGCGCATCCGGCCATCATGCTCAACTATCTTTCCACCTTCGACGACAAGAAAGTCGCGGTGGACTCGATCCGCTTCACCCGCCGCATCATGCAGGCCAAGGCGCTGGCGAAGTACCAGCCCGAGGAATTCAAGCCCGGCCCCGATTTCAAGACCGATATCGCGTTGATGAGCGCGGCGGGCGATCTCGGCACCACCATCTTCCACCCGGTCGGCACCTGCAGGATGGGCCACGACGAACTCGCGGTCGTCGACGACCGCCTGCGTGTGCGCGGCATCGCCGGGCTGCGCGTGATCGATGCGTCGGTGATGCCGCGCATCACCTCCGGCAACACCAACGCGCCGACCACCATGATCGCCGAGAAGGGCGCCGAGTTCGTGAAGGAAGACGCGAAGAGCCGCTGAAACGTTCCAGGCGCACCGTCAGCCGCCGGACACCAGACTGCTGAGCTGTGCCCAGTTGAGGTAGACGTAACCCACCGCCATCACCATGTAGGTCAACGTGCATAGCAACATCAGCACCTGCGTCACCGGGTGCGGCTTCACCCACTTCGGGAACACCCGGGGCAGCATGAAGTAATTCAGGTACACGAAGGCCGGCGCGATGATGGCCATCCCAAGGAATGCCACGACTCCACGGATGACGATCAGC
>DASYUW010000280.1:0-17588 GCA_036000845.1 Burkholderiales bacterium
AGACGCGGGCGCCTGCGGTGGACCAGTCTAATCCGGCTGCCACGCTCGATCGCGTGCTGCGCTTCCTTGGTCACGCGCCGCCCGCGGGACTGGCAAGCGCGGGCATTGCGGGAATGTGGCAATGGGCGGTCAAGAACTGGCAGCGCGAACGGCTGCCACGCGCCCGGACCATCGCGGTCACCGAATCATGACGCCGCCCCCGGGGAACAAATAACACCGCAAACCCTGAATCTCACCGAAGGCGCAAAGGTACGCGAAGAAAACCAATTCGGGACTGGTTTCTTGCTTACTGCGTCTTCCACTCCATCCATCCGCCGATGCGAGCGTCCGGAATCTCACACGTTAATGTTCAGTTATCCTTTGCGTCTTTCCGTTCCCTTAGCGCTCTTTTGCGTCGAACGCAGGCTAAAGCGACAGTGGCGCGCCGTTGTGGAACACCAGCAACTGACCGGGGGCAAACCTCGTCCAGGTCTCGTTGTCGGTCAGCGCCTCGGTGGCGATCACTGCGATGCGGTCCATCGGGGTGGTGACTTCGCTGAAATCCACTTCGATATCCTGGTCCTTCAAATGCGCCGTCGCGAACGGCGCGTGGCGCAGCACGTAGGTAAGTTTGTCGCTGCAGTGCGCGAACAGGTAGTCGCCGTTGGAGACGATGTAATTGAACGTGCCGTGCCTGGCGATCTCGGTGGAAAGCGTGGCCAGCGTGCCGTACAGTTCGGCCAGCGGTGGCTGTCCGTCAGGGTAGCGCAGGCACAAGGTATCCAGCAGGTAACAGAACGCCTGTTCGCTGTCGGTCGTGCCAACCGGCCGGTAGCGGTTGCCATGTTGCGGGTGGAAGCTCTCGAGCGTGCCGTTGTGGGCGAAGATCCAGTAACGTCCCCACAGTTCGCGCATGAACGGATGGGTGTTGACCAGCGCGACTTCGCCCCTGGTCGCCTTGCGGATGTGCGCGATCACGTTCTGGCTTCGGATCGGGTAGTTGGCGATCAGCTCGGCCAACGGAGAATTCATCGCCGGCCGGGCATCGACGAACATGCGGCAGCCGGGTCCTTCGAAGAAAGCCACGCCGAAGCCGTCGGCGTGGTCGCCGGTACGCCCGCCGCGTTGATGGAAGCCCCGAAACGAAAAGCAGATATCGGTGGGAACATTGCAGTTCATCCCCAGCAGTTGGCACATTTCTTTGTCTATTCTCCTGTTTCCACATTAACCTGACCGCTCCGGCCCCGGCTGGTTGCGCATCAGCCGAACTCGCTCTCTGTCTAAGGCATAAAGCCCGCCATGTCCAACAAGACCTTTACCCTGTCGGATGACTTGTACGCGTATTTGTTCGAGAACTCGGTGCGCGAGCCCGACATCCTGTTGCGGCTGCGGGAGGAAACGGCCAAGGACAGCATGGCGCGCATGCAGATCGCCCCCGAGCAGGGGCAGTTCATGCAGCTTCTGGTCCGCCTGATGTGCGCCCGGCGATACCTCGAGGTCGGGGTTTTCACCGGTTACAGCAGCCTGGCGGTGGCGCTTGCCCTGCCCGCCGACGGCCGCGTCGTGGCCTGCGACATTTCCGATACCTGGACCAGGGTGGCCCGGCAGTACTGGGCTGAGGCCGGCGTCGCCGAAAAGATCGATCTCAGGCTGGCTCCGGCGCTGCAGACCCTGGACGGCCTCATCGCCCAAGGTGCGGCCGGCAGCTTCGATTTCGCATTCATAGACGCCGACAAGACCAGTTATGGAGCCTACTACGAGCGGGCACTCACTTTGATCCGGGTCGGCGGGCTGATCGCGGTGGATAACACTCTTTGGGAAGGCCGGGTCACAGATCCAAAGGCGCGCGACGCGGACACCCAGGCTATTCGCGAGTTCAACCGGCATCTCCGGGACGATCGGCGGGTGCACCTGTGTCTGGTCCCCATCGGCGACGGCCTTAGCCTCGCGCTCAAGCTCTAGGTTCAATTAATTCCAGTTTTTCAAGCGGTTAAGTCCAAATACGAAGCACTCGCGCACCGGTCTGTGTGCGTCGCAATAACTTTTCCTGGCTTATCAATGCAATCCCTTGACATCATTTTGTTTCACGCCAATAATGGTATTGTTGCATTGCAACATAACGACCGCTGGCTGCTGACGCGGAATATCTTATCAATTGTTTTTAAAGGAGTTTCACAATGACCACCGTACCCGAACAGATCTCCGCTTTTGGCAAGGCACAACTGGAAACCGCTCTGCGCTTCGTAACCATAACGGCCGAAGGAACCGAAAAGTTGTTCGATCTGCAGATCAAGAACAGCAAGGCCGTCTTCAACGAAGGCATGAAGAACGCCAAGGCGCTTGCCGAAGTGAAGGATTTCTCCGAACTGCCGACCTGGACCAGCTCCACGTTCCAGCCGGGCATCGACAAGGCCACCGCCTACGCCCGCAGCCTGTATGAAGTTGCGGCCGGCACCCATTCGGAAATCAGCGCGGTTCTGGAAGCGCAGATCGCCGATTTCAGCAAGGAAGTGGTAGTTGCCCTGGACGCGGCGCTGAAGTCCGCCCCCGCCGGTTCGGAACCCGCAGTCGCCGCGCTGAAGTCCGTGATCGGCACCGCGAACACGGTGTACGAGAGCATCGCCAAGGCGAGCAAGCAGCTGGCGGCGATGACTGAAGCCAACCTCACCGCCGCCTCGCAAGCGGGCGTGGCTACCAAGAAGAAGGCCGCGTAGGCCTGATTCACGGCAAGAGCAAAAGCCCCGGGCATCCGGGGCTTTTTTATTGCGGGTCTTGTTTCGCCGTAGCCTCCAGCTCACGGAGCGTCTCCGGCAGGCGGTAATCCGGGTAATGCTTCCTGAATTCCGCCAATTGCTCGCGCGCCTGTGCAGTCTTGCCGTTGCGCAGCAGATACTCGATTTTTCTCAGCCACTCCTCGCGCGCGTCGGCGGGCGCCGCGGAGGGGGGGGCCGCCTCCTTGCGCAGTGCCGCGCTGGCGCGCTTTTTCTGCACCGAATCCGCCAGCGCACTCTTCTGCTCGGCTACCGATTCCGAGGGTGCTGCAGCTTCGAACTGCTGCAACGCCGGCGCCGCGACCAAAGGTGTCGCCGGGGGCGAATCGGCATGCTCGCCAGCCGAATTCTGCCGGGTATCCGCCTCGCGATCGCTGTGTGCACTGCGCTCGCGCGACGGTCGCGACTCGCGCTCGATGCCGGGGCGTGGCGCGGGCCGGGCTTGCGATTCCTGCTTCATGGCCAGCGCGGGCACTGGCTGCCTAGCCTCTCCCGCCGCAACGCCGGCCGATGTATCCGGTGGCGGCAACGGATCTTCGATTTCGCTGGTCATCAACGCCAGGCTCACGCCGATCACCAACACGGCTGCAATTGACGCAGGCAGGTGCCAGTTGCGCGCGAATCGAGAGCGCTCGACCTGGCGCCGGGCGGCCGCGAGGATCGCGGCGTCCAGATGCGCGGGGGGCTCTTCGGTCGAGCCGGCACGGTAATGCCCGGACAGGCGCGAACGCTGCTCTTCCAGTTCCTGCTCCTCAGGCGACATCGGCTTCATGGCTCATTCCGGATCCATTCAATTCCTGGCGCAGCTTGGCCAGCGCGTACCTCAGGCGGCTCTTGACAGTTTCCCGGCCGACCCTGGTGACGTCGGCGATTTCCTCCAGCGTCAACCCGCCCTCCTCGTGCAACAGGAAAGCCTCGCGCTGCTCGTCCGGCAGTAGTGCCAGCGCACGCAGAAGCTGCCTTGCCGTCTGCCGCCGCGCCACGGCGCGCTCCGGCTGTTCGTGCTGCGGCGCCGCCACCTGCATTGCCTCCTCTTCATCGTCGTCGAGCGCAATCAACTGCAGCGGCGGCTTGCGGCGGAAATGGTCGATCACGCAATTGTGCGCCACGCGATACAGAAACGTGGCGAAGCGGGCTTCGACCCGGTAGCGGGCACGCGAGGAAATGATATTTGTCCACACTTCCTGAAACACCTCTTCGGCAGCGGAGCGAAAACCGACCTGCCGCAGCACGTAGCGGAACACACCACCGCGATGGCGCGCGTACAGATCCTCGAACGCGCGCACGTCGCCATCGCGATAGCGCAGCATCAGATCTTCGTCGGAAGCCGGCTGGTTCATTCCGGCTTGAAGTGTAATCAACCTCAGCACGACGCGCGAGACCGCCGCGGGAACGCCAATGCCTTAAGGAAGCTCTGATCAAGTTCCACATGCGCGACCGAGGCGATTCGGGTCGAGGGCAAGACGGCGAGGACGCCGTGTAGCCGGCCTACATAAGGAGGAGCCGACACAGAGCGCCCGCTCAGGGCGGAGCAGGTTCCGTCGGCCTTGGCCGATGGATGCGACCCCGGAGCGGGATGCATCGTGCCGAATAGGCGCGTGCTTGTGCGTGCCTCCGCGGTCACATCCCCCGAGGGGCCCCTGTTCCGCGCTCCGGCGTCCCTAGCAGTCATCCGCACCTGGCGCAACGCGCGTCGCGGAACCTGGTCAGAGCTTCCTTAACCCCGTCCCGGCGGATCGGGGACGAACTCGCCCGGAAATGGCGAGGGCCAACGCGGCGACTGCGGAATCACCCCGCGCACCACCAGGTTTGCGTAGGTGTCGTAGTGAATGACGACCACTTCGTTGGGTGTTTCCGATTCGCGTTCGAACGCTACGTAGCGAGCCTGCGAAGTCTCCCTGCGGCCATGACCGGTGCCGATGCTTTTCTCCGCCGCACGAGGTGCCGCCGACCGCGCGGGGCCATCCGCTGCCGCCCCGGATTCGCCGCGGTTCTGAGGCTGCTCCAGTTCGAGCACAGGTTCGGGTTTGCGCTTGAACAGCGCCACGCCGATCACGCCGACGTTGTCCGGGCGCCCGGTACGCGCAGCGTAGGAATCGCCCAGATCGGTGAAGTAGAACGCCGCCACTTTCTCCAGGCTCTTGCGCCAACCCTTGATCGACAGCGTGCGGCCACGCTCTATCACGTAGCCGCTCTGCGACGCGGCCGCTGTCTCGCCGGTGACGACGTTGACGCCGTCCACCGACACCACCGCAAGCAAGTCAACCCCGGCGCGATTGCGAACCGTGACCTGGTACTCGTTGCCGGGTTTGCCGGCGACGAACCAGCGGCCGCCGCTCTCGTAGACCGGCAGCGTGCGGCCGCCGGCACGGTCGTAGATCTGCACATCGGCGAGGCTGCCGGCCGCCAGAGCTGGGGCAACAGTCAGGAAAAGACAGAAAAACAGCGGGAAGCGTCGCATGGTGCTCTCCTTTGAAGAGGGACACCGGCTATAAACGGACGCTCCTGGGGAATGGGGTTAAGCGTGAAACAGGCCAGAGGAGCGAGGCTAGAGGCTAGAGGGGAAAAGGACGAGTCTGCAGGGGGTGTACGCCTCTCGCCTATTTTCTCGGCTCCCAGGCAAAGCCGAGCGCGCTGACACCCTTCTGCAGGAACGCCAGTGCCTCAATAGCTAATTTCTCTTCGCCTTTCACGCCGAGCTCGATGCGGCGGCCGGCGGGCGTGAAGCTTGGCAAACTGAAAAGTTTCACCTCGGGATAGCGGGCGATGCAGGCATTCATCAGGTCGATAAGCTGGCTCTCCCCGGCGTCCTTCACCACGATCGCGACATCAACCGGCGGTTGCTGGTTATGCAGGTGCGGGTACTCGTTGTCGAGCACCCACTCCATCATCGGCCACGCCATTTCCGGGAAACCGGGGAAAAAATGGTGGCGCGCATAACTGAAACCGGGAACACGGTTGTAAGGATTGGGAACGATGCGGCTGCCGACCGGGAACACGCCCATCTCGATGCGCTTGGGATAGGCCTCGGCGCCGAAGCGCGCCTCGATTTCGCGCTTGGCATCCGGATGCAACGCGAGCCCGACGCCTGCGGCTTTGGCCGCGCACTGGCGGGTGTGGTCGTCCGGCGTGGCGCCGATGCCGCCGAAGCAGAACACGATATCGTCGCGCGCCAGTGTGCTGGACAGCACTGCCGTGATCAGAGCCGGCTCGTCCGGCAAATACATGCCCCAGCCCAAGCCCAGGCCGCGCGCCCTCAGGATCTCGACGATCTTCGGAAAATGCTTGTCCTGGCGTTTTCCCGAGAGAATTTCATCACCGACGATCAAGGCGCCGAACATGAGACTGACCAGTGATGGGTGAGGAGTGGTTGGAAAGCGGCGGACCGCCGCAACGCGGCGCGCTCAGCCGCAGGCGTCCGCGGGATTGGCCAGCCTGCACTCCGCGCGGCTGCGCTCCGGATTGGATACGCAGTGATAGATCTTTTCCCTGCACTTTGCGCACCACGCTGTGGTTGTGCCCTTCCGTGAATACCGGCTCTCGATCACGTCCAGATCGGTCACGCTGCAGCCGGTGGCCCCGGCGGTGAGCCCGGTCTGGGTCTTGCAGCCCGCAACCCCGCCTGCCAGCGCTATGACCACAAGCATTCGTTCAAGCATGAAATCGGGAAACTTGATGTGAGGGCCGCGAAGACTGGAGCTGCACGCCGCGGGCGACGGCGCCCGACTCAGTTGTGAATGTAGCTCTCGAGCTGCTTGATGACGAACTCCTGTTCGGAGAGCATTTCCTTGACTACGTCGCCGATGGAAATCACGCCCACCACTTTCTTGTGCTCGAGCACCGGCAAATGGCGAATGCGCTTGTCGGTCATCAGCCCCATGCAATCCTCGATGGTCTGCTCCGGGCGCACGCACACCACTTCGTCGGTCATGATCTCGCGCACCGGCGTGTCCTTCGACGACTTGCCGTGCAACACCACTTTGCGGGCGTAATCGCGTTCGGAAAAGATTCCCGCCAGCTGGTCGCCCTCGAGCACCAGAACCGCGCCGATCTCCTTCTCCGCCATCATCTTGAGCGCGTCCAGTACCGTGGTATCGGGCGACACCGAAACGAGGCGATGGCGTTTCGACTCCAGGAGTTGTTGAACGGACTTCATGTTCTCCTCCGCGCTTAAGCAGGTTATTTTCGATCCAGTTTAGACCACAAGCCGCACTTGTCAACGCCGGGCCGCGGCCGCGCAAGCTTCGCGCTCAGGCCGCCTGGCCCGGCCGTCTCTTTACCCACATGACGGGCTGGGCCTTGACCGGGCGGGCGGGCGCGCCATGTTGGACCAGCGCGTGGTCGAGCGCCTTGCCCGCGTCGTCGGCCAGCGCCGCTACGCGCGCCGCGCGAATCGCCTCGGCACGGGCCGCAGCGGACGGGAAAGATGCGGCAGAGGCCAGATGGTCGAGAACGTGCAACAGGTTCTCCTTGCCGCGTTCGTTGGTGGTGCCGTAGCCCTTGATGAGGCGGCCGCACAACGCAATTTCGTGGCCGAGCTGCCAGTGGCTGCGCGTACCCTGTTCCGCGCCCGCCAGCCAGCGTTCGATCATGGATTGCTCGATTGCGAAGCGGCTGCCATGCCTGCGCATCCACTTGAGGCTGGCCAGGGTGCGCAGTATCAGGAAACCGGACAGCGTGTGCGCGGCGAGCTTCAACGGAAGCGCGAGCGCGGACTTGCCCGCCTGCTGGCGGCGCCGGTCCCAGCGGATCAGCGCAGCGGCGAGCGAGGCCGGTAACAGCGCGGCGAATTCCGGCACCCCCGGCTTGAAGTGGTCATAGATGCGCAGCACTTCGCCCGGCGCGGCCTTGACCTCCGTGCGCACCCGCTGGTACCTGCTGGCGCGGCACTTCAGATCGGCCACCCGCACGATGTCGTCGAATGCCATCCACAACGCCAGGTAACGCGCCGTTTCGCTGGTGATCGCAAAATTCCCCAGGCCGGCCGGATCGACCGCCCGCTCGGCGGCCAGGATGCGGGTCAGCCGCTGCACGAAGAGTTGCGCGTAGTCGTGATCCTGATACTCCAGCATGCGGGCATAACCGGCGGCCAGCATCTCATGGGTCGCCGCGGGAAACTCGCGGGCGAGTTCTGCAGGCATTGCGGCTTTTGCCCGCGGTTTCGAGGCAGCCGCTGTCGGCGCAGGCTGCCCCTGGGCCACGATCTCGCAGGCACGCGCGAAGCCGCGTACGCTCGCGTCCACGCCTTTGCCGGATTTCCGTATGGTCTGCTCGAAGGCCTCGCGCGGAAACGGCAATGCGCCGCTGCCTGCAATCGCGCCGAACAAGACTGCGCTCAATACGGTGCCCGTTTCCTGCGCTACCGCCCCCATGTCGAAAATGCGGGCGTCGCGACTGCAGCGTTTCACCAGGTTCAATAATTCCCCGGAAGGTGCGCGACCGTCGGCGAGCTGAAGCTTCTCGGCCGTGGTCAGGGTGCGGGCGCTGGAGGTGACGACCAGCGTACGGTCGGCGGACGCCATGCCGTTGCCTATGTGGCGCACGGTCTCCAGCAGTTCAGAGGACACCAGCACGTCCAGCGCGCCCGGCACCGGATACAGGCTGAACACCGGCTTGCGGCCGGCCAGTTCCCCGATCGGCACCGGGAATACTTCGAAGTAATAAGTGGTCGAGCCGGTGCGCTGGGCGACGCCGGGAATCGAAGTGCTCTGTGCACTGTAGCCGCACTGCCTGGCCGTTTCCACCAGCCATTCGGCCAGAACGCCGCCGCCCTCGCCGCCAAGCGCGCAAATCAACAAAGTAAACGGACGCTGGTTCATTTGGTTTGCAGCCAGTGCATGATGGAGCCGCGCAGTCCGTCGATCACGCGTTCGTGCAACTTCGGATTGCGTATCACTTCGGCGCGGTAGAACGAGGGGCACAGCGTCGCCGCGTGCGCGTTCTCGCCGCACAGGCCGCAACCGACGCAGCCGTCGATGACCGTGGCCACCGGATCGACCCTGAGCGGATCGGGGCTGTCTTTCAGGGTCAAGGTCGGGCAGCCCGACAGCCGGATGCAGGCATGATCGCCCGTGCAGACATCCTCGTCTACGCCGTACTTCACCCGCACCACGCGCTTTCCCGCCTTGAGCAGGCCGGCGATCCAGGGCTTGGTGCGGCGTTGCCGTTCGAGCTGGCATTCGCCTTCGGCAATGATGACCTTGAGCCCGCTGAAATCCGTGGTGAAGGCTTCGTCGAGCGTCCTGCGCATCTTGTCCACGTGGTAGGTGTGGACGGTGCGCATCCATTTCACGCCCATTCCGGTTAGCGTCTTCTCGATGACGAGATTGCGGTGCACCAGGCTTTGCTGCTTGTCTTCAGCGGCGACTTTTACGTCCTCGTCGGGCGTCGAGATCAGCTCCTGCGTGCCGGTGGCCGAGGTGTAGCCGTTCTTGAATATCAGCAGCACCGCATCGTCGCCGTTGAACAATGCCGATTGCACGCCGGTGAGCAGTCCGTTGTGCCAGAACCCGCCGTCGCCCATGATCGACAGCACCCTGCGCTTCATCATCGGCGACACGCCGGCGCGGCTCGCCAGGCTCATGCCGTAGCCGAGGATCGAGTGGCCGAAGGAGAAAGGTTCGAAGGTGGAAAACGAATGGCAGCCGATGTCGGCGGCAATATGCGTGGGGCCGACATCGCGCTGCGACAGCTTCAGCGCAGCGAATACCGGGCGCTCCGGACATCCGACGCAGAACTGCGGCGGCCGCGCCGGCAGCGGCGCCGAAAACTGCTGTGCCACCTCCTGACGGCGCTGCGCGTTGCCTTGCAGCCAGCGCTTTCCGGTTTCGCCAACACCGGCGGGCAGATAGCGGTCGGCGAATTTCTCCAGCCCGCCGGCAATGACTTCCACGGTGTACTCGCCCGCCGCCATCAGCAGGTCCTTGCCGTGAATCGGCGTGTTGACGTCGAGCCGGCGCAGCGTGGCCAGAATTTCCTGTTCGATGTATTCCGGCTGGCCTTCCTCGACGATCAGCACCGCACGCTTGCCGAGGCAAAATCTCGAGATCTCCTCCGGCACCAGCGGGAACGTCACATTGAGCACGAAAATCGGGATCTCGGATTCGCCGAAGACATCGGCCATTCCGAACTGCTGCAGCGCCCGGATCAGCGAGTTGTACAGCCCGCCCTGCACGATCATTCCGACATCGTCGCGCTTGCCGGCAAACAGCTCGTTCAATCCGTGCTCGGCGATATAGCGGCGGGCCGCCGGAATGCGCGCCTCGCCCTTGAGCTTTTCGTGGCGGAAGGTCACCGGCGGATGCGCAAGCCGGGTGTAATCGAACTTCGCCGGTTCTTCCATCAGATGCCGGGTCGAAACCGCGGGCGCGACGTTGTCCTTGCAGACGAAACTGCCGCGCACGTGACAGGCGCGGATGCGCAGTTCCAGCAGCGCCGGCATGTTCGAAGCCTCGGAGAGCCGGAAGCCGTCCTCCACCATCCGCACCATGTTCGAAAGTTCCGGCCGCGGATCCAGCATCAGCATCGAAGATTTAAGCGCGTAGGCATGGGTGCGCTCCTGGATCACGCTGGCACCTTCGCCGTAGTCTTCGCCGACGACGATCAGCGCGCCACCGGTGACGCCCGGCGAGGAAAGGTTTGACAACGCATCGGCGGCGACGTTGGTGCCGACGATCGACTTCCAGGTCACCGCGCCGCGCAATGGATAGTGAATCGACGCACCGAGCATGGCGGCGGCGGAGGCCTCGTTGGAACAGGCTTCGACATGCACGCCGAGTTCGCCCAGCAAATCCTCGGCCTGGACCATGACATCGATCAGATGGGACACCGGCGCGCCCTGATAGCCGCCGACGTAGGCCACGCCGGATTGCAGCAGCGCCTTGGTGATCGCGAGAATGCCTTCGCCGTGGAAGACCTGTCCATCTCCCAGGCGCAGCAGCTCGATCTCTTTCTTGAAGGACTTCTCCATTGGTTTCTCTGGGACTTCTTCCCATCCCATCCTTTCGGAATTCGATGTTACCCGCTGAGCAGAGAAAAATCTTGTCACCGTTCGCAGGTTTGGATCGATGCCGTCGCAAGAGAGTGGTCGTCGCTCCGCTTGCCACGTAGAGCCGCCTTGCGTCCTTACCGGCCGCGCGCCTGGATTGCGCACAGCCGTTCCTTACGTTAAAGTAAGGATCAGTATTCATTGTAAGGATAACCCATGACCACCGCCACGCTCACCAGCAAGGGCCAGACGACCGTACCGAAAGACATCCGGGACCACCTGCATTTGCGTCCCGGCGACCGTATCGAGTTTGTAATCGAGCCGGACGGTCGGGTCGTGCTCGTCTCGGCGTCATTCGATGCGGCCGACCTCGCAGGTGCGCTGCCGCGCCCGAAACGCCCGGTTTCGCTCGACGAAATGAAGGCGGCGATTCGCAAGCGTGGAGGCCAACGGTGAAGGGTCTGGACACCAACGTCCTCATTCGCCACCTCGTCCAGGATGAAGCGGCACAGGCGCGGCTGGCGGGCCGCTTCATTGCCTCGGAATGCTCGCGCGAGGACCCTGGTTTTATCAATCGCATCGTCCTGTGCGAAACCGTGTGGGTGCTCGAAAGCGCTTACGGCTATTCGCGGGAGGACATCGCGGTCGTACTCGAACGTGTTATCCGCACTCAACAATTCCAGATCGAGAATGTTCAGTCCGCCTGGACCGCGTTGCGGATGTACCGATCGGGAGGCGCCGACTTCGCCGACTGCCTGCTCGGCCAGACGAACCTCGAAGCCGGATGCACTGAAACAGTTACCCTCGACAAGAAGGCCGCCAAGGCAGGCGGGCTGCGTTTGTTGGCGTAAATAAAGCTAGTCGAGTCTGACCCTGAGGTCTCCTATCTCGCTGTCACACCACCACGGATTCGCTTGCCAGAATTTAACCTTTCACCGCTCCGGCCGTGAGTCCTGAAACGATTCTTCGCTGACACGCGAGTACCAGGACAATCAGCGGGACTGTGACGATCACCGATGCCGCCATGATGTTGCCCCACGGCAGCTCGTACTGACTCGCCCCCGTCATGAGTGCGATTGCGACCGGTACAGTGCGCTGCTCGTTGGTAAGCGTCAAAGTCAACGCAAACAAAAATTCATTCCACGCCGCGATGAACGCCAGCAGTCCGGTGGTGGCCATGGCCGGGCGCATCACCGGCAGAAACACCTTGGTAAGGGTCTGCCATGCGTTGGCACCATCGATCAGTGCGGATTCTTCCAGCTCTTTTGGAAATTCGCGCAGAAATGTCGTCAGAACCCAGACGGTGAACGGAAGCGTGAATATCACGTAGGTCAACGTCAGTCCGGCAAGGTTATTGTACAGCCCGAGTGCGCGGATCAGCTCGAACAAGCCCGAAAGCACCGCCACCTGCGGGAACATCGACACGGCAAGTATTGCAGCGAGCAACGTCGCGCGGCCGTGGAACCGGACCCGTGCCAGCGCGTACGCAGCAGTTACACCGGCAAGGAGCGAGATTCCGACCACAGAACTCGCAACGATGATCGAGTTGAAGATACTGCGCCCAAAAGGCTGTTCGCTGAATACCGCGGCGTAATTCCCCAGCGTGAGCGTCGATGGCAGCCATTCCATTTCGAAAAATTGCGACGGCGAGCGTAGCGAGGAAACAATCGCATAGTAGAAGGGAAACAGCGCAAAAACGACAATGATGGCGACCAGCAGCCAGAAAGCGGTGCGCTTGATGAATTTCATCGCAGCACGCCAGGCTCAGTCAGTCGTACCTTGCCGGCAGTAAGCAAGAGCGCAGTCACCAGCGCCGCAGCGAAAAACAGCAGCGTCGAGGCCGCCGAGCCATAGCCCACATCCTGGAAATCCACCAGTTGTTGTCGCACGAAAATTGACATCGACATGGTGTTCACGTTATTCGACGTCAGCACGTAGATCACATCGAACACGCGCAGAGCATCCAGCGTCCGGAACACTATCGCAACCACGATTGCCGGGCGTACGATTGGCAACGTAATGCTGAAGAAGGTACGCACCGGACCCGCACCATCGAGCTTCGCGGCCTCGTAGCATTCCTTGGGCACGATCTGCAGCGCCGCAAGTGTGAGCAACGCGACGAATGGAGTGGCTTTCCACACGTCCACCAGGATCACGGTCGGCAATGCCAGTGCCGGATCGGCCGTCCATGCGAGCGGCCGGTCAATTGCGCCGATTGCCAGCAGGGCATGGTTCACGATGCCGAATTGATCATTGAGCATCCAGCCCCACATCTTTGCAGAAACGATGGTCGGTATCGCCCACGGCACCAGCACTGCAGCCCGCACCCAACCGCGCCCCGGAAAATTCGCGTTGAGCACAAGTGCGGTGATCACGCCAAGCACCGTTTCCAGCGCGACGGACACGACGCAGAAGACCAAGGTGTTCCAGGTCGCTCGCCACCATTGCGGGTCGGCCAAAAGGCCATACCAGCGGTCGCCGTAGCGCACCAGGTAATTTTCCAGCCCGAGGAAACGGTACTGCTCGAGATCGCCGAGATACGCATCGGTAAAACCGAAGAAAACGGTCCTCGCCAGCGGCCATCCGGCGACCAGAAGTAAAAGCGCCAGGGTCGGCGCGAGAAATACCCATGCGGTGCG
Organism: Burkholderiales bacterium; assembly: GCA_036000845.1. Taxonomy (GTDB): domain Bacteria; phylum Pseudomonadota; class Gammaproteobacteria; order Burkholderiales; family JACQAP01; genus JACQAP01. Next base: position 13,377 of record DASYUW010000280.1, read on the forward strand.
AGTGCGCAGACGGTCGAGGCTGGAGCGCCGCTCTACCAACGGCCACCCCGGGACAGTCGCATCAGGTTGCGCTCCAGCGAACGCAGTGCAGTATCGGCGTCAGACTGTCCGGAAATCACCGCGTGGGCTGCGTTCCAGATTGCACTGCTAACACGGTTATAACGAGCTCCTGCCACGGTTGAAGGGCGTGGCACCAAACGCTGAAACGATCCGGCGACCGCGTCGAAGAACGGGTTAGCATTCAGCACGTCCGGATCGCGGTAAAGCATTGGAATCGTGGGGTTGTAACCACCGACGATGGCGCGCCGCTTCTGCTCGGAATTACCCACAAGATGAAGCACGAGATCGGCGGCGATCTTCGGGTGCGCCGAGTAACGCGACACGGCGAGCTGCGCGCCGCCAAGCGTGGCTGCGCTGCTACCCTCTTCACCTGCCGGCATCGGCGCGACGCCGACCTTGCCACGCACCGGACTTTGCTCACCGTTCGCCAGTGCCCATGCATACGGCCAATTGCGCATGAAAACGGCGTTGCCGGACTGAAAAACGCTACGCGCCTCTTCCTCCGCGTAATTGAGCACGCCCTTCGGTGTGATCGTGCCGACCCATGTCGCGGCGAGCTGAAGTGCCCTCGCTGCGCGCGGGTTATTGACGGAAATTCCGCCGTCGCTCTCGACGATCTGCCCGCCACCGGAACTGGCGATCCATTCCAGCGCGTCGCAGGTGAGGCCCTCGTAGGCGCGGCCCTGCCAGACGAATCCCCACAGCCGCTCGTTTCCGGAGGCGCGCTCAGCGTCCTGAATGCGTCGCGCGACATCGGTCAGTTCGCGCCACGTGCGGGGCACCAGCTCGCGGTGCTTCTCGAGCAGATCGTGCCTGTAGTAAAGCATCGGTGCATCGATAAACCACGGCATCGCCACCAGCCGGCCGTTTACCGTGTTGTTTTCGACCACGACGGGGAAGTGCGCTTCGATCTGCGCCGCCGCGTACGGGTTCAGGTCGAGAAAGTGAGCCGCAAGGATGCCTGGCCATACCACGTCGATCTGCAACACGTCGATATCGGGCGCGTGCGCTGCAAGCAATTGCTGATAGAGCGCAAGCCGGTCGCTAGCCGAGTTCGGCGTGGAAACCAGGCGCACCGTGTGTCCGGTCTTGCGCTCCCAGACGGCAACTCCTTCGCGGCAGATCTCGAGCTCCCGCCCGACGGCGCTGCATGAGATGGAAATCTGCTCCGCTTGCGCCGATCCCGCGGCACCGCAGATCAGCCAGATGGCACATAGCGCGACTAATGAATGGCGCATGCTCGCTGACGGAACGATTCTCTTACAGGAAAAGAAGTCAGGCCATACCGCTGCGCGCGCAAGACGAAACACGTCGCGGCGAATGATTCCCTGGTCAGATAGCCAACGAACCTTCTCTGCCCGGGCAGCGCATTTTGCATCACATCGGGTCCGCGCATCGTCAACCTCGTTGCGGTACGGCAATTTCAATGGGGACGATAGCGCGGAAAAGCGATTCCAGAAAGCGAATTTCAACAAACCGCTAGACCTCGCTCCAGAATTTCTCGACCCGCTTGAATGACACCGGGTACGGCGTTTTCAGCTGCTGCGCCCACAGCGACACCCGCAATTCCTCCAGCATCCAGCGCATCTCCCCTACCTTCGGGTTGCGAACTCCGCGCGAGCGGTCGGCGGCAAGCCGCGCCAGGTAAGCCTGCCAGTAGCGCGAAAGCTGCTGCTGCCAGTTGCCGTCGCGCTCCGGATTGGAGGCAATCTTGTCGAGCCGCACCGCGATGGCCCGCAGATAGCGCGGATAGTGCTTGAGCCTTTCGAATGGCACCGAAGCGAGGAATCCGGGCCCGAGCAACTCGCACAACTGGCTGCGGACGTCCGCGAGCGCGCGCGGCCATGCCGCGTACTGCGGCTGGTCGAGCTTGGACCGCAGCGCCTGGTGCTCGGCCAGGATCTCGGCCGTGATGCGGCAGATCTCCTGCGCCACGTCCATCAGCCGCGTCTTGCCTTTCGCCACCCGCGCCTCGAACGCCTTGCGGTTGCGCACCGGCTCGTCCTCGACGAAGAAAGCGCGATCGCAAATGGCGGTCATCAGCTCTTCGCGCAAGCGTTCGGCCACTTCGCTCTTGTCGTGCCGGCCGCCTTTGTCCTGCTTGCCGCCGTCGCGCTCGCCCAGCAGCGCGTAACGCAACTGCAATTCGGTAAACCCCGGAAGGTTGCGCGCCAGAAATTTCATCTGCTCCGGCAGCGCCAGCTGGAACAGCCGGCGCAGCCCCTTGCGGGTCGCCGCCTCGGCCTCGCCTTCGGTATCCAGTAGCGTCAGCGCCACCGACCTGCCCTCGTCGGCGATCGCCGGATAGCCGACCAGCTTGCGTCCGCCGCGATCCATCTCGACCTGCTCGGGCAAGTCGTCGAAGTCCCAGGATGTCAGCCCCTTGCGCTCGAAACCGGCGCTCGCGGCCTCGCTGAATGTGCGCCGCGCCTTGACGCCGAGTTGGCTGCGCAGCTGCGGCAAATCGCGTCCGGATGCGATTTCCCTGCCGTTTTCGTCCACGATGCTGAAACTCATCAGCAGGTGCGGCGGCAGGTCGGCCAGATCCCACGCCTCGACCGGCACTTCCACTCCGGTCTTCTTGAACAGCGCCTGCGACAGCGCTTCGGCGAGCGGCCCGCTGTCGGGCTCGAGGATCTCCATGCAATCGGTAACGACCTGTGGCACCGGCACGAAATGCTTGCGCATGCCCTTGGGCAGACCCTTGACCAGGCAGGTGATCTTGTCGCGCAACAGCCCCGGCACCAGCCACTCGCAGCGGCGTTCGTCGAGCTGGTTGAGCAGGTGCAGCGGCACGACCATGGTCACGCCGTCGAGCGCGTGGCCGGGCTCGAACCGGTAGGCAAGATCGAAGGTCTGCATTCCGACTGCCAGCGCATCCGGGAACAGAACCTCGGTCACCTGCTCCGCGGAATGGCGCATGAGGTAGTCGCGGGTCAGGAACAACAGCTTCGGGTTTTCGCGCTCTGCTTCCCTGCGCCACTTCTCGAAATCCACCGCGCTGCAGATTCCCTGCGGAATGCGTTCGGCGTAGAACGCAAAGATGGCTTCGTCGTCCACCAGCACGTCGTGCCGGCGCGACTTGTGCTCGAGTTCCTGCACCTCCTCGATCAGCCGGCGGTTGTGGTCCAGGAACAGCGCGTTCCCCACATAGTGGCCGGCGACCAGCGCACCGCGGATGAACAGGTCCCACGCCTCGTTGGGGTTGACCGGGCCGTATTGCACCGGCCGTCTGGGCACCACCACCAGGCCGTACACCGTCACCTGCTCGTAGGCAACCACGCTGCCCGAGTCCTTTGACCAGTGCGGCTCGCGATAGCTGCGCTTGGCCAGGTGCTGGCCCAGTTTCTCGATCCACTCCGGCTCGATCGCCGCAACACAACGGGCGAACAGGCGCGTGGTCTCGGTGAGTTCCGCCGCCATCACCCACTTCGGCCCCTTCTTCTTGAGTGCCGAGGCCGGGCTGAGCACGAACTTGATCTGGCGCGCGCCGAGGTAGATTCCCGCTTCCTCCGATTTGAAGCCGATGTTGCCCAGCAGTCCGGCCAGCAGTGCGCGGTGGATCTCCTCGTAGCGCTCAGACCTTTCGTTCAGCCGCCAGCCCATCTCCGCCACCAGCGCGTGCAACTGGCCGTGCAGCTCGCGCCATTCACGCAGTCGCAGATAAGACAGAAAGCGTTCGTGGCACTCGCGCACCAGCAGGCGGTTCGACTTCTTGTGCTTGAGCGCTTCCTCGAACCATTTCCAGATTTCCAGATAGGACAGAAAATCGGAACGCTCGTCGAGAAATTCCGCGTGCGCCTGCGTCACCGCTTCCTGCTTGTCCATCGGCCGTTCGCGCGGATCCTGCACCGACAGCGCCGCCGCGATGACCAGCACTTCATTCAGGCAGCCCTCCTGTTTCGCCGCGACCAGCATGCGCCCCACCCGCGGATCAATCGGCAGCTTGGCCAGGTGCTGGCCGATCGGCGTGAGCTTGCGCGCCTCGTCCACCGCGCCGAGTTCGGCCAACAGTTGATAGCCGTCGGCGATCATTCTCGAGGCCGGCGCATCGACGAACGGAAAGTCCTCGATCTCGCCGAGTTTCAGCGCGCCCATGCGCAGGATCACCGAGGCGAGCGAGGAACGCAGGATCTCGGGGTCGCCGAATTC
>DASYUW010000281.1:0-2779 GCA_036000845.1 Burkholderiales bacterium
GTTCGCGAAGTTTGCCGCAATGGATATCCCGGCGGTGGCGGCTGATCCGAAGGCGCGGGAGATGGGCCAGCGCCTGTTCCTGAATTATTGTGCGCAGTGTCACGCGTCGGACGCGCGCGGCAGCCGCGGCTTTCCGAATCTTGTCGACAACGACTGGCTTTACGGCGGCGATCCGGCGACCATCAAGGCGACCATCGTCCATGGCCGCAACGGCATCATGCCGCCGTTCGGGTCGGTACTCGGCGACGAGGGCGTGAAGGATGCGGCGCACTATGTATTGTCGTTGTCGGGGTTGACGCATGACAGCCTGCTCGCGTCCAGGGGCAAGGCCTTGTTCGCGGCCAACTGTGTGGCCTGTCACGGCGCCGACGGCAAGGGCAACGCCGCACTCGGCGCGCCCAACCTGACGGACAAGGTGTGGCTCTACAGCGGCGGCGAGACCAGCATCTCGGAAGCCATCCGCGCAGGCCGCAACAACAAGATGCCCCCCTGGGGCGATTTCCTTGGCGACGCCAAGTCGCACGTGCTGGCGGCCTATGTCTGGAGTCTGTCGCAAAAGCAGTGACTTGTGACTGGTGAATGGTGACTGGCAGAGGCCCATGGAAGCTCCGGTCAATTTCAGTGCAGTGCAAGCCGAGCCGGTGGAGCAGGCGCTCTACGAGATTCGCAGGAAGATCTATCCGCGCGCGGTGACCGGCAAGTTTGCGGTGTGGCGCTGGATATTCGTATGGGGCACGCAACTGGTGTTCTACGGCCTGCCGTGGCTGTCGTGGAACAACCGCCAGGCGGTGTTATTCGACCTGGTTCACCGCAAGTTCTACATCTTCGGGTTGGTTTTCTGGCCGCAGGACATCGTCTACCTCACCGTCCTGCTGATCATCTCCGCATTCTCTCTGTTCCTGTTCACCGCGGTGGCCGGGCGCCTGTGGTGCGGATTCGCCTGTCCGCAAACCGTCTACACCGAAATCTTCATGTGGATCGAGAAAGTCATCGAAGGCGATCGCCTCAAGCGCATGAAGCTCGATCAGTCGCCGCTGACCGCGCGCAAAGCCGGCCTGAAAGCGGCCAAGCACGGCATCTGGATTGCGCTCGGGCTCTGGACGGGATTCACTTTCGTGGGTTACTTCACGCCGATTCAGGAACTGGGCCGGTCGGTACTGTCCCTCGGCGCCGGACCGTGGGAAACATTCTGGATGCTCTTCTACGGCTTCGCCACCTACGGCAACGCCGGCTGGATGCGCGAGCAGGTCTGCAAGTACATGTGCCCGTACGCGCGCTTCCAGAGCGTGATGTTCGACCAGGACACGCTGGTGATCACCTACGATCGGGAACGGGGAGAACCTCGCGGTGGCCGCGCCAGAAACATCGACTACAAGGCCAAGGGACTCGGGGACTGCGTCGATTGCGGAATCTGCGTGCAGGTCTGCCCGACCGGGATCGATATCCGCAAGGGCCTGCAGTACGAGTGTATCGGCTGCTCCGCCTGCATCGATGGCTGCAACCAGGTCATGGACAAGATGGGCTACCCGAAAGGGCTGATCCGCTACGCCACTGAGAACGCCTTGCAGAAGCACTACACGCCCGCGCAAACGCTGAAGCGGATATTTCGGCCACGGGTGCTGGTTTACACGGCGGTGCTGTGGACCATCATCGCCGCCGCCGGCATGACGCTGTACGAGCGGGTCCCGGTGAAGGTGGACGTCATTCGCGACCGCATCAGCAGCGCTCGCGACGCCGATGACCATGAAATCGAGAACGTCTATCGGCTGCAGATCATGAATACATCCGAAGCTCCGCGCCGGTTCATGATCTCGGTAAGCGGGATCGAGGGTATGGAAATCAGGGACGAGGGCCATGCGGTGGAGATCGGTCCGGCTTCCTCGCGCATGATTCCGGTGCGGATCGAAGCCGATCGCGAACGGGTGCACAGGGGAGCAAACCCGATCGTCTTCACCATACAAACGGTGGGTGAGGGCGATCCCATCGTGATCACCGAAAAAGCCAGTTTCGTCGTCCAGTGAGGAAAAGATGAGCGTTGTTTCGGGACAGATCCGCAAGCCCTGGTACCGCGAGCCCTGGCCATGGCTGCTCATGGCCGGTCCGGCAATCGTGGTCGTGGCCGGCGTCGTCACCGCCTGGATTGCAGTGAAGAACGAGGACGGGCTGGTCGCGGACGACTATTACAAGCAGGGACTGGCGATCAACCAGGTGATCCGGCGTGAAACCGCAGCAGCGGAGCTCGATATGCGCGCGCGAGTCCTGTTCGGCGAGAAGCGGGTGCGGGTCTTCCTGACCGGACCGGCGTTGCCACAGGAACTGGTGTTGAGACTGGTTCATCGCACCCGCGCCGGCCTCGATCGCGAGACCAGGCTGAGAAGCGGCGCCAACGGCTGGTACGAGGGCGGACTGCCGGCGACCGCAAGCGGGCGCTGGAGTTTGTTCCTCGAGGATGGCGATCGAAACTGGCGCCTCACAGGCGATTGGGACGCCGCAACACAGGAAAGCATTCAGCTCCCGGCGCTGGCGCCGGAAAGGATTCAACCATGATCCGGGAGAAACTGATCTGGGTACTCTGGCCTTCGTTCATCGTCGCAGGCGTGGCCGAGGTTGTGTTCTTTACCGCATTCGATCCGCAGGAACTCATTGTCTTCGGGGAACCTGTCGCCTGGAGCCGCATCGCGATGTACTCGATCGGCTTCTTTGTGTTCTGGGCGCTGACCGCCGCCACCAGCGCTTTGACCTGTTTTTTTCAGCAGACCTCGGTCGAAATCAACCGATG
>DASYUW010000282.1:0-8859 GCA_036000845.1 Burkholderiales bacterium
ACAGAAACCCGAAGAACGCAGATGTTCACAGGGGAACCCTGAACTTGAATTTGACCTCTTTGTGTTCCTTCGTGTTCTTCGTGTCTTCGTGGTGAGTCTTTGTATCAGTCAGCCTTCGCCATCTCCGGGTTCGCCCCAGCGAGGCATCAGCGAATGTGGGACGGAGAGATGGTCGAGCACGCGCGCGACCACGAAATCCACCAAGTCCTGCGGCGTCTGCGGGTGGTGATAGAAGCCCGGGTTGGCAGGCAGGATCACCGCGCCGGCACGCGCCAGCTTGAGCATGTTCTCCAGATGGATCACCGAGAACGGCGTTTCCCGCGGCACCAGTATCAGCTTGCGCGCTTCCTTCAGGGTGACGTCGGCGGCGCGTTCGATCAGGTTGTCCGAGAGCCCGGCGGCGATGGCCGCGAGCGTGCCCATGGTGCAGGGACAGACCACCATCGCGTCGGGCGGATTCGAGCCTGACGCAACCGGTGCAAACCATTCCTCGCGGCCGAATGCCCGCAGTTGCCCGGGACGCGCGGCAAATCGTGCGGCAAAGAACTCGGCGGCCTCTTTTGCGCGGGCGGGCAATACGAGATCCATCTCTTGGCGCGCGACGACTTGTGCAACCTGCGAGTAAAGAAGGTATACGCGCAGGTCCGCTTTGAGCAGACATTCGAGCAGCCGCACGCCGTAGGGCATGCCCGAAGCGCCGGTAAAGGCGAGTGAGATGGTGCGCGCGGTCATTGCGCGGTCTTGCCGGCAGCCAAAAGTGGCTCCAGCGCGCAGCGCGCTATGTATACCGGCGCTTCAACGGCGAATGCGGAAATACTCACACTGACAATTCCCTGTGCCGGATCAACACGCCGCGGCTGGCGCGGAAGTGCGCCGCCAGATTCTCGGCGAAGTAGACCGAGCGGTGGCGGCCGCCAGTGCAGCCGATCGCCACCGTCAGATAACTGCGATTGTCGCGCACGAAGCACGGCAGCCATTTTTCGATGTAGTCGCGAATGTCCGCAAGCATGCTGCACGCGTTGGCGTCCGCCTCCAGGAACGCAATCACCTGCGCGTCCTTCCCGGTCAGCGGGCGCAGCTCCGGGTCGTAGTAGGGATTGGGCAGGCAACGCACGTCGAACACCATGTCGGCATCCAGGGGGATGCCGTGCTTGAAGCCGAAAGACTGGAACAACAGCGTCAGCCCGGACTCGCCGAGGTCGAGCAGATCCTTCACCCAGGCCCGCAATGCGTTGGGATTGAGGTCGCTGGTGTCTACGCGATGGCCGAGATCGCCGATGTCGGCGAGCAGTTCGCGCTCGCGCTCGATGCACTCCGGCAGCGTGCGCTCCTCGTGCGCGAGCGGATGCCGGCGGCGGGTCTCGGAAAAGCGTTTGACCAGGGTGTCGGTCTTGGCATCGAGGAAAACCAGGTGCAGGTCAATGCCGTGCTGCCTGAGCTGCAGCAGGTAGCCGGGCAGTTCGGACAGCGTGGCGCCGCTGCGCACGTCGATGCTGACGGCCACGCGCTGCTGGCCCTCCTGGGAGAGAAACTGCGTGAGTCCGATCAACAGCTTTGCCGGCAGGTTGTCCACGCAGTAGTAGCCGCTGTCTTCCAGGACATTCAGCGCGATGCTCTTTCCGGATCCTGACAGACCGCTGATGACGATGAGCCGCATGGACGCTAGCGTCCTGTTCCGCTGATTCGTGGGGCGATCTGCGAATCTTGGAAGGCAGACTTCATTTGCATTTGGCAACAGTCCATCATCGGTTGGAAAACCCGCGAAATCGGTGTCAGGCAAGGCGCGAGTTTTCGACAGTGGCGGGGGCCGGTGGAACGTGGAGCAGGGCCCCCGCTTGCGGGGATGCGACCGTGCAACCGGCCAATAGCGTGTCGACCACCGCCCTTACGCGAGTCTACGCGGTCAGATCCCCAGAGGGGCCCCTCTTCCGCGCTCCGACACGCACGGCGAGGACTCGTAACACAGTATGGCGTCGATTCTCGACGGGTTTTCAGCCGCGAATCAGCGGAACAGGATGCTCTAGCCCCGCTTGCTCAACTGCTTTTCCTGGCGCTGTATGAACTCCTGTGTGCTGTCGATTCCGCGCAGTTGCAGGACATAATTGCGGACCGCCGCTTCCGCCAGCACGGCGAGGTTGCGGCCGGCCGCGACCGGGAGCACTACCTTGCGGATGCTGATGCCCATGATGTCTTCCGAGCTGGCATTGAGCGGCAGGCGTTCCAGGCCGGCAATCACGCCGCCGACCGGTTTTTCCAGCTGAACGATCAGTTTCAGGTTCTTTCTGATGCGCACCGCAGTCTCGCCGAAAATGGTGCGGATGTTGAGCATCCCCAACCCTCTCACTTCGAGGAAATCCTTCAGCAGTTCGGGGCTGCGTCCCTCGAGCGTTTGCGGCGCGATGTGATACAGCTCGACCACGTCGTCGGCAACCAGGCCGCTGCCGCGGGAGATCAGCTCCAGCGCCAATTCGCTTTTTCCCACGCCGCTTTCGCCGGTTATCAGTACCCCCATCCCAAGCACGTCCAGGAAAACACCGTGGCGGGTGACGAACTCGGCCAGCGCCCGTCCGAGATAGGTGCGCACCACCCAGATGATCTGCAGGCTGTGCTGGGGCGAAGCCAGCAGCGGCACATTGCGGGAGGTGGCGAACTCGGCAAGCGTCGGCGGAGCTTTTTCCTGGTCGCTCAGAATGATGCAGGCCAGGCCGCTTCCGGCAAGCCGGGACAATGCCTCCCGCTGTGACTGTTCGCTGAGCGAGGAAAAATACGCGGCCTCGGTGCGGCTGAAGATCTGAATCCAGTTTGGATGGACCAGATTGAGGTGGCCGATCAGGCCCTGCGAGGCGTGGTTGATCTCGCTGCTGTCGAGAAAGGGCGAGGGGTCACGCGGCCCGGATTCCCAGGCGAGCTTGAGCGCGTCGGCATTTTCCTCAAACAGCTGCGCGACGCTGACCTGGGGCATGGGGCTCCCAATCGCTGATGAGACGTTGTACGTCCCGCGCATCCGGCAATGCCGCCAGCTGTGCGCGCACTTCCTTGTCGCTGAACATCTGCGCCAGTTCCGAGAGTATCTGCAAGTGCAAGTCGGTCGCCTTCTCTGGAACCAGCAGCACGAAGATCAATTGCACCGGATTGCCGTCCGGCGCCTCGAAGGGTATCGGCGCCCTGGTGCGCACGAACGCGCCAGCCGTCTCCCGCAGACCCTTGATGCGGCCATGTGGAATGGCAATGCCGTGGCCCAGCCCGGTCGAGCCCAGCCGCTCGCGCGCGAACAGCGCGTCGAACACATGGCCGCGACCGACGCCAAGCGCATTTTCGAACAACAGTCCTACGTGCTCGAACACCCGCTTCTTACTGGCGACATCCAGATCGAGAATGACGTTCGCAACAGGCAACAGCTTCGATAGCAGACTCATGCCGGGCGTCCTGGAGGCGCGATGGAAAGTTACGGTGCGACCGGTCTGTTGCGGACGGCTTCTTCCTGATGGTGGTCGATGGATTTTTCCTTGTGCTTGAGGATCTGTCGATCGAGCTTGTCCACCAGGGCATCGATGGCCGCATACATGTTGGCGTCCACGCACTCGACGTAGATGTCCTTGCCGCGCACATGCACCTTGGCCTCGATTTTCTGGTCGAGCTTGTTCACGGACAGGATGACGTTGACGTCGATGACGTGGTCGAAATGGCGGGTTACTCGGGAGAGCTTGTCGGTGACGTAAGAGCGGATGGCGGGGGTGATGTCGAGATGGTGACCGGATAGTTGAAGATTCATTGGCTTTCCCTTTATGCCTTGGTTGATCAGATGCTTTTGCGAAGATTGACAGGCAGGATCTGCAAAGATTCGCGGTACTTGGCGATGGTGCGGCGCGCCACCACGATTCCCTGCTTGCCAAGAATCTCGGATATCTGGCTGTCGCTAAGCGGTTTGCGCCGGTCTTCCTCGCCGACCATCTGCTTGATCAGAGCGCGGATGGCAGTGGCGGAGCAGGCGCCCCCTGTTTCTGTGGTTACATGGCTGCCGAAGAAGTACTTGAGTTCGAAGATGCCGCGCGCGGTCAACATGAATTTCTGCGTGGTCACGCGCGACACGGTGGACTCGTGCAGCCCCAACGTGTCGGCAATCTCGCGCAGTACCAGGGGCCGCATCGCCACTTCGCCGTGCTCGAAAAAATGGCGCTGCCTGTCCACGATCGCCTGGGAAACGCGCAGGATGGTGTCGAAGCGCTGCTGCACGTTCTTGATGAGCCATTTCGCCTCCTGCAACTGGCCGGCGAGCTGCTGAAAGCTCGCGTCACGGTTGCGGTGCAGGATGTCGGCGTACATGCGGTTGATGCGCAACTTCGGCATCGCCTCGGGGTTGAGCGACGCGGCCCACAGGCCCTTGATCTTGCGCACCACCACGTCGGGAATGACGTAGCGCGTCTCGCCGTCGGAAAAGCTCGCGGCCGGCCGCGGGTTGAGGCTGGTGATCAGGCTTTGAATGCTGCGCAGCGCGTCGTCATCGCAGCGCAGCAGCTTCTTGAGCCTGAAATAGTCGCGCGTGGCGAAGGTATCGAGGTGTTGCGTCACGATCTGCAGCGCTTCCTTGCGATAAGGCGTGTCCTCCGACAGCGCTTCCAGTTGCAGTGCCAGGGATTCGCCGAGGGAGCGCGCGCCGACGCCCGGCGGATCCAGGCTTTGCAGGTACTTCAGCGCGATGGTCAGCTCTTCCGCGCCGATCTCCAGCTCTGCCGGTAAAAGTGCCGCGAGCTCGGCGAGATCTTGCGTCATGAAGCCATCGTCGTCGAGATTGTCGATCAGATACGCGACGATGCGTTTGTCGCGATCCGGCATCTGCATGATGTTGATCTGTCCGAACAGATGGTCGCGCAGCCTGGCCGGCTCCGCGGCGATCTGGGGTGGGTCGGCCTCGTCGTCGGCATCCTGGCCGCTGAACGAGCCGTAACCGTCGTCGACCGACCACTCGCCTTCGGGCATGACGCGTTCGTCCGCAGATCCCGTCTCCGCCGGTGCCGTCGCGGACTCGGCTGGCGTGGGCGACGTAGCCGGCAGGGCGCCATTGATCGGGACTGTTGCGGCTTCCTCTTCCTCCTCGTCACGCTCGAGCAGCGGATTTTCCTGCAGAAAGGTCTCGATTTCCTGATTGAGTTCCAGGGTCGATAGCTGCAGAAGCCGGATGGACTGCTGCAGCTGCGGCGTGAGCGTAAGGTGCTGGGACAGCTTGAGCTGCAGGGAGTGCTTCATTGGCTGGGGGCCGCAGGCGCAGGTTGCGAATGGACGGTCTTTCAGGTACCTGTTACAACCTGAAATGCTCGCCCAGATAAACCTTTCTTACGCTTTCATTATAAACAATTTCCTCGGGTTTGCCGGCGGCCAGTACCGAGCCGTCGTTGATGATGTAGGCGCGATCGCAGATCCCCAGGGTCTCGCGGACGTTGTGGTCGGTGATCAGGACGCCGATTTCCCGATCCTTGAGGAAGCGGATGATTTTCTGGATATCGAGCACGGCGATCGGGTCCACGCCGGCGAACGGCTCGTCCAACAGAATGAACCGCGGCTGTGTGGCCAGCGCCCGGGCGATCTCGACGCGGCGGCGCTCGCCACCCGACAGACTGAGCGCCGGGCTGTTGCGCAAGTGAGCGATGTGCAGGTCGTGCAGCAGCGTGTCGAGGTGTTCACGGATCTGGTCTTCTTCGAGTTCGCGCAGCTCCAGCACGGCGCGGATGTTCTCCGCCACGGTGAGCTTGCGGAAAATAGAGGCCTCCTGTGGCAGGTAGGACAGCCCCATGCGTGCGCGCCGATGGATCGGGGTGTGGGTCAGCGGCTGCCGGTCGAGATAAAGATCGCCACCGTCGAGCGCGACCAGCCCGACCATCATGTAGAAACAGGTGGTCTTGCCGGCGCCGTTGGGGCCGAGCAGCCCCACCACTTCGCCGCTGGACACGTCGAGTGAAACGTCCTTTACCACAGTGCGCGCCTTGTAGCGCTTGTTAAGTCTTTCCGCGCGCAGTTGACTCATGAACGAAGCTTCGATGGGACCAGTGCTGCTCGAGGACGCGGTCGCAATGTCAGCGTTGCGCCGGCTGCAGCGTTTCGGAGGGTGTCAACTCAACCGATGATGGGGCCCCGGGCTGCGCAGCGGGTTTGGGCTTGGGCTGGATCACCGCGCGCACCCGGCCTTGTGGATTGCCCGGCGTGGCCGCCGTCTTGCCTCCACCGATGACCTGGAAAAACTCGGTGATCGCGTTGTAGGAGATGTAGTCGCCGCGCACTTCGTCGCGACCGCGCTGGATGCGTGCATTGGTGAACATTTGTACCTTGTCGGCCTTGCCGTCGTATTCGAGGCGCTCGGAAAAGCCCTCGATAAAATCGTCGAAGCCTTCACGCTTCTGCCGGAAGTGAGCCGGATTGCCGTAGGCAATCCCGTACTGGAATCCGTCCGCATCCTGCTTGACGATGATCTTGTCAGCCTTGATCATCAGCGTACCCTGCGTGAGCGTCACGTTGCCCTCGAACACCGCCTCTTTCTTGGCATCGTCGAGGTCCACGCGATCGGCCTCGAGATTGACCGGCTTTTCGCGATCAGCCCGTTCGGCCCACACGGCGGGCGCCGCATTCATGGCGCAGGCGAGCGCGGTGCAGACCAGCGCGCGCGCGCGCCTACGGCCGCGAAAGTCTCTTTTGAATACGCTTGGGAACTTCATACCTGGCCTTGACCTCCGACAACAGCTTGATCTGGCGGGTCCGATTGTCGAATTCTAAGCCAACCGAGCTGGCCGTGGAATTTCCTTCCACCACTCTCACCGGCTTGTCGGTCCTGGCGAGATCCTTGTCGGGGATGACATGCAGGAAGCTGGTGAACATGCCGAGCTCGGCGTTGTTCGCGTATGCAGAGCGCACCACCTGAACATCGCCGTTGAAAAACACCTCGTCCCCGCCATGCGCCACTTCAGCGGTATCGGAACGCACTGTTACAGGCGCGCGCTCGTAGTCGAAGTACACCAGGCGTGGCAGCTCCAGGTGGGTGCTGTTGTCGTCCGGGTAATGCACCATGCGTTTTGCTGACAGGGCGTAGCGGCGCGTTCCGTCCGGGTTCATCTTCATAGCCGAGAAGCCCTCGACGTAAAAATCCGGGTCGTGGCGCGTGCTGCCATCGGGCAGCCGCGCCGGCGGCTGGACCTTGCGATCGAGCCAGAACGTCAGCGCCGCGAGCAGTGCCAGCAGGATCAGCGGAGACCAGGCTACCAGTCTGTCGTTCATCGCAAGTAAGCGGCCAGATGGGCCTCCAGGGTTCCCTGCGCGCGCATCAGGAACTCGCAGGCTTCGCGAACCGCGCCGCGGCCCCCCGCATTCCCGGTTACGTAGTGGGCGTGGCTGCGAACGATCTCCGGCGCGTCCGGTACGCTGAAAGCCAGGCCGCACCGGCGCAGCACTGGCAGGTCGGGCAGATCATCCCCCATGAACGAAGTTTCCTCTTCGGCGAGACTGAGCTTGCGCAACAGGCCGTGATAGGCTTCGAGCTTGTCGGCTCTGTCTTGCAGTACGTGCGCGATACCCGTTTCCCTGGCGCGCAGCGCGACCACGGATGACTTGCGCCCGGACAGCAGCGCCAATCCGACGCCGCTTGCAGCCAGCATTTTGAGCCCGAGGCCGTCGAGGATATTGAACACCTTGATCTGCTCGCCGTGTTTGCCGAGGTGCAGCATGCCGTCGGTGAGCACCCCGTCAACGTCGAAAATCGCGAGACGGATGCGACGCGCGCGTGCGATCAGCCGTTTGTTCACCGGTCACGGTCCTCGCCAGTCGCGGCGCTTTGGGGACGCGACCTCTCTCATATGACCTTCGCCCGCATCAGGTCGTGCATGTTCAGCGCGCCAATCAGCCTCATGTCGGTCTCCACGGCAAGCAGTTGGGTGATCTTGTGCTCCTCCATGAGTTGCACCGCTTCCACGGCGAGCTGATTGGGCCGGATCGTGCGCGGGCCCGTGGTCATGACTTCGCGCACCCTCTGCTTGCGCAGATCGCCGAGTTTGTCCAGCGTGCGTCGCAGGTCGCCGTCGGTGAAGATGCCGATAAGACGATCGCCGTGATCCACGATGGCGGTCATGCCCATTCCCTTTTTCGACATTTCCAATACCGCCTCGGAAAGCGATGCATTATCCGACACGCGCGGAATTGCCTCACCGGTACGCATGACATCCGAGACATGGGTGAGCAGACGCCGGCCGAGGCTGCCGCCGGGATGGGAGCGAGCAAAATCTTCCTCGCCGAATCCGCGCGCTTCCAGAAGCGCAACCGCTAGAGCATCGCCAAGCGCGAGCGCTGCCGTGGTGCTCGCGGTTGGCGCGAGTCCGAGCGGGCAGGCTTCCTCGGCGACGTTGGCGTCGAGATGGACGTCGGCTTCGGCGGCCAGCGTCGAGCGCGGATTGCCGGTGATGGCGATTAGCCTGGCGCCCTGGCGCTTGATCAGCGGGACGATCACAAGAAGTTCGGCGCTCTCTCCCGAATTCGACAGGGCGATCATCACGTCGTCGCGCGTAACCATGCCGAGGTCTCCATGGCTGGCTTCGGCGGGATGGACGAAGAATGCGGGAGTGCCGGTGCTCGCCAGGGTGGATGCGATCTTGCGCGCGATGTGGCCGGACTTGCCGATTCCGCTCACCACGACGCGGCCGTGGCAACCGAGCACGATTTCGAGTGCGCGCACGAAACTGTCATCGAGCCGCTCCGACAGCTTCACCACGGCGCGCGCCTCGATCTCGAGCACCCGTCGACCCAGCGTGATCGCCTGCGCCGGTGCGATCTTTCCCAGTGCTGTCATGGTGATGGAGTATAACCCATGGCATCGAGCGAGCGCCT
>DASYUW010000283.1:0-6253 GCA_036000845.1 Burkholderiales bacterium
AGGCAAGGGGTTGAAGTGACCACCGCTTGCCGCCGCTTCCTGGAATTCCGCGAGATTCGCACCGTAACCGATCCATCGGGTAAAGCCGATATTCTTGCCCTTGAAGGTGCCTGCCGGCAGAACCGGCTTGGGCAACGCGCCTGTGGTGCGCCCTTTTCCGTTTTCCGACACGACGTCGGAAAAGTAATAGCCGAGAACCACTGCCCGATTCCTCAGCCTCTCGGCGAATACGCGGTCGTATTCGAGTTGCGGACCGATCTTCTTGAGCACCATCTGGTACTGCGCGTTGCCGCTGAGCTGATTCTCACCGAGCTGCCTGAGCACCCCCAGGCCGGAACTTTCGTCGCGTTCCGCGAACACCACGTCGAAGCCGACGATCCCCACCTTGTAGTGATCGAACAGCTGGTCGAGCATCAGCGCCAGCTTGTCGCGTCGCCACGGCCAGCGGCCCTCGGTAGCGAGGCTTTTCTCGTCGATGTCGACGATGACCAGGCGCGGATCGATGCTGTTGGGCATCGTCAGCCGCAGGCGCGCGTCGTAAACGATGTTCTCGAAGCGGTTGACGAATGGGATCGGGTAGTAACGGGCGGCGTGGCCGACAAAAATCAGAACCACCACCATTCCGAGCGCGATGCGCACCAGATGCTTCTTCAAGCTGTCTCCCTTGATTCGCCGCGCGCCGGATCAGGGCTGCTTCGGTGGAGCAGCCTGGTTATCGTTGTCTCCTCTGGCGCGGGCAGAAAGATCCGTGCAGGCAGCGGTTCGGCTCAGGATTTCAGGAAGAACTCCATCTTCACCCCGGCCAGCTCGATGATGTCGTGGTCGTTGAGCTGGTGGGCCTGGGCATCAAGCGCTTTGCCGTTGACCACCGGGAAGTTGGCGCCCTCCACGTGGGTGATGAAGTGGCCATGTGGCCTCTTGGCAATGACGGCCACCTGCACCCCGGGCTTGCCAAGCGTGGTCAGCGGCTTGAGCAGGGGCAGTTCCTTGCCGGCGTTGGGTCCGGAAAGAATTTGGATGGTGCCCTGTCCCCCTGGCATTGCCGCGGCGGCAGGCGCAGCCACCGCTGGGGCAGGCGACGGAGCCGGCTTGGGCGCTTCGGGCGCCGCGGGAGTGACCTGGGCATTGATGACGGTGTCGCTCAGCTTCGCGGCGGGCTGGGCGTTGTTCTGGGTATCGGTCAGCACCTTTACATCCGCCTTGGATCCTGCGGCGGGAGTGCGCAGCACCATGGTCTTCTCGAACTCGGCCTGGCTCATGGTGGCCGGTGCTTCGTTAACGTACTTGAGCTTGTACTTGCCGATTTCGACGACGTCGTTATTCTGAAGGAAGTGCTTCTTCACCGGCTGGCCGTTGACCAGGGTGCCGTTGGTGCTGCCAAGATCCTCGAGAAAGGAATCGTTGAGAATGGTCATGATGATGGCGTGCTCTCCGCTGACAGCCAGATTATCGATCTGAATGTCGTTATGCGGCTTGCGGCCGATGGTGGATCGCTCCTTGGTGAGAGTGAACTCCTTGATCACCTGTCCATCGAGACTGAGTATCAACTTCGCCATATCGGCTTCCTCTTATTTGAACCAAGAAAGAAACTTCGCCCACAGGCCGTCGTCGGCGGGGAAGTCCTTCTTCACCCTGATCAGCACCACGGAGACATTATCGCGCCCGCCGTTGTCATTCGCCATCTGTACCAGTTGATCAGCCGCGAGAGGGAGGTTGCTGCCGATCGCCGCTAGGGTCATCTCGATGTCCTCGTCCTCGACCATGTCGTTGAGTCCATCGGAGCACAGCAGATAGATGTCGCCCGCCTGGGCCGGATAGGTGCGGATCTCCGCCTCGACTTCCGGCTCGATGCCCAACGCCCTGGTCACCAGGTTCTTGTTCTGCGAGCGCTTGCCGGCCTCCTTGGTGAGCAGGCCGCTGTCGATCTGTTCCTGCAGCAGCGAATGGTCACGGGTGATTTGCTGGAGCTTCTCCCCGCGAAAGCGGTAACAGCGGGAATCGCCGATGTGGGCAACGGTTATCTGGTTGTTGCAAAGCAAGGTCACCACCAGCGTGGTTCCCATGCCGGCGTACTGCGGCTGGCTGTTGGCCGACTGGAAAATCGAGGTGTTGGCCCTGGCGATGATCTCCCGAAGCAGGCGGGTCGCTAGCGGGGAACCGGAACTCCTGTCCAGTTCGTGCGGCGCATGCCGCGCGAGCGCTTCGCGGATCTCGCTAGAAATCAGCGCGGTGGCGATGCCGCTGGCGACTTCGCCGGCATTGTAGCCACCCATGCCGTCGGCTAGCACCGCCAGGCCGATCTGCGGGTCGGTGGCAATGCTGTCCTCGTTGTGGGAGCGCACCATCCCGGTGTGGGTGGCTTTCGCCATCTCTAGGGAGGGGGTCAGATTCATTTCTTCCAGTCCATCACAGGGTCACGTCCACGGATCCGAACTGCGCCGCGCACTGGCGCAGCGCCTGCGCCATTTCCTCACCGCTCCTGAAGCGCGCGGTCACGTCTTTGGCGAGCGCCTTGTTGATGATCGCCACTAGGCAATCGGGTAGCGTCGGGTTGATGCCGAGTATGTCGGCGGGGGGCTCATTGGCGATCTTGAACATCAACTGGGTCATCGAATCGCCCTGAAACGGCAGGCTGCCGCAGGCGAGCTGATACAGCGTCACGCCCAGCGAAAACAGATCGGACTGGCCGTCGATTTTCTTGCCGGCCAGTTGTTCCGGCGACATGTACGAGGGCGTGCCCAGTACCATGCCGGTCTTGGTCTTGGACGAATCGGTGATTCTGGCGATCCCGAAGTCGGTGACCTTGACCGAGTCGGCCTGCGTGTCATACATGATGTTGGCCGGCTTGATATCGCGATGAACCACGCTCTGCTGGTGTGCGTAGGCCAGGGCCTCGGCGACGCGCGCCACTACGGAAAGCGTTTTTGGCAGTGGCAGCAGGTTGCCCGGTTTGGTTTGCGGCACCAAGTCCTTGCCCTTGAGGAATTCCATGGCGATGTAGGCCAGGTCGTGCTCTTCGCCGGCGTCGTAAATGGTGACGATATTGGGATGGTTGAGCCGGCCAGCAGTCTCGGCTTCGCGGAAGAAACGCTGCTTCACCTCATCCAGCTCGTCCGCCTCGAACTCCTGGGACAGCGCCATGGTCTTGATCGCGACGATGCGGCCGATCTTCGGGTCCTTGCCCAGATAGACAACGCCCATCGCGCCCTTGCCGAGTTCCTTCTCCACCTGATAGCGGCCGAGCATTGGCTTTTCCACGGCACCGCTCTGGAGGACCAGCGTGCTGGCGTTGGTGCGTCCACTGCCGCTGCCGAGGATCACGGTCTCGGACATCTGCTTGGCGCGATTGAGCTTCCGGTCTAGGTCGCGGAACTTCGGATTGTAGGTGACCATGTACTCGTAAACCGCCTGGGCCTTGTTGAACTGGCGCTTGCGCTCGAAATCGAGCGCAAGGTTGTACAAGTTGTCCATCAGCTGGTCGTCGAGCGGCACCTTCCCGAACTTGTCGAAGGCCATGTCGAGCTGACCCTGCCCCTGGAAAGCCAGGCCCAGCATGCGATTGGATTCCGCCGAATCGAGGTCCGACTTGGCCTTGCCGCGCTCGGTCGACAGAAAACGCTTGGTGGTGAGCAGGACATGGCCGATCACCAGCAGGACTGCGGAGGCCATCAGTTGGATCCACATCAGCTGGCCCGCCATCAGCACGAAATGCGCGGCGAACAGCGCCACAAGCAACAATGCGCTCACTGTGAAACCCATGCCTGCCTTGAGCCGCGGCAGCATCAGGATCAGATACAGCGCGACCAGCAGGAATGCCCCCTTTTCCACCCAAAGACCCCAGGTGGGCGCGACAAAGAAATCCTCCTCGAGAATGCTGGACACGGAGTGCGCCAGAGTCACAACCGGCGCCATTCCGGGCGAAATCGGCGTCACCTGGTAGGTCCCGACGCCGGCCGCGGTGGCGCCGATCAGCACCACTTTGTCCCGGTATTTCTCCGCCGGGATCTTTCCCGAGATCACGTCGTAAAAGGAATCCAGCGGAAACGCCTGTTTGCCGTCCCTGTCCTCGTAGAAGTAGGTGTACATCTGCAGGTAGGGATCGGTATTGATTGTCAGGTTCCCCAGCCTCACCCCTTCGCCCAGCCGCAGCTCCACGTCTGCCGGTCCCAGATTCAGGCTTCTGGCGGCGAGAACCAGCGAAAACGACGGAAAATATTGATCGTAGTAGCGCACCACCAGCGGTTCGGTCCGCGTGCTGCCGTCGACATCCGGAAGCGCGTTCAGGTGGCCGACCGCTGCGGCACCAGCCGCGATTTCTTCGAGCGGCGCAATCGCTTGCAGCGTCGGCACCGGGAAAATGTTGTTGTCGCCCGCGCTGATACGGTCGATTACTTTGGTGATCTGGTTCTTCAGAACGTAATCGGCGAGCGGCCGATCAGGATTGCCGCGTGGTTCGCCGATGGTGAAAAGCATCGGCAACGCCACGTTGCCGGCCTCCGCCACCGCGGCGGCAAGCTTGCGGTCGCTGTTGAGCGCATCGTCCGCCTCGGCCAGCACCGACTCGAAATCGGCAAGGTTCTGCTGCTGTGGGGGCGGGAGAGCCTGATAGAGCTCCGCGAGTTTATGAATATAGGCGAGCCCGGGATCCACTTGCGGCTCAAAGAAGAAAGACGCGTAACCAACCACCTTCGCCCCGGCCTGTTTGAGATTGCTGATCATCTGCGCGTGGATCTCGCGCGGCCAAGGCCATCGCCCGATGTTGGCGATGCTCTGATCGTCGATGGCGATGACCGCGACGCGCTGCGAGGGGGCGTGGCTGGAGGCCCGTACGCCGAGGTCGTAGGCCTGACGTTCGAGACTCTGAATGAAATCGCTGCCGGACGCGGCGAACAAAACGACGGCAACGACCAATCCGACGAACCAATCGGCTTTCCAGAAAGCCGTCTTCTTCATGCCACCCACCCTGTTGGATGCCTGAAGGCTTTGATTTCTAGTTAGTTAAGACGCAAGAGCTAGAGATTCTACGATATTCCCGCCAAAAGTATATGATTTTTTTCGAAACTAGGCTTCCGGACGAGGCTTTGACCCGAGCGCCGCAAGACTGTCGCGCGGAGAAAGACCGGATACCGCTCCAGACCACGTTATATCCCCTCGACGACGATTAGGCTGCTTATCGCGGTGCGCTGCCGGATCTTTTTTGCGGCCGCGTACTGAGTTAGCTCCAGCATGCACGCGCCTTCCCGACGCTGTCGAACTCGAGCACCACCACACGATCGAGATGCCACTCGCCTTCCAGAACATCGGTCTTCCCGCCGCGTACCAGGTAACGACCCCCGCAAGCCTCGATCGCAGGGCCGGCAGGCTTCTGGTATTCCTGGTAGCTTTCCGGATCGGTCACTTTGATGTTGGCGATCACGTACGCTGCCACTCGTTTCTCCTTGCAAGGATTGATGTCCGCGCGAAACATGCCATGGAGACATTGCCACAATAATGCCTCTCGGCGGACTAATCCGTCAGACGCGACGGCACCGTCGCGGGCCGGCGATCAGACGTTTGTACAGAGAAACCAGCTAGCGAACGAACGAGATGCTGGCGATGGCTGCGCCGATGGCGGCGCCCGCCAGCACGTCGCTGGGATAGTGCAGCCCGAGCACCATGCGGGAGAGCGTAACCAGGAAGGCGAAGGAGATGAGCAGGAAGGCCAGTTGCGGATAGTACGCGATCGCGATGGTGGAGAACGCAACCGCGTGCAAGGTGTGTCCGGAAGGAAAGCTGAACTGATCGAGCGGGCGGGCGTTGCAGGTAATCGCCTCGTTCACCTGGTAGGGCCTGGGCCGCGATATCGTGGCCTTCAACCAGCGGTACAGCATCGTGCCGGCCAACCCGGCCGCCACCATGTGCAGGACCGGCGCGATCGCCGCCGTGCCGTCGGTAGCCAGTAGCGCAAGCATCAGCGCGTACCAGAACACGCCGTCGCCGAGCCCGCTCAGCGCGCGAAAGAGTGTGCGCAGACAGTGGATGCGCGCGGCACAGCTCAATTGCAGGGACAGCCGCTCGTCCAGTTGCAGCCACTGATGGCTCGGCGCCGGCTTAGGGAAATTCTGCATAAGTCCCACGACGCGCGTTGCGCCAGGTGCGGAGGACTGCTAGGGACGCCGGAGCGCGGAACAGGGGCCCCTTCTGGGGATGTGACCGCGTAGGCGTCCCATCGAGCGCACATGACCGGCGTGCAATGCGAGCGACTCCGGGTCGC
>DASYUW010000284.1:0-45355 GCA_036000845.1 Burkholderiales bacterium
TACAGCGAGGAATGCGCATGCCGCCCCATGCTCCGCGACGGTGTTCTACACCAGGACGCGAACGAGCTGACATGCGCCGTGCATCGGTCATAGTCACCTCAGCACAAACCTGTACATCCCAATGCCGTACTACTATTCTGAACCGAAAGAAACATACAAGGACACGGAGGACACGGAGAACAACACCTGGAAGAATCTATTCCGGGCGAGACCGGATGCGCCGATCCCTGCAAAGGCTCCGCGAGCCCCAGTTCTCGATTCTTTTCTCCGTGTCCTCCGTGGTTGATTGCGGGTTCAAATTCGAAAGAATGCCCGCTCGCCCTCGAACAGCACTTTTTCCGGATCGGTCATCGATGGCGTGCCGCCAGCGTGGTCATTTGAGCAGGTGCTCGATCGCGTCGCGCTCTTCCTCGAGTTCCTTGAGCGTGGCGTCCATCTTGCTGCGGCTGAATTCGTCGATTTCCAGGCCCTTGATCATCTGATACCTGCCGGCGGAGCAGGTCACCGGGAAACCGAAGATTGTGCCATTGGGAATGGCGTAGGAGCCATCGGAGGGGATGCCCATGGTGACCCACTTGTTGTTGGTGCCGAGCAACCAGTCGCGTACATGGTCGATCGCGGCATTGGCCGCCGAGGCGGCGGAGGAAAGCCCGCGCGCCTCGATGATCGCGGCGCCGCGCTTGCCCACCGTTGGGATGAAGACGTTGCGGTACCACTGCTCATCGTTGACGACCTTGGGAGCCGGCTGGCCGCCGATGGTGGCGAAGCGGTAATCGGGGTACATGGTAGGGGAGTGGTTTCCCCATACGATGATTTTCTCGATGGACCCGACCGGTTTGCCGGTCTTGGCCGCAAGCTGCGACAGCGCGCGGTTGTGGTCCAGACGCAGCATCGCGGTGAAGTTCTCGCGCGGCAGGTCCGGTGCGCTGTTCATCGCGATGTAGGCGTTGGTATTGGCGGGGTTTCCGACCACCAGCACTTTCACATTGCGGCTGGCGGCTTCGTTCAATGCCCGGCCCTGTCCAGTGAAGATCGCGCCGTTTGCTTCCAGCAAGTCCTTGCGTTCCATGCCCTTGGTACGGGGCCTCGCTCCCACCAGCAGCGCCACTTCGGCGTCTCTGAACGCGACTTTCGGATCGGAGGCCTCAATCATTCCGGCGAGCAGCGGAAATGCGCAGTCCTCCAGTTCCATCATCACCCCCTTCAGCGCCGCCTGCGCCTTCTCGTCCGGGATCTCGAGCATCTGCAGGATGACCGGCTGGTCCTTGCCCAGCATTTCCCCGCTGGCGATGCGGAACAGGAGGCTGTAACCGATCTGGCCGGCGGCACCGGTAATCGCAACTCGGAGGGGCGATTTCATGGCTGGGGGCTCCTGCGTGTGGTGAGGGCTTCTTGTAAACAAAACAGACTTTTAACGTCGCCTGACGAGCAGACCTGGGGGCCCAGTCGGATCCTCGGTCAGGCCCCCAGCCGGGGTTATTTTTGCCCTGCATCATAGCGATTCGGATTCGACAATGTCAAACGAGTCTTGTATCTTATAAAAGACATCTGTTCTCGTGGACGGCCGAAGGAAAATCGTGCTAAAACCGCGCGGCAACATGAAGCACGCCGCCAATGCGCCCGCCTTTCAACCGCTTTACCGGCAGATCAAGAGTCTGATCACCCAAAGCCTGGTAACGGGAGAGTGGCGTCCGGGAGAACTGATTCCCAGCGAAATCGAGCTTGCCGGACGCTTCAGTGTCAGCCAGGGCACGGTACGAAAGGCCATAGGCGAACTTGCCGGCGAGAACCTGCTGGTGCGCCAGCAGGGCAAGGGCACATTCGTCGCTTCCCATTCCGAGGAGCGCAGCCAGTTTCCCTACCTGCGCATATCGCCGGATCGCGGCGCTCTCGAATCACTCGCAGCGACCCTTGTTGACTGCCACAAAGTGAAACTGGATAGCGCCTCCGCGAAGAAGCTCGATCTTGCCTCCGGCGCCAGTGCATTTCTGATTACGCGCGTGCTGGCAATTTCCGGCAGGAGCGCGGTGTACGAGGAAGTCCGCCTGCCCGCGACCCAATTCAAGGGACTGACGGTGGAAACCATCGAACGCCACCACTGCATGCTTTACAGCATGTACGAATCCGAGTTCGAAGTCCGCATCCTGCACGTCGATGAGCAACTCAAGGCGGTCGCGGCGGAAGGAGCAGCTGCCAGGCACCTCGGGGTCGCCAAAGGCGCGCCGTTATTGACGATCGAGCGCGTCGCCTGTACTTACGCGGACAAGCCGGTCGAGCTTCGCCGCAGTTTCTGCAATACCCGTGAGCACCATTACCGCAACCGCATCGTCTAGCCGCCGGCGCCCGCTCCTCGCTGCGCGGCTGACCACCAGGACCCACTGATGATCGCCAGCCCACGACCGAAATACCTCGACCTCACGAAAATCCGGCTCCCGGTGCCGGGCTTCGTGTCGATTCTGCATCGCATCAGCGGCGCTGCGCTGTTCCTGTTCGCGGGCGTGCTGCTGTATCTGTTCCAGGAGAGTCTGGTTTCCCCGGAGAGCTATGTGCGTTTCCGCGCGGTTGCCGATCATTGGCTGGCGAAGCTGTTCCTGACCGGCATGCTGTGGGCTTTCCTGCACCATTTCTTCGCCGGGCTGCGCTATCTGCTGCTCGATATGGACATCGGATCCGAACTCAGGACCACGCGGGCGATGAGCTGGGGCGTGCTGGGGACAAGTCTCGTGCTGACCGTGATCCTGGGGGTGTGCCTATGGTGAAGAGCGTCGTCGGCGCCCACTACGGGCTCCGGGACTGGCTGGTTCAGCGCGTCACCGCGGTACTGATGGCGATTTACACCGTCGTTCTTGTCGGTATCCTCCTGATCTGCCCGCCGCAGCATTACGGCGAGTGGCGCGCGCTGTTCGAAAACCAGCCGATGCGCGTTGCGACCTTCCTGTTCTTTGTCAGTCTTTTCTGGCACGCGTGGATCGGCGTGCGCGACATCCTCATGGACTACATCAAACTCACGTCGGTGCGGCTCGGTCTGGAGATCGTAGTGGCCGTGCTTCTGGTCGGTTACGCCGGCTGGGCGATTCAGATTCTGTGGAGCCTCTGAAGTGTCCTGTTCCGCTAATTCGCGGCTGAAAACCCGGCGAGAATCGGCGCCATTGTGTTACGAGTCTTCGCCGTGGGGCCCGCCACTGTCAAGGACTCGCGCCTTGCCTGACGCCGATTTCGCGGGTTTTCCGATCGATGATGGATTGCTGTCAAATAGATCATGGAACTGGCTTCCAAGGTTCGAGAGTACCCACGAACTAGCGGAACAGGACACTTGAAATGGCAATCCCGGTAAGAAAATTCGATGCGGTGATCGTCGGTGCCGGCGGCGCCGGAATGCGCGCGTCGCTACAGCTCGCCGAGGCCGGCTACAAAGTTGCCGTGCTGTCGAAAGTGTTCCCGACCCGCTCGCACACAGTGGCGGCGCAGGGCGGAATCGGTGCCGCGCTCGGCAACATGGGCGAAGACAACTGGATTTGGCACATGTACGACACCATCAAGGGGTCGGACTGGCTTGGCGATCAGGACGCCATCGAGTTCCTTTGCCGCGAGGCGCCGAAAGTGGTCATCGAGCTCGAGCATTTCGGCATGCCTTTCGACCGCAACCCCGACGGCACCGTGTACCAGCGCCCGTTCGGCGGACACATGCAGAATTTCGGCGCCGGCCCGTCGGTGCAGCGGTCCTGCTGCGCGGCGGACCGCACCGGCCACGCGATGCTGCACACGTTGTACCAGCGCAACGTGCGCGCCAGCACCCGGTTCCTGGTCGAGTGGATGGCGCTGGACCTGATCCGCGACGCCTCCGGACAGGCGCTGGGCGTGACCGCTATGGAAATGGAGACCGGCGAGGTGTCGGTTTTGCACGCGCGCGCAGTGCTGTTCGCCACCGGGGGCGCAGGGCGAATCTATTCCGCCAGCACCAACGCCTTCATCAATACCGGCGACGGATTGGGCATGGCGGCGCGCGCCGGTATTCCGCTCGAAGACATGGAATTCTGGCAGTTCCATCCCACCGGCGTGGCCGGAGTGGGCATTTTGATCACAGAAGCCGTGCGCGGCGAGGGCGGTTACCTGCTGAACAAGAACGGCGAGCGTTTCATGGAACGCTACGCGCCGAACGCCAAGGACCTCGCCAGCCGCGACGTGGTGGCGCGGGCAATGGCGACCGAGATCAAGGAAGGGCGCGGCTGCGGGCCCGATGGCGATTACCTGCTACTCAAGCTCGATCATCTCGGTGTCGAGCTGATCGAGAGCAAGCTTCCAGGCATCCGCGAGATAGCAAGGAAATTCGCCAACGTCGATCCGGTCAAGGATCCGATCCCCGTTGTCCCGACATGTCACTACCAGATGGGCGGGATCCCCACCAATTACCGCGGCGAGGTGGTGGCCCCGCAGGGCGGGAATCCGGAAGCGGTCGTGCAGGGTTTCTACGCTGCAGGCGAGTGCGCCTGTGCGTCGGTGCATGGAGCGAACCGGCTTGGCACCAATTCGCTCACCGATCTGCTGGTGTTCGGAAAATCCTCCGGCGACACCATGATCCGTTTCCTGCGGCAGAACACCACCCACAAGGATCTGCCAGCCGATGTGTCCGACAGGACGATGGCGCGGCTGGCGCGCCTGGACAACCAGAAGGACGGCGAGAGCGTGCATGAAGTCGGCGCGGAAATGCGCCGGATCATGCAGGCGCACTGCGGCGTGTTCCGCTTCCCCGACATGCTGGTGGAGGGTATCAGGAAAATAAAGGAAACCGCATCGCGCGTCGGCCGCACAGGGATCAAGGACAAGAGCAAGGTATTCAACACCGCGCGCGTCGAGGCACTCGAGCTCGACAACCTGATCGAAGTGGCGGTCGCCACGCTGGTCTCGGCCGAGGCGCGCAAGGAAAGCCGGGGCGCGCACGATCGTGCCGACCATCCGAAGCGCGACGACGTCAACTGGCTCAAGCACAGCCTGTGGTACAAGGACAACAGCCGGCTCGAATACAAGCCGGTGCATTTGAAACCGCTGACTGTGCAGACGATCGAACCGAAGGTGAGAACATACTGATGCGTGAGGCGGGAGGCGTGTGGCGCAAACCCCGAAACACAATGTCGGAAACGTTCAAGGCTAACCAATGAAATTCAGGATCTACCGCTACGACCCGGACAAGGACGCGAAGCCCTATATGCAGGACTACGACGTCCAGTTGCAGCCGACGGAACCGATGCTGCTCGATGCGCTGATACGCATAAAGGCGATGGACGACAGCCTGTCGCTGCGCCGCTCGTGCCGCGAGGGCGTATGCGGCTCGGACGCGATGAACATCAACGGCAAGAACGGACTGGCGTGCATCACGCGGCTGGCCGACCTCAAGGAACCGGTCGAGCTGCGACCGCTGCCTGGGCTGCCGGTGATCCGCGACCTGATTGTGGACATGTCGCAGTTCTTCAAGCAGTACCACTCGGTGAAGCCCTATCTGGTGAACAACGAGCCGCCGCCCGAAAAGGAGAGGTTGCAGTCGCAGGCGGAGCGCGCCGAACTCGACGGCCTGTACGAGTGCATCCTGTGCGCATGCTGTTCGACTGCCTGCCCTTCGTTCTGGTGGAACCCGGACAAGTTCGTCGGGCCGGCCGGATTGCTGCAGGCCTACCGCTTTCTTGCCGATTCCCGCGATCTTGCCGCCAGCGAGCGACTCGACGACCTGGAGGACCCGTACCGCCTGTTCCGCTGTCATTCGATCATGAACTGCGTGGACGTTTGTCCGAAGGGGCTCAATCCGACGCGGGCGATCGGCAAGATCAAGGACTTGATGGTCAAACGCGCCGTCTGAACAGCGATGGCAGAGATAGACCGGGTCCGCTGGCATTGCCGAAGAGGCTTGCTGGAACTGGACGTGGTGCTGACCCGATTCCTGGACCGCCACTTCGAAAGGCTGTCCCCGCAGCAGCGTGCCGCGTTCAACCGCCTGCTGGACTATCCGGACAACGATCTCTGGGATTTCGTGACCGGAAAACAGCTACCGCCGGACGCGGAATCGGCCCATATCATCAGTTTAATTGAATGATCCTTATTGCACTGCATCCCGGTGTCCCCGCCTGTAGAGAAGCTGCTAAACTTAAAGCCTTAAGAGGCATGGCAAGCGAGCGAGACCATGGATAGGCAGCGCACCGCAACAATCACTTTAGGCGACGGTACCGCTCCCGTCGAATTTCCGGTGCTTTCCGGGACTCTCGGCCAGGATGTAGTGGATATCCGCACCCTGAATGCCAAGACCGGCAAGTTCACCTACGATCCCGGCTTTCTCTCCACCGCAAGCTGCCGCTCCGAAATCACCTACATCGACGGCGACGCCGGCGTGCTTCTGTACCGCGGCTATCCGATCGAGCAGCTTGCCGAGCAATGCGACTTTCTCGAAATCTGCTACCTGCTGCTGTTCGGGGAATTGCCCAACAGGCAGCAGCAGCAGGAATTCGATACCACGGTCACGCGCCACACCATGGTGCACGAGCAACTGGCGCGGTTTTACACCGGCTTTCGCCGCGACTCGCATCCGATGGCGGTGCTGGTGGGCGTGGTGGGGGCGTTATCGGCGTTCTATCACGACTCGCTCGACCTGAATAATCCGGAGCATCGCAAGATATCGGCTTTCAGGTTGATCGCGAAGATGCCGACCATCGTGGCGATGGCGTACAAGTACTCGATCGGTCAGCCTTTCATTTATCCCCTCAATTCGCTTTCCTACTCGGCCAATTTCATGCGCATGATGTTCGCGGTGCCGGCCGAGGAGTACCAGATCAACCCGGTGCTCGTTAAGGCGCTGGATCGGATCTTCATCCTGCACGCCGATCACGAACAGAACGCCTCGACTTCCACGGTGCGGATGGCCGGTTCTTCGGGCGCCAATCCGTTCGCCTGCATCTCGTCCGGCATAGCCTGCCTGTGGGGCCCGGCGCACGGCGGTGCCAACGAGGCCTGCCTGAACATGCTCGAGGAAATCGGCGACGTGTCGCGCGTCGGCGAGTACATCAAGAAGGCCAAGGACAGGAATTCCGGCTTCCGCCTGATGGGCTTCGGGCATCGCGTGTACAAGAACTACGATCCGCGCGCGAAACTGATGCGGGAAACCTGCCACGAGGTGTTAAGCGAACTGGGGCTGCACGACGACCGCCTGTTCAAACTGGCGATGGCGCTGGAGAAGATTGCGCTGGAGGACGATTATTTTGTCAGCCGCAAGCTCTATCCGAATGTGGATTTCTACTCCGGGATCGTGCAGCGCGCGCTGGGCATCCCCAACAACATGTTTACCTGCATTTTCGCGCTTGCCCGTACCGTCGGCTGGGTGGCGCAGTGGAACGAGATGGTCGAAGACCCTGAGCAGAAGATCGGGCGGCCGCGCCAGCTCTATACCGGCCCGGCCAAACGCGACGTCGTTCCCATCGACAAGCGGTGATTGAGAAATCGAGCGATTGGGTGATTGAGTGATTGAGTGATTGAGTGATTAAGCGATTAAGCGAGGAAGCAGTTTGAATTACTCAATCGCCCAGTTACTCAATTACCATTCCGAAAGGTGATCGTCATGATGAAGGAATTTCTCGGCAGCTCTTACCTGTTCGGCGGCAACGCCCCTTTCATCGAGGACCTGTACGAGGCCTACCTGCAGAATCCCGATGCGGTGACACCGGAGTGGCGACGCTATTTCGACCAGATGCAGCAACTGCCCGGGGCGCGCGATGTGGCGCACGCGCCGATCGTCGAATCTTTCGTGCAGCGCGCGCGCACCGGGGCACCACGCGTAGCGGCATCGCCGGCCAAGCTCGATCGCAAGCAGGTTTCCGTGATCCAGTTGGTCGCGGAGTATCGTTTCCGCGGCGTGTTCCTCGCCCAACTCGACCCGCTCAAGCGGCGCGAGCGCCCGCATATCGCGGAGCTGGAACCCGCGTATTACGACCTGACCGAAGCCGACATGGACACGGTGTTCAATACCGGCTCGCTGATTGGGCCCGAGCAGGCGACGCTGCGCGAGATCATCAAGGCGCTGCAAGAGACTTACTGCGGCACCCTCGGCATCGAGTACATGTACCTGAGCAGCCGGGTGGAGAAGCTGTGGATTCAGGAACGTCTCGAGCCCGTTCGGGCCAAGCCCAGCTACTCCCCGGATTACAAGCGCCATATTCTGGAGCGCCTCACCGCGGCCGAGGGACTGGAGAGGCACCTGCATACCCGCTATGTCGGGCAGAAGCGCTTCTCGCTCGAAGGCGGCGATATGCTGATTCCGATGCTGGACAATCTCCTGCAGCGTGCGGGCGAGGCCGGGGTGCAGGAACTGGTGATCGGCATGGCCCACCGAGGCCGACTAAACGTGCTGGTGAATACGCTGGGGAAAATGCCCAAGGACCTGTTCACCGAATTCGAGGGCAAGCACGACGACGCACTGCTTGCCGGCGACGTCAAGTATCACCAGGGATTCTCGTCCGACATCATGACGCCGGGCGGGCCGATGCACTTGACGCTGGCGTTCAATCCGTCGCATCTCGAGATCGTGAATCCGGTTGTCGAAGGGTCGGTTCGGGCCCGCCAGCACCGCCGCAAGGACCGGCAGGGCAAGGAAGTGCTGCCGGTATTGATTCACGGCGACGCCGCTTTTGCCGGCCAGGGCGTGGTGATGGAGACGTTGAACCTTTCGCAAACGCGCGGCTACGGCACCGGGGGCACCGTACACATCGTTGTCAACAACCAAATCGGGTTCACCACATCCGACCCGCGCGACAGCCGCTCGACGCTGTACTGCACCGACGTCG
This sequence comes from Burkholderiales bacterium, assembly GCA_036000845.1. GTDB lineage: Bacteria > Pseudomonadota > Gammaproteobacteria > Burkholderiales > JACQAP01 > JACQAP01. The sequence goes on from DASYUW010000284.1 coordinate 8,817, forward strand.
TGAAGATGGTCGAAGCGCCGATTTTCCACGTCAACGGCGACGATCCCGAGGCAGCGATCATGGCGATCGAAATTGCCCTGGACTACCGGAACAAGTTCAAAAAGGACGTGGTTGTCGATCTGGTGTGCTTCCGCAAGCTCGGCCACAACGAGCAGGACGAGCCGATGGTCACGCAGCCGCTGATGTACAAGATCATCAACGAGCACCCGGGGACGCGCAAGCTGTACGCCGACAAGCTCGCCGCGCAGGGCGTGATCGGCGCAGACGATGCGGACCAGATGATGATGTCCTACCGCCAGGCACTCGAGGCGGGCTATCACACCAACAAGACCATCCTGTCGAACTACAAACCGCCGTTCGCAGTGAACTGGAGCCCGTACAAGAACACCAAGTGGAACGAGAACGACGATACCACGCTGCCGCTCGCCGACCTGCAGGTGCTGGCGGAGAAGCTGACGACCATCCCGCCCAACTTCAAGCTCCATCCGCGGGTCGAGAAAATCATCGCCGACCGCCGCCTGATGGGGCAGGGCAAGATGCCGGTGGACTGGGGCATGGCGGAAAACCTCGCCTATGCCTCCTTGCTCAAGGACGGCTTTGCGGTGCGCATCTCCGGTCAGGACTCAAGCCGTGGCACCTTCTTCCATCGCCATGCAGTGCTGCACGATCAGAACCGCGAGAAATGGGACTCCGGAACATACACGCCGCTGCAGCACATCGCCCCCAACCAGGGCGATTTCCTGGTCGTCGACTCGGTGCTCTCGGAAGAAGCCGTGCTCGGTTTCGAATACGGCTACACGACTTCGGAGCCCAACGAGCTGGTGGTCTGGGAAGCGCAGTTCGGTGACTTTGCCAACGGGGCCCAGGTGGTCATCGATCAATTCATTGCCGCCGGCGAGGTCAAATGGGGCCGAATCTGCGATTTGGTGCTGCTGCTGCCGCACGGCTATGAGGGACAGGGACCGGAACATTCTTCGGCGCGACTCGAACGCTATCTGCAGTTGTGCGCCGACTACAATATCCAGGTATGCGTGCCGGCAACGCCGGTGCAGATGTTCTTCCTGCTGCGCCGCCAGATGATCCGCCCGTACCGCAAACCGTTAATCATCTTCACCCCGAAGAGCCTGTTGCGCCACAAGGAGTCGGTTTCGCCGCTGGAAGAGTTCGCCGAAAGCAAGTTCAAACCGGTCAACGGCGAATGGGATGTCGACATCAAGCCGGAGAACGTCAAGCGCGTGATTTTCTGCAGCGGCAAGGTGTTCTATGACCTGCGCGCCGCGCGCCAGGAGCGCGGCATCAAGGACATAGCCATCGTGCGCATTGCCCAGCTCTACCCCTTCCCACACGATGATTTCCAGGAGCAGATCAACCTCTACAACAATGCCCGGGAGGTCCTGTGGTGCCAGGAAGAGCCCGGCAACCAGGGCGCGTGGCACCGTATCCAGCACTACCTGCTACGCCATATGCGCTCCGACCAGATTCTGGGATATGCGCTGCGGCCGTCGTCGGCATCTCCGGCGGTCGGCTATCTGTCATTGCACAACGAGCAGCAGAAGGAAGTGGTCAACGCCGCCTTCAGGGAAATCATCGACAACTACGTTCTTCCGGTACAGAGGGCCGGCAGAGCCGCGCGCGATCCGCGCAACGACATCTAAAGTCACGATAGGAAACAAGCATGCTGATTGAAGTCAAAGTACCGCAACTCTCAGAATCGGTTGCGGAGGCGACATTGCTGTCCTGGCACAAGAAGCTGGGCGAATTCGTCAAGCGCGACGAGAACCTGATCGATATCGAGACCGACAAGGTGGTGCTGGAGTTGCCGGCGCCGGATTCCGGCGTGCTCTCCAAAGTCATCAAGGGCGATGGCAGCACTGTCGCGAGCAACGAGGTCATTGCCACGATCGACACCGACGGCAAGGCGGTTGCCGGGGCGGCGGCAACCGCCACCACAATGGCTGCGCCAGCCGCCGCCAAGGCGCCGGAAAAGCCGGTTTCCACGCCAGTGTCTGCCAGGGTGGAAGCGCCCGCGGTTATGCCTTCGGCCAGGAAAATCGCCGCTGACAACAATCTCGACACCTCACAGATCAGCGGAAGCGGCCGCGGCGGCCGCATCACCAAGGACGACGTGGTGGTGAAGCTACAGGCGCCGCAATCGCCCAGGCCGGCGGCGCCTTTGCCCTCACCGGTGAACGTCGATCAGATACTGGGCGACCGGCCCGAGCAGCGCGTGCCGATGTCACGGCTGCGACAGCGCGTAGCGGAACGACTGGTGCAGTCGCAATCCACCGCGGCGATTCTCACCACGTTTAACGAAGTCAACATGCAGCCGGTAATGGAGCTGCGCAATCGCTACAAGGACAAGTTCGAGAAGGAACACGGCGTCAAGCTCGGATTCATGTCTTTCTTCGTCAAAGCCGCGGTGCATGCGTTGAAAAAGTATCCGGTGGTCAACGCGTCGGTGGACGGCACTGACATCGTCTACCATGGCTATTTCGACATCGGCATCGCCGTGGGCAGCCCGCGCGGGCTGGTGGTGCCGATCGTGCGCAACTGCGACCAGCTGTCTTTCGCCGACATAGAGAACAGAATCGCGGATTTCGGCAAGCGCGCCCAAGACGGCAAGCTCACCATCGAAGAGCTGACCGGTGGAACCTTCTCGATCTCCAACGGCGGGGTGTTCGGCTCGATGCTTTCGACGCCCATCATCAACCCGCCGCAAAGCGCCATCCTCGGGATCCACGCAACCAAGGAGCGGCCGGTGGTGGAGAACGGGCAGATCGTGGTCCGGCCGATGAACTACCTGGCGGTTTCCTACGATCACCGCATCATCGACGGCCGCGAAGCTGTGCTGTTCCTGGTGGCGATCAAGGAAGCCCTCGAAGATCCTTCGCGGCTGCTCCTGGAACTCTAAAACCCTTACCGCAGAGGCGCAAAGGCGCAGAGGAAACGCAGAGAGAACCAAACGAAGCATGTCAAAAAGCGGGAGGATTCCGATTTGCCGCCATCCAATCGATAAGAAAGCGGTGTCGCGACTATCCACTTCTGATCTTGCCTTTTCATCACATGTGGTCTTGCTTTTCTTTGCGTTTCCTCTGCGCCTTTGCGCCTCTGCGGTTCAAGTTATCAAGGAAAAAATATGGCAAAGACCTTTGACGTCGCAGTGATCGGCGCCGGCCCTGGCGGCTACACCGCGGCGATCCGCGCGGCGCAACTCGGCCTCAACACCGTCTGCATCGACGAGTGGAAGAACGCCAAGGGCAAGCCCAGCCTCGGGGGCACCTGCCTGAACGTCGGCTGCATCCCCTCAAAGGCGCTGCTGGAGTCCTCGGAAAACTACGAGCGCGCGCTGCACAAGTTCGGCGAACACGGCATCACCGTAAAGGAAGTGGCGGTGGACGTGGGGACCATGCTGGCGCGCAAGGACAAGATCGTCGATACCTTCACCGGCGGCATCGGCCTGCTGTTCCGCAAGAACAAGGTCACCTCGATGCACGGCCGCGGTCGCTTCGTTGCCGGCGGGAACTCTTATCAGATCGAGGTCAGGAATGGCGATGCGGCGGAGGTGATCGAGGCCAAGCACGTGATCATTGCCACCGGCTCGGTCCCACGGCAATTGCCTTTCGCGCCGGTGGACAACGAGCGAATTGTCGACAACACTGGCGCGCTGTCGCTGCCGCAGGTACCCAAGCGCCTGGGCGTCATCGGGGCGGGCGTGATCGGCCTGGAAATGGGCAGCGTGTGGAAGCGCCTGGGGTCGCAGGTTACCATCCTCGAGGCGCTGCCGAATTTCCTGCAGGTCGCCGACGAACAGGTCGCCAAGGAAGCGCTGCGGGTGTTTACCAAGGTGGTCGGCCTAGATATCCGGCTCGGCGTGAAGATCGGGGCGGTCAAGACCTCGAAGAAGGGTGTGACCGTCGAATACGTCGATCCGGTCGACGAGCAGAAGTCGGAATACGATGTGCTTGTCGTCGCGGTCGGGCGCGCGCCGCAATCGGCAAGCCTCGGCGCGGAAATCGTCGGGCTCAAGCTCGACAGCCAGGGATTCATCGAAGTCGATGATCACTGCCGCACCAACCTGGCCAGTGTTTACGCGATCGGTGACGTGGTGCGTGGTCCGATGCTCGCGCACAAGTCCTCGGAAGAGGGCGTGGCGGTCGCCGAGATGATCGCTGGCCAGTCCGGACACGTGAATCTGGAGACGGTACCGTGGGTGATCTATACCGCGCCCGAGATCGCCTGGGTCGGCAAGACCGAGCAGGAACTGAAAGCCAAGGGCGTCGAATACCGGTCCGGCCAGTTCCCCTTCATCGTCAACGGCCGTGCCCGCGCTATCGGTGAAACAGCCGGCTTCGTGAAAATGCTCGCCGATGCAAGGACCGACCGCATTCTCGGCGTGCACATGATCGGCCCGTACGCATCGGAGCTGATCGCGGAAGCCGTAGTGGCGATGGAATTCGGCGCCGCCTCCGAAGACATCGCCCGCATCGTCCACGCGCACCCGACCTTATCCGAGGCACTGCACGAGGCGGCGCTGGCCGTGGACAAGCGCATGATCAATCTCTGATGTCTCCGCAGCCGGCGCGGGAGGCCGAGCAGGCGAGCTTTTCCGTTCTCGCCCGGCAGGTTACGCATGAGCGCGGATTCACCCTCGATTCCGCGCAAACCCAGGCGCTCGGGCACCTCGAGCGGTTGCACGGCGAACTGGCGGAATGGGAAAACCGGGGGAGGTCGTGGCTGCGCATGTTCCAGCGCCGTCGCCCGGTTCGCGGACTGTACCTGTGGGGAGGCGTGGGCCGCGGCAAGAGTTTCCTGATGGACACTTTCTTCGAAGCGCTGCCGGTCGAACGCAAGCGCCGCGTCCACTTCCACCGCTTCATGCAGGACATCCATCATCGTCTAAAAACGGTCCAGGGCGAGGAAAATCCGCTAGTGCGCATCGCCGGCGAAATTGCCGCCGAATCCCGGCTGCTGTGCCTCGACGAATTCCACGTCTCCGACATTGGCGATGCCATGCTGATGCGCAATCTGCTCGCCGGTTTGTTCGACCAGGGAACGGTCCTGGTAACAACCTCCAACCAGCGTCCGGACGACCTTTATCTCCACGGTCTGCAGCGCGGCCAGTTCCTGCCGGCAATCGAATTGCTCAAGAGCCATCTTGACATGGTCCAGGTGGAAGGCGGCACTGATTACCGGTTGCGGGTGCTGGAGAAGGAAGGCGTCTATCACTTTCCGCTCGATGCCGTTGCCGAAGCCGCGATGGAAAAAACTTTCGAATCGGTCTCGGGCACCGACGGCCAGCACGATGTCGATCTGGAAATCGAGGGACGCGTTTTCAAGGCGAAACGCGTGGCTCCGGGTGTGGCCTGGTTCGCATTCGAATCCGTGTGCAACGGCCCGCGCGGCCAGTCCGATTACATCGAGCTGGCAAGACGCTTCCATACCGTCCTGATTTCGCAACTGCGGCGCTTCGCTCCCGGGGACGCCGACCGGCGCCGGCGCTTTACTTGGCTGGTGGACGAGTTCTACGACCGTCGCGTCAAGCTGATTCTGTCCGCGGAAGATCGCCTGCCCGAGTTGTTCCGCGAGGCGCGCGCAGACACGGAAACCGATCGCACCGTCAGCCGCCTCACCGAAATGCAGACACGCCAATACCTGAGCGAGCCGCACCTTTCTTGAGCCCCCTCTCCCCGGCCCTCTCCCGCGGGGGAGAGGGAGTTTGAACGTCGAAGGGCTTTAGGACCCTCTCTCCCCCGGTGGGAGAGAGTTGGAGAGGGGGGGTGCTTCGTGGTGAGATTCAAGTCTAGCTGATACAAGAGGAAATCATGACGATCCTGAAGGCCTACCGGATATTCAACGAAGACGGCAAGGTGGCCGGCCGCTTCACCGACATGAAACTGGAAGAGCTCGACGCCGGTGACGTCGTCATCAAGGTTGCGTACTCGAGCGTCAACTTCAAGGACGCGCTCGCCGCCACAGGCGCCGGCAAGATCATCCGCCGCTTCCCCTGCGTGGGCGGTGTCGATCTGTCCGGAACGGTGGTCGAATCCGCCGATGCGCGCCTCAGGAAAGGCGATGCCGTGATCGCGACCAGCTTCGATATTGGCGTGGCGCACGACGGTGGCTATGCCGAGTACGCCCGCATTCCCGCGGGTTGGATAGTGCCGATGCCCAAGGGCCTGGATCTGTTCGAAGCGATGGCGCTGGGGACTGCGGGATATACCGCGGCGCTCGCGGTCGAGCGCATGGAGCACGAGGGCCTGAAACCGGCAAACGGTCCGGTGATCGTGACCGGCGCCACCGGTGGCGTGGGCAGCATCGCGGTTGACATTCTTTCCGCATGCGGCTATCGCGTGGTCGCACTCACCGGGAAGGAAGCGGAAAGCGAGTACCTGAAGGGTATCGGCGCCGCCGAAGTCATGCTCAGGAGCAGCCTCGATCTTTCCCGGCTCAAGCCGCTCGACAAGGCCACCTGGGCCGGCGCGGTGGACAACCTCGGCGGTGACGTGCTTTCCTGGATCGTCAGCACCATGCAGGTCGGGGGTACGCTGGCGAGCATCGGGCTTGCGGCCAGCCACGCCTTCAACGCCACGGTGATGCCGTTCATTCTGCGCGGTGTTAGCCTGCTGGGCGTTGACTCGGCGAACACGCCCATGGGGCTTCGCGAGAAAGTCTGGCGGCGCCTCGGGGCCGATCTCAAGCCACGGCGGCTGCAAAGCATCGCCACCACGGTAAACTTCGCCGATCTGCCCGGCGTATTCGAGAAGGTGATGAAGGCGCAGGTGCGTGGCCGCACCGTCGTCAAGATCGGATAGTCGGTTACGGCTCGTGAACGAGCCGCTAAATAGCTTTCAACGCAAAGGCGCAAAGGACGCAAGCAATACAGCGAATCTTGAACCACGGGGATCACGGGGATCACGGGCGAGCTTGTTCAGATTGTTTTCCCAGTGTGCCCCGTGGTCAACATCGCTTTTTTGAAGTTCTTTGTTTCCAGACGTAGAGTTGAGGGGAGAATGGCCGGGGAATATGCCGAGTTCTATCGCCGCTCGATCGCGGAACGTGAAGCGTTCTGGGCCGAACAGGCGCGCCTGATCCACTGGCATCGGCCGTTCGATCGTGTCCTCGACTACAGCCGTCCGCCGTTTGCGAGGTGGTTCGTCGGTGGACTGACCAATCTCTGCCATAACGCGCTCGACCGGCATCTCGCCACGCGTGGCGACCAGAAGGCGCTGGTTTACATCTCCACGGAAACCGGCCTGGAACGCACCTACAATTACCGTGAACTGCATGCGGAGGTAAACCGCTTCGCCGCGGTGCTGCAGGGCCTCGGCGCGGGGAAGGGCGATCGCGTGCTGATTTACATGCCGATGATCGCCGAAGCGATTTTCGCGATGCTTGCGTGCGCGCGCATCGGTGCCATCCACTCAGTGGTATTCGGCGGATTCGCAGCCGCGAGCCTGGCGACCCGCATCGACGATGCGCGGCCGAAACTGCTGGTGACGGCGGACGCCGGAATGCGCGGCGGCAAGGCGAATCCCTACAAGCACCTGGTGGACGAGGCGATCAGGCTGTCGGCGACGCCGCCGCAGAAAGTCGTGATCGTCCACCGCGGAATCGACAGGGAAATGACGCTCAGCACCGGGCGCGATCTCGATTACGCCACGCTGGCGAAGCAGCATCCGAATCCCGACGTGCCGGTCACCTGGCTAGAGTCCAGCGAACCGAATTATATCCTCTATACCTCGGGGACTACCGGCAAGCCCAAGGGCGTCCAGCGCGACACTGGCGGACATGGCGTGGCGCTGGCCGCGTCAATGCAGCATATTTTCTGCGGTGAGCCCGGCGAGACCATGTTCACTACCTCGGACATCGGCTGGGTGGTGGGTCACTCCTACATCGTGTACGCGCCGCTGATCCGCGGAATGACGACCATCGTGTACGAGGGACTGCCGATCCGCCCGGACCCAGGCATCTGGTGGAAGATCGTGCAGGACCACAAGGTGCGGGTGATGTTTTCCTCGCCGACCGGAATACGGGTGCTGAAAAAACAGGATCCCGCCTACCTCAGGAAGTACGATATTTCGTCCCTGAAACACCTGTTTCTGGCGGGCGAACCGCTGGACGAGCCGACCCATCGGTGGATTTCCGACGCGCTCGGCAAGCCGGTCATCGACCATTACTGGCAGACCGAGACCGGTTGGCCGATCCTGACCGCGGTCCCGGGCGTGGAGCAGACGCCGCTGAAGTTCGGCAGCCCGAGTTTCCCGGCGTACGGCTACGACCTGAAATTGCTGCGCGAAATCGACGCATCGGAGGCGGGCGCGGGCGAGAAAGGCATGGTCGCCATCGCGCCGCCGCTGCCGCCGGGATGCCTGTCCACCGTGTGGGGCGACGATGAGCGCTTCGTCCGGACCTACTTCAGCACGTTCGAGTCGAGGATGGTGTATTCGACCTTCGATTGGGGGATCCGCGACAAGGACGGCTACTACTTCATCCTAGGGCGCACCGACGACGTCATCAACGTCGCGGGTCATCGCCTGGGCACTCGCGAGATCGAGGAAGCGGTACAGGCGCATCCGAACATCGCGGAAGTTGCAGTGGTAGGCGTGACCGATCAGTTGAAGGGCCAGATACCGCTGGCGTTTGCGGTGGTGAAGGATGCGGCCACGATTGCCACACCGGAGCTGCGTGCGGCACAGGAAAAGGAAGTGATGGCGACCGTGGATGCGCAGATCGGCGCGATTGCCCGTCCTGCGCGCGTGCATTTCGTCACCATGCTGCCGAAAACCCGCTCCGGAAAACTGCTCCGGCGCAGCATCCAGGCACTGGCCGAGGGACGGGATCCGGGCGACCTGACCACGCTCGAAGACCCGACAGCACTGGAGCAGATCAGAAGTGCAGTAACTTCCCCCTCTCCCCGCCCTCTCCCGCCAGGGGAGAGGGCGCCCCAAAGATAAACAGGCGGCCGTTGGCTGCGGCAGGTTTCTGACTCAATTCTCCCTCTCCCCCGGCGGGAGAGAGAGATTAAGAGGCTAAATGCTTTAAAACTCTCTCTCCCCTCGTGGGAGAGAGCTGGAGAGAGGGGGGTGGCTTTCAGTCTGTCGAGTAGAGTTTCCCTTCCAGGGTGTAGGTCTTGAGACTGCCATCCATCTCGCCCATTCCGGGAGAGTTGGCCGGCATTCCAGGTACGGCAAGCCCGCGCGTATCGGGCCGTTCCTGCAGGAGCTTGCGGATCGCCTGCGCCGGCACGTGGCCCTCGACGAAATAACCATCCACCAGCGCGGTGTGGCAGGCCGACATCGCCGGTGGGACGCCCGCCCGCTGCTTGATTGGCGCGAGGTCGTCCCGATTGACGGCCTTGACCTCGAAGCCTTCTTTCCGCAGGTACTCCACCCACTTCACACAGCAGCCGCAGTTCGGGGTCTTATAAACCGTGACCAGCGGCCCGGCAAGCGCAATCTGGGTGATGAGCAACGCAATTAGAGCAGCGAAGAACTTGAGCGCGGGCCGCATGGGCTAGGCCTCCGGTTGGTGATAGCGGTGATTAGAGTCGCCTCGTTGGAATCGAGTTCAAAAAAAAACGGGGCAGCAAAGGCTGCCCCGGGATGTTTTCTGCGCTTCATCCGCTCAGTTGTTGCGTGGGTCGTCGTCAGGGTTGACGTATTCGATGCTCTTTGCGGACGATCCTCCCGTGCCCATTTCCTGGATGATGACCTCGGTGCGCGCCCAGGCAAAATGCGGAACATTGGCCTTGGTGGTGTAAAACGCGCCCGCCTGAAACTCCTTCATTACCATCGGATCGTAACGCTCGCCCACGCCGGACCAATAAATGCCTTTCAGGACCGTGACGATACGTTCGTCCGGATGCCTGTGCGGCGGCAGCTTATAGCCGGAAGGCATCTTGGCGCGGAAGATATACGGACCGGGTTGCGACGGGTCGCCGAACAGCAACACCATCTGCATGCCGTACGGCACCGACTTGTTCGGTGTCCACTTGATGTTCTCGGGATCGGCGGTCACGAAGTTGCCATTCATGAGTACCGTCATTCCGTCGCCTTCTCCGTGGGCAACGGGCAGCGCCATCAATCCCAGGGTCAACCCGGTGATCAACGCCAGCTTCTTGGTTAAGACTTGCATCCAGTTCCTCCTAAGTTCTTTTCTCGAGATAATTTCGTCTTCGTCTCCCCGCGGCGAATGTTAACACCTTTGACTCGCGAACTGGTTTGGGTCGGCGGGTATCCAAGGGCAATTCCTCTTCTCACGAGCAACAAAAAAAGCGACCACGAGGGTCGCTTTGGAATGCTGGGATTTCTCGAGGACAAAAAGCCGAAGCACTAAGTAGTGAGCGCGCGTTTGCAAGTTTGATGAGCGAGCCGTGGCGCGCCATTTCTTTTTGGAACTTGGTGAGTAGGTCACGGGCCACCGTGAGTTCTGTAGGTTCAGGCGTCATATCGGCGTTCGACTATTCACCGCTCGAGATTGGTTTTACCGACGGACTTTCATCGTTGGGACGCAACCACGATTCTGGCGCGCCTGTCTTCCCAGTTAATGTCGTAAGACGCCACTGATACGTCAATCAGTTCACCGCTCTTTGTTCGATGCCTCGCGACGCGTTCCGCCGGGCCGTGGCGGTGTTCCTCGGGAAGAATGTCGTTGATGGTCATTGCAAGAAACTCTTCCCGGCTGAATCCGTAACGCGCTACTGCAGCATCATTTACTATCAAGAAGCGCAATGTCTCGATGTCGTAGACCCACGTTGGATGGGGATTGCTTTGAAACAGCCGGTGGTATTTCAGCTGACTCTCACGCAAATCGCGTTCGAGCACTTGGCGAGCACGACGTTCTCGGATGTCGTTCATCGCTCTTTCCACAGCGGGAGGAAGCCGCAGCAGGTTGCCCTTGAGGACGTAGTCTGTTGCCCCGCTTTGCAACGCGCGAACGGCGTATTCCTCGCCGATGGTGCCGGACACGAAGATGAACGGGATGTCGGGGTAGGACTGGTGGGCCATCCTGAGTGCCTCCATGCCGTCAAATTTCGGCATGGAAAAATCGGACAAGATCACATGCGGCTGGAATTCCTCGAGTTCCCGCCTAAATTCGACCGCAGTTTCCACCCGGTGTGCGTCACAGCGAATCCCGGCGCGCTTGAGTTCTCTCACCATGAGCTCGGCGTCGGGGGCGTCGTCCTCGACTATCAGGATCCTGAACTGTTCGCTCATAGGTACTAAATTCTTCACCTCAGCACGCCAATTAGGTCAATCAGCCTACACCCGATCAATCAATACGGGGGCGTCATTCCTTCTCGAACGGCTCAATTAACTCCGCACCTTCGTTCATGGCATTGTTCACCCGCGTGCTGGCCAGGTAGTGCTCCAGCGCGGTCACCGCGTGTACCAACGCCTCCGCGAGCGTCGTCTTGCCGTCAGTTTGCGCGGCATTCAGCCACACGCTCTCGGCACCTTTCGGTAACACCACCGGCATCCTCGAATGCACCTCCACTGCTGGTCGCTCGGCTTCCTTCGTGATGATCGAGCAGCTAAGCATCGGGGCCCCGTCCGCTGGGGCCCACCACGCCATCAGGCCGGCGAACGCGAATGGGCCGCTGCCCGGCAACCGGATGAAGTGCGCCTGGCCTACCTTCTTTATCTCTCCCGTCTCCGGGTTCACCCGTTCGAATTCCTGCCATTCGTATCACCCGAGCGCGGGGATGAGACAACGCGCCTTGCTCAGTGGGAAGCGCTACGTTGGCTTGGTCGCCGCCTCCTTAGCCCGCGCGTTGTGGGTTCTGCCGGGTGGCTTGGGTTTCTTCCACCAGAACGGGATCAGGCCCCAGCGCGCCATTTCCAACTCGAGGCCGCTTTCTCCTCTACGGGTCACGGCGAGGTCAAGCGGAAGGGCGTGAACAATGCATGATCCCGGGCAAGCGCGGCTTGGCCGCTGAGGAGCCTGCGGATTCCGCGATTTTGGATTAGTCTAAGAAATATGTCTTCTCAGCCAGAATTGAAGCCAAGCGATCTGATCGAGATCACCGGGAGCCATCCCATTCCAGCCATTGTCGCCTCGGTCGCATTCGAGGACGCATACGAAGTGGTTTACCTTGATGAAACCGGAAAGGCGGTTGCAGAAGAGGTGCGGTGGGTGGATGGGGAATGGAAGTTTCTCCATCTGACCCCAAAGCGCGTCGACGCCGAGAGCCTGGAACGCTTTCGGCCATTCGTGAAGCTGCTGCGCGAGACTCCGCAGACCTGAGTGGCTGACCTAATGCGCCGGCTGCTGCGGGAGATTTTCCGATTGCAGGCGATAGCGTTGCGGGCCAGCGCGGAGGAGAGTTCCAAGGCGTTGTAGGCGAGCGTGGCGACCGCAATCGCATCGCCACGAGCGAAGAATAGTTCGATCGCCGCGTCGAGTTCCCGTTTCGCTGCATCGATTTTAGTGATCGGCACGCCGGCCTCAGCGTCCGCGCGCTTTGCCCGCCTTGCGCTGGCCTGGATAGTCGGGCGGATCCGCGGCGATGCGACGCTTGAGTTCGTCCACGGGGATCGTTTTGGCATGCTCGAGTAATCGCGCCTGCTCGATCATCATCTCCTGCTCGTCGCGGTCAGCGAGCGTCTTTGCCAAGCGCCACAGCTGTCTCGCTTGCGCCCCAACTGCGCGGCGATCGCGGCTGTACGGCGCAGGTCCATCTGCACGCCCGCCATGTCCGCTAGTCGGCAGGTTTCTGAACCGATCAACCTGATCGGATAATTATCTGCACGCACGTAGCATGGCCAGGGCGCTAGCGGTCCAAAAGTGTTCGACGCCTGGGCGTGGGTAGCAACGTGGGTATGGCAGTACAGGCATCCAAGAAGTGCTATATGTCAATAAGTTAGATGCTGTACTGGCGGAGAGGGAGGATTGTGGCCGTATCGCTTTAGTGCGATCCGGCCATCCCTCAGACGCTGTCCTCGGGACCGCACGCACAATACGCGTGCGTCCAAGCGAGTCGTGCTCGCTTAGTCGAACCCGAGGGGGTTCTCACCCAGCCACTTCCACAAACAAAAACGCCCCATTCGAGGGGCATTTTTGTTTGTGGCGGAGAGGGGGGGATTCGAACCCCCGTTAGGCTATTAACCTAAACACGCTTTCCAGGCGTGCGACTTAAACCACTCATCCACCTCTCCGCATGTTGAAACTCTGGAGCAAAAGTTTGCGGCGCTACGCTTTGGCGCCGGCCGCTGCGGAAGGCGCGAAGAATACTGTAGGGTCGCTATGCTGTCAAAGAAAACAAGGCCTTCCAGCCGCATCAAGTAGCCTGCTTGAGTTGCTCCAGGATCGCTGGGTTTTAGCTCCAGCATAACGCGCCCAAAGGCAGGCGCATTAGCCTTCACTGAAACCCAGCTCGTCTCGTGGCTTGCGGAGTAGCTGTGATCAGATGGATTGTTTTAGTTGTTCCAAGATCGCTGGGTTTTCCAGCGTCGAGACATCCTGCGTAATTTCCTCCCCCTTGGCGATCGCACGTAGCAGGCGGCGCATGATCTTGCCGGAGCGGGTTTTGGGCAGATTGTCGCCGAAGCGGATTTCATCCGGCTTGGCAATCGGTCCGATTTCCTGCCCGACCCAGTTGCGCAGTTCCTGCGCCACCTTTTTGGCGGCATCTCCCTGCGGACGCGCGCCCTTCAGAACCACGTACGCGACCACCGCCTCGCCCTTGATGTCGTGCGGCTTGCCCACCACCGCTGCCTCGGCGACCAGAGGATTTGCGACCAGCGACGACTCGATCTCCATTGTGCCGAGACGATGGCCGGCGACGTTGAGCACATCATCGATGCGGCCCATGATCCAGAAGTAGCCGTCCAGGTCGCAGTTGGCCCCGTCGCCTGCCAGGTAGTACTTGCCTTTGAAGTCGTTGGGGTAATAGCTCTTCCTGTAGCGCTCCGGATCGCCCCAGATGGTGCGGATCATCGCGGGCCAGGGTTTCTTGATGACCAGAATGCCGCCTTTGCCCTTCTCCACCTCATGACCGGTTTCGTCCACTACGGCAGCCATGATTCCCGGAAGTGGCATGGTGCATGAACCCGGTTTGAGCGGCGTCACGCCCGGCAGTGGCGTGATCATTTGCGCACCGGTCTCGGTTTGCCACCAGGTATCCACGATCGGGCAGCGGCCGTTCCCGACCGTGGTGTGGTACCACATCCACGCTTCCGGATTGATCGGTTCTCCCACCGTGCCGAGCAACCGCAGGCTGGATAGGTTGTACTTTTTCGGCTGGTCGGCGCCGGCCTTGATCAGCGAGCGGATCGCCGTCGGCGCGGTGTAGAACACAGTCACGCCGTGGTCCTGGATCACCTTCCAGAAGCGCCCCGCGTCGGGGTAGGTGGGCACACCTTCGAATATGATCTCGGTGGCGCCGACCGCAAGCGGTCCATAGGCGATGTACGTGTGGCCGGTCACCCAACCCACATCGGCGGTACACCAGAAGACGTCCGATTGCTTGTAATCGAACGTCCATTTCATCGTCAGCATAGCCTGCAGCAGGTAACCGCCGCTGGAATGCTGCACACCCTTGGGCTTGCCCGTGGATCCGGAGGTGTAAAGGATGAACAACGGATGCTCGGCGTTGACCCACGCCGGCTCGCAGACGTCTGGCTGATTCTGAACCAGCTCGTGCCACCAGAGATCGCGCGGCGCACGCATCTGAATCGGGCTGCCCGTGCGCTTGTAGATGACCACGTGCCTGATGCCTTCGCAGCCTCCCATCACAAAAGCATCGTCGACCGCGGGCTTCAGCGGGATTTCCTTGCCGCCGCGCATCTGTCCGTCGGCGGTGATGACCGCGACCGCACCGGCATCGATGATGCGCTCCTGCAGGCTCTTGGCCGAGAAGCCGCCAAAGACCACTGAATGGGTGGCGCCGATGCGCGCGCAGGCCTGCATCGCGATTACCGCCTCGATCGACATCGGCATGTAGACAATCACGCGGTCGCCGGTCTTGATTCCGAGCGACTTGAGCCCGTTGGCGAACTGGCAGACGCGGTGGTAGAGCTGCTTGTAGGTGATCTTGGTGACCGCGCCGTCATCGGCTTCGAAGATGATGGCGAGCTTGTTCGGCTGGCTGTTGAGATGGCGGTCCAGGCAGTTATACGAGATATTCAGCTCGCCGTCGTGGAACCACTTGAAGAATGGCGCCTTGCTCTGATCCAGGACCTGGGAGAACGGTTTGCGCCAGATCACGTTCTCGCGCGCCAGCCGTCCCCAGAAGCTCTCGTAATCGCGTTCCGCCTCGGCGCACAACGCCTGGTAAGCCGCCATTCCGGAAACATTGGCCTGCCTGACGAAGTCCGCAGGCGGCGGGAAAACACGGTGTTCTTGCAGGACCGATTCGATCGTACTCATTCCATCCTCCCCGTCGTATAGCGTGATAGTCGGCTTTGGACCGGATTATAGCCAGACTTTCCGGTGCCGAGTCCTGAGCGGTGAGCGCGGCACATCCAGGCAGCAGGCAAGCGCCGCCGGTAGTGTAAAATCCGTCTGAGCGCACCAGCAGTTCGCCGAGCCGCCCGCATTCACCCATGACCGCCATCCGCCAGGAAGACCTGATCGAAAGCGTCGCCGACGCCCTCCAGTACATCTCCTACTACCATCCGCTGGACTACATCAAGTCCCTCGCGGAGGCGTATCGACGTGAAGAGTCTCCGGCGGCCCGCGACGCGATCGCGCAAATCCTGACCAACTCTCGCATGTGCGCGGAAGGAAAGCGCCCGATCTGTCAGGATACCGGTATCGTGGTTGCGTTCCTGAGAGTCGGTATGAACGTGCACTGGGACGGTGCCGGCATGGGTGTTGCCGACATGGTCAACGAAGGCGTGCGCCGCGCCTACCTGCACCCGGACAACAAGCTGCGCGCGTCCATCCTCGCCGATCCGGCGGGCGGCCGGAAAAACACGCGCGACAACACGCCGGCGGTGATCCACATGGAAATCGTTCCGGGTGATTCAGTGGATGTCCGCATCGCAGCCAAAGGCGGCGGCTCCGAGAACAAGGCGAAATTCGTCATGCTCAACCCGTCCGACAGCATCGTGGACTGGGTGTTGAAGACCGTGCCGGTCATGGGTGCCGGATGGTGCCCGCCGGGCATGCTCGGGCTGGGGATCGGGGGCAGCGCGGAGAAGGCGATGGTGCTGGCCAAGGAAGCGCTGATGCAGCCGATCGATATGTACGAGTTGAAACGGCGCGGGCCGAAAAACCGGATCGAGGAACTGCGCATCGAAATCTGCGACAAGGTCAATGCGCTCGGCATCGGCGCGCAGGGCCTCGGCGGGCTGACCACCGTGCTCGACGTCAAGATTCTCGACTACCCCACGCACGCGGCGTCGCTGCCGGTGGCGATAATCCCGAACTGCGCCGCCACCCGTCACGCGCACTTCACGCTCGACGGCAGCGGCCCGGCACGGCTGGATCCTCCCAGCCTGGATGAATGGCCGGACGTGGAATGGGCGCCGGCGCCGGCCTCGCGCAAGGTCGACCTTGCCAAAGTTACGCGCGAGGAGATCGCGGCCTGGAAGCCCGGCGAAACGCTGCTGCTGAACGGCAAAATCCTTACCGGTCGCGACGCCGCGCACAAGCGCATCCAGGAACTGTTCTCCAGTGGCAAAACCCTGCCCGCAGGCGTGGACTTCCGCAACCGCTTCATCTACTACGTAGGTCCGGTGGACCCGGTGCGCGATGAAGCCGTCGGCCCGGCCGGTCCGACGACCGCCACCCGCATGGACAAGTTCACCGATATGCTGCTGGCGAAAACCGGGCTGCTCGGCATGATCGGCAAAGCCGAACGCGGCCCCGCGGCAATCGAAGCCATTCGCAAACACAAGGCGGTGTACCTGATAGCGGTGGGTGGAGCGGCCTACCTGGTCTCCAAGGCCATCAAGTCCTCGCGCGTGGTCGCGTTCGCGGATCTCGGCATGGAAGCGATCTACGAGTTCGAGGTGAAGGATATGCCGGTCACCGTCGCAGTGGACGTCAACGGCACTTCCGTGCACCAGACCGGTCCGCGCGAGTGGCGGGCAAGAATCGGCAAGATTCCGGTTACAACGGCGTGAGGGGTGAGGCGTGAGGAATGAGGTGAGTGCGTTCGCCGCTGCGCGGCCCGATTTCACCTCGTCTCTCGGCCCTCGTCCCTCGCGCCTCGCACTTCAATGGCGGGCCTCCCCGCATCGCATGGTAGTGAACCTGGTCAGGTCCGGAAGGAAGCAGCCAAAGCTATTCTCTGCGAGTGACGGGGGCAAGGCTCGCCACCCCAATTCGACGTGACGCGGGAGGCGAGAGGCGAAAAGTTTTTTGGCCGGATTGCCTGACGCCGTACCCGCGAAGAATTATCGACCGCTTGAACAAAAAGTGACGCTTGCACTCGCGCGCAAATGGCGCCCCAGGAATTTCGGTGAACTGATCGGCCAGGACCACGTGGTCCGCGCCATCAGCAATGCGCTTACGCAGAATCGCCTGCATCACGCGTATCTGCTCACCGGCACCCGCGGCGTGGGCAAAACTACGCTGGCACGGATCATCGCTAAGGCGCTGAATTGCGAAACCGGTGTTTCCGCGAATCCCTGCGGCAAGTGCGGGGCCTGCACCGAGATCGATTCCGGCCGCTACGTGGACTTGATCGAACTCGACGCCGCCTCCAACACCCAGGTGGACAACATGCGCGAGCTCCTGGAGAACGCGCTGTACGCGCCGATTTCGGGCCGCTTCAAGGTGTACATCATCGACGAAGTTCACATGCTGTCGCGCAGCGCGTTCAACGCGATGCTCAAGACCCTCGAAGAGCCGCCGGCCCACATCAAATTCATACTCGCGACCACCGATCCGCAGAAAGTCCCGGTCACGGTGCTGTCGCGTTGCCTGCAGTTCAATCTCAAGCAGATTCCCCCGGGCCAGATCCGCGGCCAGCTCGAAAACGTGCTCGGCAAGGAAGGCGTGCCTTTCGAGACGCAGGCGCTCAATCTGCTGGCGCGCGCTGCCGAGGGCAGCATGCGCGATGCATTGTCGCTGCTGGACCAGGCGATCGCACATGGCGCCGGCAAGATCGAAGAGGTTTCGGTAAGGGAGATGCTGGGCGCGGTGGACCGGAGCTACCTGTTCAGCCTGCTCAAGGCGCTCGCGAGCGGTGAGGGTCCGGCATTGCTTGCCGAGGCCGAGCGCATGGCGGCGAGGAGCCTGTCGTTCGACGCAGCGCTGCAGGAACTGGCGACCCTGCTGCACCGGATTGCGTTGGCGCAGACGTTGCCCGAAGCGCTGGCGGACGACGAACCCGAGCGTGACGCGCTGCTCGGACTGGCCGGCGCATTCAGCGAGGAGGACGTACAACTCCTGTACCAGATCGCGATCCACGGGCGGCGCGATCTCGGCCTCGCCCCGGACGAATTTGCCGGCTTCACCATGACGCTGATGCGCATGCTGGCGTTCCTGCCGGTCGAACCCGGGAAGTCCGTGCCTGCTTCCACGCCGGCCGCCGGCCGCCCCGTGTCAAAGCCGCCAGCATCTGCCGGAGCTGCCGCCGCTCCGGGCGTACCGGAAGCGACAGCCAAGGCTGCCGTCGACGCGAAGCAGGAACTCGCGGACTGGCGCACGCTCGTCGGGCGCATCAAGGTCGGCGGCATGGCACGCATGCTGGCCGACAACTGCGAGTTTCGTTCGCTCGACGGCGACCGGCTGGAACTTGCGGTGCCGGAGGCGCACAAACATCTGCTGGAAAAGCTGTACACGGACAAGTTGCAGGCGGCGCTCGCGGAATATTTCGGCCGCAAGCTGCGGCTGCGGATCTCCACCGGCGGCACCGGCAATACGCCCGCCGAAATCGAAAACCAGGAACGGCAGGCGAAACTCGCCAAGGCGATCGAGTCCATCGAAACCGATCCGTTCGTGCGCGACCTGGTGGAGAATTTCGATGCGCGGGTGAAGGATTCTTCGATCAAACCGATTCAGTAAGGAACGACATCATGATGAAAGGCCAACTTGCCGGGCTCATGAAGCAGGCCCAGCAGATGCAGGAGAACCTGAAGAAGGCGCAGGAGGAAATCGCCGGCATGGAGGTCGAAGGCCAGGCAGGCGCGGGCATGGTAAAAGTAGTGATGACCGGCCGCCATGACGTCAAGCGCGTGTCCATCGACCCGAGCCTGATGGGCGACGACAAGGAAATGCTCGAGGACCTGATCGCCGCCGCGGTCAACGACGCAGTGCGCCGCGTGGAGGCAGCGACCCAGGAAAAAATGGGCGGGTTGACCTCCGGGCTCGGTCTTCCCCCCGGAATGAAGCTGCCATTCTGAATTCGCCACAGACACTTAGAGAAAAATCTGAAAAACAAAAATCTCACCACCAAGGCACAAAGACACCAAGAAAAACTGAGTTCGAATCTTGTTCTTTTCACTCCTTGGTGCCTTGGTGTCTTGGTGGTTTGCTTCTCTGCTCGTAGACGTCCTGCAAAATGAAAACACCGTCCAGTCTGGAAGAGCTGATCGAAGCGCTGCGCTGCCTGCCCGGCGTCGGCCCGAAGTCGGCGCAGCGCATGGCATTCCATCTTCTGCAGCGCGACCATCCGGGCGCGCAGCGGCTCGGCAAGGCGCTCGAGCAGGCTGTCGCGACGGTGCGCCATTGCGAAAAGTGCAACAACTTCACAGAGCAGGCCGTCTGTGAGCTGTGCAGTTCGCCGCGACGCGATCGGACGCTCCTGTGCGTGGTGGAAACGCCCGCCGACCTGCTGATGATGGAACAGGCCCAGGCTTACAACGGCCTGTATTTCGTCCTGATGGGCAGGCTGTCGCCGCTTGACGGAATCGGGCCGAAGGACATTCATCTCGACCGCTTGGTGAAACGAGCGCTCGACGGCACGGTGAAGGAGACCATTCTTGCCACCAATTTCACTGTCGAAGGAGAAGCCACGGCGCATTACGCCGGAGAGTTGCTGGCTGCACGGGGAATGAAAGTCACGCGCATCGCCCGCGGGCTTCCGGTAGGTGGCGAGCTCGAACACGTGGACAGCGGTACGTTAGCGCAGGCGGTGATCGAACGGAGGCCTGCCTGATGGCCGGTCCTTCCGCCGAGCCGGCCAAACGCCGGCCCCCGTCCAGACACTCGCCCAAGAGCACGCCGGCGCTGGCGCGGGGCTCGCGCAGAAATTCCGGAGCGAGGTTGAGGCGCATGCCTGAGCCGGCCGCGCCTGCGGCAGCGATCGTAGCGCGTTCGCAGAAACTGCAGAAGGTGCTGGCGCAGGCCGGGCTGGGTTCGCGGCGGGCGATGGAAGAGATCATCAAGGCCGGAAAAGTGAAAGTGAACGGCACTCCGGCCACCTTGGGTGCGCGGGTGACCACCGACGATCTGATCCAGGTAGGGCGTCGCCAGATCAAGTTCAAAGTCACCACGCGCCTGCCGCGCGTCATTCTCTACCACAAGCCGGAAGGCGAGATCGTCACGCGCGATGATCCGGAAGGCCGGCCCAGCGTGTTCGAAAAATTGCCGGTCATCCGTAGCGCCAAGTGGCTGGCGGTCGGCCGACTCGACTTCAACACCGGCGGTTTGCTGATCTTCACGACTTCGGGTGAACTGGCGAACCGTCTGATGCATCCGCGTTTCGAGGTCGAGCGCGAGTACGCGGTGAGGCTGTTCGGCGCACTGACACCTGCCCAGATTGCCGAATTCAAGAGGGGTGTGCGGCTTTCCGACGGCGATGCCAAGTTCGACATGCTCGAAGAGCAGGGCGGCGAAGGCAGGAACCGCTGGTATCGGGTGGCACTCAAGGAGGGGCGCAACCGGGTGGTGCGACGGATGTTCGAAGCGCTGGGTCTGCAGGTCAGCCGCCTGATGCGCGTGCGCTTCGGCATCGTAAGCCTGCCGCCGCGCCTGAAGCGTGGCGCCTGGGTCGAGCTCAAGGAATCCGAGATCAGCCAATTGCTCGAGTGGGCGGGCAGCACCCCCGCCGCGCAGCAGGACGAATTCAGCGCGCCAGTTGCGCGCCCGTCAGCAGGAACACAAAACCGTCACCCACAGAAGTCTCCAGCCAGGTGAACGGCAGGCGGGGAAACGCGCGCTCCAGCGCCTCCCGGTTATGCCCGATTTCCACCACCAGCAGGCCGTCTTGGTCGAGGAACGCGCCGGCCCCGGACACGATGCGGCGCACGATATCCAGTCCATCCTGCCCTCCTGCCAGCGCCATTTGCGGTTCGGCACGATACTCAGGCGGCAGTGCTGCCATCGAGTCGGCGTTCACGTACGGCGGATTGGAAACGATCAGCTCGTATGGCCCGGTGAGACCAGCGAACAAATCGCCCATTACGAGGCGAATGCGGTCTTCGAGGCCGTAATCCGCGAGATTCTTCCTCGCGACCTCGAGCGCATCGGGTGAGAGTTCGGTTGCGTCCAACCGGACGTGCGGGAAAGTTTTCGCCAGCAGGATTGCCAGGCAGCCTGATCCGGTACACAGGTCCAACGCGGCGCCGACCGAATCCGGGTCCTTAACCCAGGGACTCAACTCATCCCGCAACAACTCCGCGATATACGAGCGCGGCACGATCACGCGCTCGTCAACGTAAAAACGGAAATCGCCCAGCCAGGCTTCGTTGGTGAGATAGGCCGCCGGCACGCGCTGTTCGATACGCCGGCGCAGCACACGGCTCACCGCCTCGATTTCTTCTGCGGTCAGCGCCTTGTCGAGAAACGGATCGAGGCGATCGAGCGGAAGTTTCAGCGTGTGCAGGATCAGGTACGCCGCCTCGTCGTGGGCATTGGTGGTACCGTGGCCGAACGACAGCCCGGCTTCGCCGAAGCGGCTCACCGCGAAGCGCAGCCAGTCGCGAACCGTTTTCGGGTGCGGGTGCTTCGGCACCTCAGCGGGCATTCAGCAGATCGGTCAGCGCCTGCTGGTAGATCTTCGACAATGCGTCCAGATCGGCGATGGCGATATGCTCGTTCAGTTTGTGGATGGACGCGTTCACCGGGCCCAGCTCCACGATCTCGGGGCAGATTTCGGTAATGAAGCGTCCATCCGAGGTGCCTCCGGCCGTGGACAATTGCGGGTGCTGGCCGGTTACGCGTTCCACCGCGTCGGTCAGCGTTTCCACCAGCTTGCCGCGGGCCGTCAGGAAGGGCTTGCCGGACAGCGACCAGTCCAGTGCGTAGTCCAGGCGGTGGCGGTCGAGGATGGCGTGCACGCGGCTCTTCAGCGACTCGACGGTGCTGGCGGTGGAGAAGCGGAAGTTAAACGACACCTTCAGTTCTCCGGGGATCACGTTGGTGGCGCCGGTGCCGGCGCCGATGTTCGATACCTGCCAGGTAGTCGGCGGAAAGGATTCGTTGCCCGGGTCCCATTCGGTGGCGGCGATCTCGGCCAGCGCCGGCGCGAACTGGTGGATCGGATTGCGCGACTGCAGTGGATAAGCGATGTGGCCCTGGATGCCGCGCACCAGCAGTTCTCCGGACAGGGATCCGCGGCGGCCGTTCTTGATGGTGTCGCCGAGTGTCCTGACCGAGGAGGGCTCGCCGACGATGCAGTAGTCGATTTTTTCGCCGCGCGCGCGCAGCGCCTCGACCACCTTGACCGTGCCATCAACCGCCACGCCTTCCTCGTCCGAGGTGATCAGCAGCGCAATCGAACCGGGATGATCCGGATGTTGGGAGAGGAACGCTTCGATCGCGGTGACGAACGCCGCCAGCGAGGACTTCATGTCGGCCGCCCCGCGGCCGTAGAGCACGCCGTCGCGTACCGTCGGCGTGAACGGATCGGATTGCCACTGGCCTAGCGGCCCGGTCGGGACGACGTCGGTATGGCCGGCGAAGCAGACGAGCGGCGCGCGGTTGCCGCGCCGCGCCCATAGATTGTCGACTTCGCCGTGACGCATCGGCTCGGCCTTGAAGCCGAGCCGCGCCAAGCGCTGCCGCAGGATTTCCTGGCAGCCGGCATCGTTTGGCGTAACCGAAGCGCGGGAGATCAACTCGCGCGCAAGCTGGAAGGTGGCGGACGACATTGCAGCCGAGTCCGGCATCACAGGCGCCGGAGAACCGGTCGGCAGTTCACTTCTTGTCGTCGTTGTCCACGTTGAGCTTGATCTCGCTGAACGAGTAGCCTCCACCGGGCTTGACCATTACCCGTCCGGTCGGGCTCTCGCCGATCTTGCCGGAAGCCTTCTGTTCATAGTTGTTGATCAGCCAGGACAGGTTGGTGGAGGAATCCGAGTTTTTGAGCGCCTCGTCCTTGGAAACCGTCCCGGCCATGAACAGTTCGAACAAGGCGTGCTCGAAGGTCTTCGATCCGGGCGAAAGGCTTTGCTCCATCGCCTCCTTGATCTGGTCGATTTCGCCTTTCTTGATCAGCTCGGCGACGTGCTTGGTGTTGAGCATCACCTCCACCGCGGCGACCAGCGAACCGTCGTTGGCCTTGACCAGGCGCTGGGAAATGATGGCGCGCAGGCTGATGGCAAGGTCGGACAGCAGCGAGGTGCGCGCTTCGTATGGAAAGAAATTGATGATGCGATTGAGCGCGTGGTAGCTGTTGTTGGCGTGCAGCGTTGACAGGCACAGGTGGCCGGTCTGGGCGTAGAGCAGTGCGTGCTGCAGCGTCTGGCGGTCGCGGATCTCGCCGATCATCATCATGTCCGGCGCTTCGCGCATCGCGTTCACCAGCGCGTTCTCGTAGGAGCGGGTGTCGGTGCCGACTTCGCGCTGGTTGATCACGCACTTGTCGCCGCGGAACACGAACTCCATCGGGTCCTCGATGGTGAGTATGTGCCCCGGCTTGAACGCGTTGCGGTGCTCGATCATGGCGGCGAGCGTGGTGGACTTGCCCGAACCGGTGGACCCGACCACCACGATGAAACCGCGCTTCTCCAGCACGAGGTCCTTGAGGATCGGCGGCAGCTTGAGCTTTTCGATCCCCGGCGTGCCGCTCTTGAGATAGCGGACCACCATCGCCACGTTGCCGCGCTGGCGAAAGACGTTGACGCGGAATCGGCCGATGTCCTGGACCACGTAGGAGAAGTTCATCTCCATGGTCTCCTCGAACTCGCGGATCTGCCGGTCGCTCATCACCTCGTAGGCGATCTTGCGGGCAGTCTCCGAATCGATCATCTGCGCGTTCACCGGCATGATGCCGCCGAGAATCTTGATCGACACCGGGGCGCCGGCAGAGATGAAAAGGTCCGACGCCTGCTTTTCTGCCATCAACTTGAACAGTGGGCTCAGAAACATGGTGGCCTCGATGACTCCTGGTAGTGGTTGCGCCGATCCGCGCCGCGTAACCTGGAAGGCTCCTGCCAGTCGCCGCGGAGGAGCTGGTTGATGCTGGCTTTAGGTCCGGTATAACGCGCCTTCGACGCGTTAGCCTCCACTGAAACTTGCGTGTTCCGTTTGACGCCGCTGGCGAAGCAGGATTCTTGCATCATTCGCCCCTGAGCAGTTCATTGATGCTTGTTTTGCCCCGGGTCTTGGCGTCCACCTGCTTGACGATGACCGCGCAGTAAAGACTGTATTTGCCGTCGGGCGAGGGCAGGTTGCCCGACACGACCACGGACCCCGGTGGAATCCTGCCATAAAGGGTCTCGCCGGTCTGGCGATTGTAGATCCTTGTGCTGCTGCCGATGTAAACACCCATCGAGATCACCGAGCCTTCGCCGACTGCCACGCCCTCGACGATCTCGGAGCGGGCGCCGATGAAGCAGTTGTCCTCGATTATGGTCGGATTGGCCTGCACCGGTTCCAGCACGCCGCCGATCCCCACGCCTCCGGAGAGGTGGACGTTCTTGCCGATCTGCGCGCATGAGCCGACCGTGGCCCAGGTGTCCACCATGGTGCCTTCATCCACGTAGGCTCCGATATTCACGAAAGAGGGCATCAGCACCACGTTCCTTGCGATGAACGAGCCGCGCCGCGCCGCTGCCGGCGGTACCACGCGAAACCCGCCGGCGCGAAAATCGGCAGCGCCGTAATCAGCGAACTTGGCTGGCACCTTGTCGTAATAATTGGTGTAGCCGTCGCGGACCACTGCGTTGTCCTGCAGCCGGAACGACAACAGGACGGCTTTCTTGACCCACTGGTGCGTGACCCATTCGTCGCCGATTTTCTCCGCGACGCGCAGCTTCCCGGCGTCAAGACGATCGATGACTTCCGCAACGGCCTCCTTGAGCGCGGGTTCGGCGCTGTTCGGCGAGATGTTGGCACGGTTATCGAAGGCGTTCTCGATGACCGACTGCAAATCCGTCATTCTTGTTTTTTCCTTGTGAGAGTTGAGAGAAAAATTCGGCCAGCCTTTGTGCCGCCTCGACGCATTCCTCCACCGGGGCCACCAGTGCAATGCGCACGAAGTTCACCCCCGGATTGATGCCGCGCGCCTCGCGGGCCAGGAAACTGCCGGGTACGACGGCCACATTATATTGCTCAAACAAGCGTTTAGCGAATTCAGTGTCGGCGACCGGGGTGCGCAGCCAGAGGTAGAACGCCGCCTGCGGCATAGTGGCGTCGGTGACTTCGGCGAGCAGGGCCACCGCTTTCTGGAACTTCTCCCGGTACAGCCGCCGGTTGTCGCGCACGTGCTCCTCGTCCTGCCACGCCGCCGTGCTGGCAGCCTGCACCGCTGGGTTCATCGCGCAGCCATGGTAAGTCCGGTAAAGCAGGAACTTCGCCAGGATGTCCGCATCGCCGGCGACGTAACCGGAGCGCATCCCCGGCAAATTGGAGCGTTTCGACAGGCTGCCGAACGCGACCAACCGTGGAAAGTGAGTCCGGCCAAGACGATGCGCGGCTTCCAGGCCGCCGAGCGGCGCATGGCCCTCGTCGAAATAGATCTCCGAGTAGCACTCGTCGGAGGCGATCACGAAACCGTGGCGATCCGACAGATCGAACAGGGTTCGCCACTCTTCGAGGGTCATGATGCTGCCGGTGGGATTGCCCGGCGAGCAAACGTAGACGAGCTGGGCGCGGCTCCATACCGATTCGGGCAGCTGGCCGAAATCGATGGCGAAGCGGTTGTGCGGGAGGATATTGAGAAATTCCGGTTCCGCCCCGGCCAGCAGCGTGGCGCCTTCGTAGATCTGATAGAAGGGATTGGGGGCCACCACGACCGGCCGTTCGCGCGAGGTGTCCACCACCGCCTGCGCGAAAGCGAACAGCGCTTCCCGGCTGCCGTTGACCGGCAGCACTTGCTTTGCCGGATCAATTCGCGGCAGCTGGTAACGCCGCTCGATCCATGCCGCGATCGCGGCGCGCAGCGTTTCGCTGCCTGCGGTTGCGGGGTAGCTCGACAATCCACTCAGATTGGCACTCAGCGCCTCGCGAATGAACTGCGGTGTGGCATGCTTCGGCTCGCCGATCGAGAGATTGATCGGACGCAACGAGCCGTTGGCTTTCACTCCCGAGAGCAGCGCCGCGAGCTTCTGGAAAGGGTAGGGTTGAAGCCTGGTCAGGTTCGGATTCATCGGCAATGGGCGTTACCTTTACTGACCGGGCGCGCGGTGCGCCGCAGGGTGAAGGGCCAGCGAATCATACGGGGGCTCCAGTGTCCTGTTCCGCTGATTCGCGGCTGAAAACCCGACGAGAATCGGCGCCATGCGTGTTACGAGTCCTTGCCGTGCGTGTCGGAGCGCGGAAGAGGGGCCCCTCTGGGGATCTGACCGCGCAGACACGCGTCAGGCCGGTGGTGGACACGCTATTGGCCGGTTGCACGGTCGCATCCCCGCAAGCGGGGCGGCTGTCGAGGCGGAGCAGGGGCCCCAACTTCAGTTGGGGAGGCGACCTGAGATCAGACGCAAAAGGATCGCCCCGCCGCCCTCGATTGCCTCCGAGGTCAGATCCCCGAACAGAAAACGTTCGGGGCCCCTCTTCCGCTCTACGGCGATCCCTGCTCAACGTTTCACCGGCCCCCACCCCTGTCGAGGACTCGCGCCTTGCCTGACACCGATTTCGCGGGTTTTCCGATCGACGATAGATTGCTGTCAAATAGATCGTTGGACTGGCTTCCAAGGTTCGCTTGGTTGTTCCACGAATCAGCGGAACAGGACACTCGTTGAACAATAATAACTCGCTGGCCATTGTCTCGCTGCTCACCGCCGCCATGGTGTGGGGGCTGATCTGGTTTCCGTATCGCGCGCTCGATGCGGCCGGAGTCGGCGGCGCGCTCGCTTCCTTTCTGACATATTTCCTCGCGCTGCTCCCCGGACTGGCATTGTTGCGCGGGCGCACGACCCAGATCTCCCGCTCCGTCTGGCCGCTTGCAGCCATCGCGCTGGCGGCGGGCTGGTGCAATCTCGCCTATGTCCTCGCCACCATCCGCGGCGAGGTGATGCAGGTCCTGCTGCTGTTCTACCTGGCGCCGTTGTGGACGGTGCTGTTTGCGCGTGTCCTGCTCGGCGAGAGGCCGGGTCCGTCCGGTTATTTCGTGATGGCGCTGTCGCTGGGCGGCGCGGCGATCATGCTCGGCCGCTCGGGTCTGGACCTGTCGCTGCCGCGTAGCGTCGCCGAATGGCTGGGTTTGTCGTCCGGGATGGCGTTCGCCCTGACCAATGTACTCAGCCGCAAGGCAAGGCACGTCGATGTGGCGGTCCGCTCGCTGTCCGTGTGGGCCGGGGTGTCGTTGGTGGCGCTGCCGGTGATGTTGCTCATCGAGGATCCCGCGCGCTCGTTGCGGGCGCTGGATGCTTACGCCTGGCTGCTGGTCGTGCTGCTGGCCGTGGTGATTTTCTCGGTCAACGTGGTGGTGCAGTACGGACTGACGAACACCGGCGCCAATCAGGCGATCGTCATATTCCTGTCGGAACTCGTGTTCGCTGCGCTGGGGTCGTATGTGCTTGCGACCGAGGCGATGACCTGGAGGCAGTGGCTGGGCGGGGCGATGGTGGTCGCGGCCACGCTGTATTCCGGGCGCTTGCAACATGCCGCGGAGCGATCAGCGCACGCTTGATTGCGGCGCGATCCTGTCGAGTTCGATGCGCGGTGCCGGCATCCAGCCCTTCTTGCGGTGTTCGGCGATGACGGTGGTGAAAATGCCCCCGCGCACGTAGAAACGCGCAGTCAGCCGCATGAAACGAGGTTTCGTCGCCGTGGCAAGATCGTCGAGAATGCGGTTGGTGACCGCTTCGTGGTAAGCGCCCTGGTCACGGTAGGCCCAGATATAGGTTTTCAGGCTCTTGAGTTCCACGCATTTGCGGTCGGGAACGTAATCGAGGTAAAGCGTGGCGAAGTCCGGCTGTCCGGTCATCGGACAGAGGCAGGTGAATTCCGGAATCTCCATATGAATCAGGTAATCCCGGGGCAGATTCGGATTGGGGAAGGTCGCCAGGGTTAGCGCCGGCTTGCTTGGCATTCTCTTGGGGGCGATTCAGTTGTTAAAATACGCCCTGAAAAAACACGCGCCTGGTCCTTGTTAGGGGCCCCAGGCGCTTGTTTTATGGGCATCCGTTCAAAATTATAAGCCTTTATAGATTTGCGATAGTGCGACTCACTCACATCAAGCTGGCCGGTTTCAAGTCCTTCGTCGACCCTACCCACATACATTTCCCTGGCCAACTGGTCGGCGTCGTCGGCCCCAACGGCTGCGGCAAATCCAACGTGATCGACGCGGTGCGCTGGGTGCTCGGGGAATCCTCGGCCAAGCAACTTCGCGGCGAGAACATGCAGGACGTCATCTTCAACGGCTCCGGCGAGCGCAAGCCGGTCGGCCGCGCCAGCGTCGAGCTGATTTTCGACAACAGCCTGGGCAAGGCGGCCGGGCCGTGGTCGCAGTACGGCGAAATCTCGGTCAAGCGCGTGCTCGAGCGCGACGGCGAGTCCTCTTATTTCATCAACAACATGCACGTGCGCCGGCGCGACGTCGCCGATATCTTCCTGGGCACCGGCCTCGGCGGCCGCGGCTACGCAATCATCGAGCAGGGGATGATTTCGCGCATCATCGAGGCCAGGCCGGAAGACCTGCGCAATTTCCTCGAGGAAGCGGCCGGGGTATCGAAGTACCGCGAGCGCCGGCGCGAAACCGAACTCAGGCTCGACGACACCCGCGAGAACCTGCTGCGGGTCGACGATATCCGCCGGGAGCTGGGCGCACAGCTCGAACACCTCGAATCCCAGGCGGAGAGGGCGGGCAGGTACCGGGAGCTGGAGGCGGAACTCAAGCGCACGCAGCACACGCTGTGGCTGCTGCGCAAACGCGACGCCGCCGCGCAGCGCGTCCGCATCAGCCGCGATATCGAGACAACGGGCGTGGAGCTGGAAGCCGAGACGGCCAGCCTGCGCGACTCGGAAAAGCGCGTCGAGGAATTTCGCGCCAGCCACTACAGCGCTTCGGATGCGGTGCACGCCGCCCAGGGCGCGCTTTACGAGGTTAATGCGGAAGTTGCCCGCATCGAGCAGCAGATCCAGTACCTCCGCGACAGCCGCACTCGCGCCCAGCACCAGCTCGAGTCGGTGCGCGTGCAGGAAGCCGAGCAGGGGAGCCGCCAGGCGTCACTGGAGGCGGCGCGCAGCGCCAGCCAGGAGTCACTGGCGAAGGCACGCAGCCAACTGGCCGCGCTTGCTGATGAACTGCAGGCCGCGCGGGCAGGCCTGCCGGCGGCTGGAGAGGCGTATCGAGGCGCGCAGGCACAGCTTGCTGAAGCGCAGCGCCGCCTTACCCAGGCCGAGCAGCAGTTGCAGCTGGAACAGGCCCGCGCCGGGCACGGCGAGAAACTGCTGCTGCAGCTCGAGACGCGGCGCGCACGACTGGAGGAAGAGCGCGATGGCCTGGAAGTGCCGAACCTGAGCGAACTGGTAAGACTGGAAACGGAGATCGGCCAGCTGGCTCAGCGTCTCTATGAACAGCGCGATGCGCTCGAAAAATTCGACGTCGCTCTGCCCGCGCTGGAAGCCGCGATGCACGGCGCGGAACAGGATGCCGAGCAGACCCAGCAGCGTCTTAACCAGCTTGATGCCCGGCTCACTGCGTTGCAGTCGTTGCAGGAGCAAGTCAGCCGCGCGGGCGAAATCGAAGCTTGGCTGGAACGCCACGAATTGCGCCGCAACCCGCACCTGTGGCAGGGAATCAGGATCCGTGAAGGCTGGGAGGACGCGCTCGAAGCGGTATTGCGCGAGCGCCTGAACAGCATCGGCCTCACCGACCTCGCTCAAGTGCATGCCTGGCTGGCAGAGGCACCTCCGGGGAAGGTTTCCTTCCACCGCATCGCCGGGGCCGCCGCCGCTGCCGAGCCGGCCGCGGCGGGGCTCTTGCGGCTCACGGATTATGTGACCTGCACCGATAAGCGCCTCGCGACGGTGCTTGGCGACTGGCTGGCGCAGGTCTATGTGCTGCCGGACCCCGCCAGGGGCTTGGAATTGGCCCGTGACCTGCCCGCCGGTGCGATGCTGGTCAGTGCGCAGGGACACGTATTCACCGCGACCAGCGTGAGTTTCCATGCGGCCGATTCTGAAGTGCACGGCATCCTGTCGCGCCAGCGTGAAATCGAGGCGTTGTTCGCGGAGCGCAGCGGCGCCGACGAGGAACTGGGACGGCAACGCGCCAGTGCAATGTCCCGGAAGGCGGAATTCGAGGAACGCCGCATGGAGGCCGAGCGCCTGCGGCGGACGGTGGCGGAAATGCAGGAAAACCATCACCAACTGAAACTCGACCATGTGCGCCTGTCGCAGCTTGCCGAGCGCCTCAAGGCGCGTGGCGAGCAGATCGTGCGCGAGCTTGCAGAGATCGATGCCGACATGGCGCGCGAGGCGACGCAGCGCGAGGAGGCGGGGCGCCAGATCGGTGCGTTGACCGCCGGAATGGATACGCTGCGAGACGGGGTCGAATCCGCCTCGCAGGCGCATGCAAACGCGGAAGCGGCCTTGCAGGCCAGCCGGGTGAACGCCCAGCAAATCGAACGGCAGCACCAGGAAGCGCAGTTTCAGGAGACCACGGTATCAAATAAAATTAAAGAGATAGAGTCCTCACTTGATGTTATTTGTGAAAACCTGCAACGCCTCGCCAGCGAATCCGAGGCGCTGTCGCAGGAAATCTCCCAGAGTGACGAGGGCCCCCTGCAGGCGCAACTGCAGGAGCAACTCGAAGCCCGCGTCGATCGCGAGCATCGCCTGAAGCAGGGCCGCGACGAACTGCAGGCTGCCGAGGACAGGCTGCGCACCACCGCGCAGGAGCGTCTGGTGTCGGAACAGAAGCTTGCGCCGTTGCGCGAGCGCATCAACGAACTGCGCCTCAAGGAACAGGAAGCCCGGATCACCGAAGACGGCTTTGCCGCGCAACTGGCGGAAGCCGGCGCCGACGAACGGGAACTGTTGCCGCTGCTGGAAGAAGGTGCGCGCGCAGGCAGGCTCCAAAACGAGATCAACCGCATCAACGAGGACATCGCCGGGTTGGGGGCAGTAAATCTGGCCGCACTGGAGGAACTGGCGACGGCGCGAGAACGCAAGGCCTACTTGGACGCCCAGTCGCAGGACCTGACGGAAGCCGTGACCACCCTGGAAAGCGCCATCCGCAAGATCGACCGCGAGACCCGCGAGCGCCTGCAGGCGACTTTCGATACCGTCAACAAGCATTTCGGCGAAATGTTTCCGGTGCTGTTCGGCGGCGGTGAGGCAAAGCTGGTGATGACCGGCGAGGAAATACTCGATGCCGGCGTGCAGGTGATCGCGCGCCCGCCCGGCAAACGCAATTCATCGATCCATCTGCTGTCGGGCGGCGAGAAAGCGCTGACCGCGCTGTCGCTGGTATTCTCGATGTTTCAGCTCAATCCCGCGCCCTTCTGCCTGCTGGACGAGGTGGATGCGCCGCTGGACGACAGCAATACCGAGCGCTTCTGCGACCTGGTGAAGAAAATGGCGGCGAACACCCAGTTCATGTTCATCACCCACAACAAGATCACCATGGAAATGGCCAGCCAGCTGATTGGTGTCACCATGCAGGAGCAGGGCGTGTCGCGGGTAGTCGCGGTGGACGTGGAAGAGGCGCTGCGCATGCGCGAAGAGGCCGCAGCCTGATAGCATCTTGGCGCTGGGCTCGCACGGGGAGAGGCAATGAGTGATTTGCAGATCGGCTTGCTGATGCTCGGGGCGCTGGTAGTGGCCGGGGTGGTGGCGTTCAACTGGTACCAGGAAAGGCAGTTCCGCCGTCGTGCCGAGCAGACCTTTGCCGGCGGGCATGACGACATTCTTTTCGAGCGCCGGGCGACAATGTCGAAAGCCGTCGCGCCGCCGGCGGATCCGCTCGACGAAGTGCGCATTGAGCCGCGCATCGAGCCGCAGATGGATGCGGCGGGCAAGGGCGGCCTTGGCGGTGGTTTGTCGTTGTCATCAGGCCTGCCGCAACCCGAGGTCGATTACATCGTCGAGATTCGCGCTGGCGAAATCATCCCCGCCGAACAGCTGGCGCAATTGCGCCGGACGCTGGCCACCCTAGGCAGGATCATCAACTTCAGCGGGTTCGATTTCCGCTCGAAGACCTGGCAGCCGTTGGCGCCGGATGGCGCGCGCTACACCTCGGTGCGCGTGGCGCTGCAACTGGTCGACCGCTCCGGGCCGGTCAAGGGGGAGCACTTGCAACGGTTCGGCGACGCCGTCAGGGCGGCGGCCCGCGAAATGGCGGCGATAGCCGAGCTGCCCGACTTCGCACCGGCTCTCGAACGGGCCGCCGAGCTCTACCGGTTTTGCGAGGATGTCGACGTTATGGTCGGACTCAACGTCGTTGCGCGCCCCGGACAGGTGTTTCACGGCACCAAGATCCGCGCACTGGCCGAGGCAGCCGGGTTGCACCTTCAGCCGGGCGGAGTGTTTCACTGCCTGGACGAGCAGGGCGACGCGCTGTTCTCGCTCGACAACCAGGAGCCGGAACCGTTTTTGATCGACAAGATCCGCAGCCTGACCACACCGGGAATCACTTTCCTGCTCGATGTGCCGCGGGTATCCGATGGCCTGCGCGCATTCGACCGCATGGTGGCGATGAGCCGCAGTTTCGCCGACTCGCTCGACGGCATGCTCGCCGACGACAACGGCGTGCCGCTTAACGATGCCGGGCTGGACAAGATCCGCGCCCAGTTGCGCGCCATGTATGGCGCCATGGAACAGCGCGGCATCCACGCCGGCGGACCGCTGGCGCTGCGCCTGTTCTCCTGATGGCAGTACCTGCCGAGATCGCCGCCCGCGCCGAAAAGCTGCGGCGCGAAATCGACCGCGCCAATTACAATTATTACGTTGAGGATGCGCCGACGATTCCGGATGCGGAATACGACCGGCTGTTCCGCGAATTGCAGGCGGTGGAAGCCCAGTATCCTGAACTTGTGGCTGCCGATTCGCCAACTCAGCGCGTCGGCGGCACGGTACGCTCCGATCTGCCAGAGGTGCAGCACGCGGTGCCGATGCTGTCGGTGCGCACAGAGACCGATTCGGAAGCCAGCGGCGCGATAGCGTTCGACAGCCGCATCCGCCGTGAGCTGAAACTCGGCCCGGACGATCCGCCGGTCGAATACAATGCAGAGCTCAAATTTGATGGCGTCGCAATCAGCCTGCGTTACGAAAACGGCGTACTGACGCGCGCAGCAACCCGTGGCGACGGTCAGATCGGCGAAGACGTAACCCCGAACGTCAAGACCATACGCAGCGTGCCGCTGCGACTGAGATCCGGTCAACCGGCTGCCGTGCTGGAAGTGCGTGGCGAGATATTTATGCGTCGCGACGATTTCGAAAAGCTCAACGACCGGCAGCGCGCCGCTGACGAGAAAGTATTCGTCAATCCTCGGAACGCCGCAGCGGGCTTTGTGCGACAACTCGATTCGCGGATCACGGCGAGTCGGCCGCTGTCTTTCTATGCCTACGGACTGGGCGAGGTCGATGGTTGGGCGCTGCCGCCGACCCAAAGTGCGATCCTGGACGCGCTGCAGGAGCTCGGCGTGCCGGTGTCCAAGGAGCGGATGGTTGCACATGGCGCCGAAGGGCTGCTCGCCTTTCACGCATGTATTGCGGCGCGGCGCAATCAGTTGCCATTCGATATCGATGGCGTGATCTACAAGGTCAACAGCCTTGATCTGCAGCGCAGACTCGGCTTCGTCGCCCGCGAGCCGCGCTGGGCGGTCGCGCACAAGTATCCGGCGCAGGAAGAGATCACGCAGGTTCTCGGCATCGACGTGCAGGTCGGCCGCACCGGCGCTCTGACGCCGGTTGCAAGGCTGGCGCCCGTTTTTGTCGGAGGCGTCACCGTGACCAACGCCACGCTGCACAACGAAGACGAGGTCAGGCGCAAGGACGTGCGCATCGGCGACTATGTCATCGTGCGCCGGGCGGGCGATGTCATCCCGGAAGTTGTCGGTGTGGTGAAGGAGCGGCGCCCGGAAGGTGTGCGGCGGTTCCGCATGCCCTCCAAGTGTCCGGTGTGCGGATCGAACGTCGAGCGGCCGGAGGACGAGGCAGTGGCACGCTGCACCGCCGGTCTGTATTGCCCGGCGCAACGTAAACAGGCGCTGCTGCATTTTGCCGGGCGCCGCGCGATGAATATCGAAGGCCTGGGTGAGAAACTGGTCGACCAACTGGTGGACCAGGGTCTGGTGAAAACGCCTGCCGATCTCTATCGCCTTGATGCGAAGAACCTGGCAAGCCTGGAGCGCATGGCGGAAAAATCCGCCGCCAACGTTCTGGACGCGATCGAGAAAAGCAAGAACACGACGATGGCGCGCTTCATCTATGCGCTCGGGATCCGCAACGTCGGCGAAGCGACTGCCCGGGATTTGGCGCACCATTTCGGCAAACTGGACCCCCTGATGCAGGCAAGAGAGGATGAACTGCAGCAGGTACCCGATGTCGGCCCGGTGGTGGCGCGCAGCATCGCCCGGTTCTTCGGCGAACGTCATAACCGCGAAGTGATCGCGCGGATGTGCAGCCTCGGCGTGACCTGGCCGGAATCGGCTGTCACCAGGCCGCCGCTTCAACCGCTCGCCGGGAAAACCTTCGTGTTGACCGGTACCTTGCCCCATCTCTCGCGCGATCAGGCAAAAGAGCGCATCGAAGCGAAGGGCGGCAAGGTATCGGGCAGCGTATCGAAGAAGACCGATTACGTGATAGCCGGCGCGGAACCGGGGAGCAAGTACGACAAGGCGCTGGAACTCGGTATCGCTGTGCTCGACGAGCGAGGGTTGCTAGAATTGCTCGGCCTGAACAACTGAGCAACGCGGAGCCTGAATTGAACATGATCACCAAAGCCGTCTTCCCCGTCGCAGGATTGGGCACGCGCTTTCTTCCCGCGACCAAGGCAAGTTCGAAGGAAATGCTGCCGGTTGTCGACAAGCCGCTGATCCAGTACGCGGTGGAGGAGGCGGTCGCCGCCGGCATCACCCAGATGGTGTTCATCACCGGGCGCAACAAACGCGCGATCGAGGACCATTTCGACAAGGCCTACGAGCTGGAGACCGAACTCCAGGCGCGCGGCAAGCTGAAGATGCTCGAGCAGGTGCAGGACATCGTGCCCAAGCACGTCAGTTGCATTTATGTGCGTCAGACCGAGGCTCTCGGCCTCGGCCATGCGATCCTGTGCGCCCGGCCGGTGGTCGGCCATGCACCGTTCGCAGTGATCCTCGCCGATGATCTGATCGACGGCAGTCCGCCGGTAATGAAGCAGATGGTTGACGTCTATGCGAGCGAGCGCTGCTCGTTGCTGGCAGTGCAGACCGTGGCGCGCGAGGAGACTTCAAGCTACGGCATCGTCAAGACCGAGCAGGGCGAGCGCGGCATGCACCGCATTACCGGCATCGTCGAGAAACCACGACCGGAAAACGCGCCTTCCAATCTTGCGGTGGTCGGGCGCTATGTCCTGACGCCGGAGATCTTCGATCACCTCGGCAAGGTCAAGCCGGGAGCGAGCGGCGAGATTCAGCTCACCGACGGCATTGCCGCGCTCCTCAATGAACAACGCGCGCTGGCATACGAGTTCCAGGGCGTGCGCTACGATTGCGGGTCCAAGCTCGGCTACCTGCAGGCGAACGTGCTGTACGCGCTGCGTCATCCCGAGATCGGCAACGATTTTTCCGCTTTTCTCGATTCGCTGCGTCCGACATCGAAGAAGCCCCGGTCGAATGCTGGATAAGAACCAGGCCTGGCAGGTGCTGCGCGAGGCTGATCTGGTGTGTTCCGAGCAGGAAATAGACCGTGCGGTCGAACGCATCGCCGCAGAAGTTACCGCCAAGCTGGTCGATGCCAATCCGCTGGTCCTGTCCGTCATGGGCGGAGCCGTGGTGTTCACCGGCCGATTGCTGCCGTTGCTCCATTTCCCACTGCAGCTCGATTATCTGCACGTCACCCGGTACGACGGCAAGTTTCGCGGCTCGGAAGTGCGATGGAAAGCCGGGCCGCGTACCGATATTCGCGGTCGCACGCTGCTGGTGGTGGACGACATTCTCGACGAAGGCGACACGCTGGCCGCGGTGCGGGAAAGATTGCTGGCCGACGGCGCGGCTGCTTTTTTCAGCGCGGTGTTCGCCGACAAGGATATCGGCCGCGCCAAGCCGATCCGGGCCGATTTTGTCGGCGTGCGCGTGCCCGACCGCTACGTTTTCGGATTCGGAATGGACATC